>JAIUOM010000200.1 GCA_020161215.1 Pseudomonadota bacterium
CCGTCAGGTTGTAGACCTTGTTCCATCGGCCCAGCATTTCCAGATAGGCCAAAAGTCGCCCAGTCTGTGCATCGCCCAACTCACAGCCCAAGACCCGCGCACCGGCGCGCAGCACCGACTCCACGCCGGCACTCATGCGACCCGGGCCTTGGGCGCGCGATCGACAAAGCCCTTGAATCCGCTCTTCTTCAGATGAATCAACAACAGCGAGATCGCCGCCGGGGTCACGCCGCTGATGCGCCCCGCCTGGCCCAGGGTATCGGGGCGGTGCTTTTGCAACTTCTGTCGCACCTCGATCGACAGCGCGGGAATTTCCAGGTAATCCAGTTGGGCCGGCAAACGCAGGTTCTCGTAGTGGGCCGCGCGAGCGACCTCCTCGCGCTGGCGATCGATGTACCCGGAATACTTGGCGGCAATCTCAACCTGCTCCACCACCGCATCCGTCAGTTCACCCAAGGTTTCACGTGAAACATCACCCGAGGCATGGCGCCCTCCGTCCATGCCGATCAGGGCGGCGTAGCCGACATCGGGGCGGCGCAACAAATCGAACAGATTGTGCTCATGTTCGATGGCCTTGCCCAATACCCTTGTCGACTCCTCGGTCGGCAGTTGGCGCGGGTTCACCCAAGTCGTCTTCAAGCGCTCTGTTTCACGTGAAACAGCGTCGCGCTTGCGGCCGAATGCATCCCAGCGGGCATCGTCCACCAAGCCCAGCTTGCGACCAGCCTCGGTCAAGCGCATGTCGGCATTGTCCTCGCGCAGTTGCAGCCGAAACTCGGCGCGGCTGGTGAACATGCGGTAAGGCTCGGTCACGCCCTTGGTAATCAAATCGTCGACCAGCACGCCCAGGTAGGCCTCGTCCCGGCCCGGCAACCAGGCGCCGCCAAAATCATCGGCGCGGCCGTCGAGCTGGCGGCATTGCAGGGCGGCGTTGATGCCAGCGAACAGCCCCTGGGCCGCCGCCTCTTCGTAGCCGGTGGTGCCGTTGATCTGCCCGGCAAAGAACAAGCCGCCGATCTGCCGCGTCTCGAAGCTGCTTTTGAGCGAGCGGGGATCGAAGTAGTCGTACTCAATGGCGTACCCAGGGCGCAGGATGTGGGCGTTCTCCAGCCCTTTCATCGAGCGGACCAGGTCGTACTGCACGTCGAACGGCAAACTGGTGGAGATGCCGTTGGGGTAGATCTCGTGCGTGTCCAGGCCTTCCGGCTCCAGGAAGATCTGGTGGCTTTCCTTGTCGGCAAAGCGGTTGATCTTGTCTTCCACGCTCGGGCAATAGCGCGGCCCCACCCCCTCGATCTTGCCGGTGAACATGGGGCTGCGGTCAAAGCCTGAGCGAATGATCTCGTGCGTGCGCGCATTGGTGTGCGTGACCCAGCACGGCACCTGACGCGGGTGCATGTCTGCGCGGCCCATGAAGCTGAACACCGGCACCGGCGCCATATCGCCCGGCTGCACCTCGCACTGGCTGAAATCAATGCTGCGGCCATCCAGGCGAGGCGGCGTGCCGGTCTTCAGGCGACCTTGCGGCAGCTTCAGCTCCTTCAGCCGTGCCGACAACGACACCGCCGGCGGATCGCCCGCGCGGCCGGCCTGGTAGTTGTCGAGCCCGACATGGATTCGCCCATCCAGGAACGTGCCCGCCGTGAGCACCACCGTGCGGCCGCGAAAGGCGATGCCGACCTGGGTCACCGCGCCGACCACCCGCTCGCCCTCGACCAGCAGATCGTCCACCGCCTGCTGGAACAGCCACAGGTTCGGCTGGTTCTCCAGCCTGTGGCGGATGGCCGCCTTGTAGCGCACCCGGTCGGCCTGGGCGCGCGTGGCCCGCACCGCCGGCCCCTTGCTGGAATTGAGGATGCGGAACTGAATGCCCCCTTCGTCCGTGGCCAACGCCATGGCGCCGCCCAGGGCGTCCACCTCCTTGACCAGATGCCCCTTGCCGATGCCACCAATGCTGGGGTTGCAGCTCATCTGCCCCAGCGTTTCGATGTTGTGGGTCAGCAGCAGGGTCTTGGCGCCCATGCGGGCCGCCGCCAGCGCCGCCTCGGTGCCGGCGTGGCCGCCACCGACGACGATGACGTCAAAAAATTGGGGGTGAATCATGAATAAGCAGACAGAGGCCCAGGGGCACGAAAGCGTCAATTTTAAGAGCGCAGCCCCTTGGGCGCACGGCCCACGCACCCAACCGGGCCGCCACAAGGGCCACCCCCGTTGGCTCCACTGCGCGTATCCCCCGGTTGCCCATTCGGCCCCGGCACCGCTACGCTTGAGGCCATGGATACGCAGTGGTTGGAAGACTTCATGAGCCTGGCCGAAACGCGCAGCTTCAGCCGCTCGGCCGAATGGCGCCACGTCTCGCAACCCGCGTTCTCGCGCCGCATCCGCGCGCTGGAGGCCTGGGCCGGCACGGACCTGGTCGACCGCAGCGTGTGGCCGGTGCGCCTGACCCCCGCCGGCGACACCTTGCTGGCGCAGGCCGTGCTGCTGCAACGCCAGCTGCAAGCCACGCGCAGCATGCTGCGCGCCCATGCCCGGGCCAGCGCCGACACGGTCGAATTCGCCGTGCCCCACTCCCTGGCCTTCACCTTCTTCCCCAGCTGGATCGCCGGCCTGCGCCAGAGCTTCGGCCCGCTGCGCAGCCGCCTCATCGCCCTGAACGTGGCCGACGCCGTCTCGCGCCTGATCGAAGGCGGCTGCGACCTGCTCATCGCCTACCACCACCCCTGGCAGCCCATCAGCCTGGACCCGGCGCGCTACGAAATGCTGCCCCTGGGCGAAGAGCGCTTCACGCCCTGGAGTGCTCCCGACGCCAACGGCCAACCGCGCCATGCCCTGCCCGGCCAGCCCGCCGCCCCTCTGCCCCTGCTCGGCTACGCTCCCGGTGCCTACCTGGCGGGCATCACCGACCAGCTGCGGCGCCAGTCGGGCCTGACCCTGCACCTGGACACGGTGCACGAAACCGACATGGCCGAAGGCCTGAAAGCCATGGCGCTGCAAGGCCATGGCCTGGCATTTCTGCCCGCCAGCACCGTGCTGCGCGAAGCCCAGGCAGGCAACCTGGTGCCGGCGGCGCCGGCCGAACTGCAAGAACGCCTGTCCGTCACCCTGGAAGTGCGCGCCTACCGCGAGCGGCCGGGCCAGGAAGAAGGGCGCACCGCCCAGCCCCGCAACCGGGCCCGGGCCCTGTGGCGCTGGTTGAGCCGCCCCACCCCCGACCCGTTGGCGGCGTCATCATGTGTTTAACGCATGATGACGTCGGAAAACAGCATTGGCCGAATGCCGCCCGGCTGGCTACAGTTGTTCCATCGACCGGCGTTTGCGCCTTGACCGGCTGTCGACACGCCGCCGATTCCCAGCCCCTTTTTCCTCCACCCCTCCTCCTACCATGAGCACCCGCACCACCAAGTCCAGTCCGGCCGCCGCGGCCGTTGCCACCCACCGCCTGCCCTCCTACCTGGATCCGAACCACCTCGGCCCCTGGGGCACCTACCTGCAGCAGGTGGATCGGGTCGCGCCCTACCTGGGCCCCTTGAGCCGCTGGGTGGAAACCCTCAAGCGCCCCAAGCGCGCCCTGATCGTCGATGTGCCGATCGAGCTGGACAACGGCACCATCGCCCACTTCGAGGGCTACCGCGTGCAACACAACGTCAGCCGCGGCCCGGGCAAGGGCGGCGTGCGCTTTCACCAGGACGTGACCTTGTCCGAGGTGATGGCCCTGGCGGCCTGGATGTCGGTGAAGAACGCCGCCGTCAACGTGCCCTACGGTGGTGCCAAGGGCGGCATCCGGGTCGATCCGCGCAACCTGACCAAGGGCGAGCTGGAGCGTCTGACCCGCCGCTACACCAGTGAAATCGGCATCATCATCGGCCCCAACAAGGACATCCCGGCGCCCGACGTCAACACCAACGAGAAGGTGATGGCCTGGATGATGGACACCTATTCCATGAACACCGGGGCCACCGCCACCGGCGTGGTCACCGGCAAGCCCGTGGACATGGGCGGCTCGCTCGGCCGGCGCGAGGCCACCGGCCGCGGCGTGTTCACCGTCGGCTCGGAGGCGGCGCGCCAGATCGGCCTGCCCATCGAGGGCGCGCGCGTGGCAGTGCAGGGCTTTGGCAACGTCGGCGGCATCGCCGGCAAGCTGTTCGCCGAGGCCGGCGCCCTGGTCGTGGCCGTGCAGGACCACAGCGGCGGCGTGGCCAACGACAAGGGCCTGAACGTGCCCAAGCTCCTCGAGCACGTCGCCAAGACCGGTGGCGTGGCCGGCTTCAGGGGCGCCGAGTCGATCACCTCGACCGAATTCTGGTCGTGCAAGTGCGACATCATGATTCCCGCCGCGCTGGAAGGTCAGATCAACAAGCAGAACGCGTCCAAGATCAAGGCCAAGATGGTCATCGAAGGCGCCAACGGCCCGACCACGCCCGAAGCGGATGACATCCTGCAAGACAAGGGCGTGCTGGTGGTGCCCGACGTGATCGCCAACGCCGGCGGCGTGACGGTGAGCTATTTTGAGTGGGTGCAGGACTTCTCCAGCTTCTTCTGGAGCGAGGACGAGATCAACCAGCGCCTGATCAAGATCATGAAGGACGCCTTCGACGGGGTCTGGAACACCGCCCAGCAGCACAAGGTCAGCCTGCGCACCGCCACCTTCATCGTGGCCTGCACGCGCATTCTGACGGCGCGCGATCTGCGCGGACTGTACCCCTGAGCTCAGGGTAAGCGTATGTCGGCGGCGCCTGGCGCCGTCGTCATACATGAGCGGGGCGCTGCCGACAGCCCCCTTCGCCAAGGGTGCAGCCGGGAGCAGGGCCAGGGCGACCCGGCCGCCTGATCCACCTTGGGCGCAGTCGCATCGAGCGAGTCCGGCGCCTCGCCGGGAAACGGCCGGTCGTCCGCCGCGCGCTGACCTGTCCCCAAGCATCGACATCCGCCTGCACACGACACCCGGGTCCAAGCCGGCAGTACGCCAGATCGTTTCATATGCGGCCCCGCTTGACATTCCCATGATGGCAAGCTTCACACTTGCCGCATGGACGATACCGCCACCCTCTCCACCCTCGACCTCGGCGTCGGGGGCATGACCTGCGCCTCCTGTGTCGCGCGGGTCGAAAAAGCCCTGAAGAAAGTGCCCGGCGTGCAAGACGCCGCGGTCAACCTGGCCACCGAATCGGCCCGCGTCACCTACACGGACGACCCCGAGCTGCCGGCGCGCCTGCGCCGCGCCGTGCGCGACGCCGGTTACGAGCCGCGCGCCGCCGACGCCGCCCTGCGCGAAGCCGACAGCTCGCCCTGGGCCGGCTTCGCGCCGGTCGGCATCGGCCTGCTGCTGTGCGCGCCCCTGGTGCTGCCCATGCTGCTGATGCCGCTGGGCGTGCACTGGATGCCGCCGGCCTGGCTGCAATTCCTGCTGGCCACGCCGGTGCAGTTTGGCCTGGGCGCGCGCTTTTACAAATCGGCCTGGCACGCGCTGAAAAACGGCAGCGGCAACATGGAGCTGCTGGTGTCCATCGGCACCACGGCGGCCTGGGCCTTGTCGGTGTGGCAGTGGCTGTTTTCCGGCCACGGCGAGCACGCCCACCTGTACTTCGAAAGCGCCGCCATGGTCGTCACCCTGGTGCGCCTGGGCAAGTGGCTGGAAGAGCGCGCCAAGCGCCAGACCACCGCCGCCATCCGCGCCCTGCACGCGCTGCGCCCCGACGTGGCGCACGTGCTCGACTGGGAC
>JAIUOM010000201.1 GCA_020161215.1 Pseudomonadota bacterium
GGGGGGGGGGGGGGGGCCGGGGGGCGGGGGGGGGGGGGGGGGGGGGGAGGGGGGGGCGCCGAGGCATCGGCCGACGCCTGGCCGGGGCTGGCCTGCAGGTCGGCGCGCGCGCGCAGGTCGGTGAGCGGGCCGTGCAGCGTGGCTTGCAGCGTCAGCGGCACCGGGCCGGCGGCGCCGGGCACCGGGGCGGTGAGGGCGCCGGCCAGCGCCAGATCCAGGCGGACGGGGGCCTGGGCGGTGACGGCGGCGCGGGCGCGGTAGTGGCCGCCTTCCACCCGCGCGCTGTCCAGCTCCAGCAGGTGGCGTGTGCCGTCGAAGTCGAAGCGGCCGGTCACAGCCTGCATCGTGTACGGCGGTGGGCCGGCCCAGCGCAGCTCGCCCACGCGCAGCTGGGCCACCTGCAGCTTCAGTGGCAGCGCCACTGAGGCCGGCGGGCCGGCCGAGGGCTCGGGGTTTTTCGGGCGCTGGTCGTTCAGCAGGATGCGGCTGGCGCCCAGCTGCTCGATGCGCAGCGTGCGCGCCAGCAGCGCGGCGGGGGTCCAGCGCAGTTCGGCGTCGTGCACTTCCACGCGCAGGCCGCCTTGTTCCCACACCAGGCGGCGCACCTTGCCACCGGCGCGGATGCTGCCGGTGACTTCGTCGGTGACCAGGGGCTGGGCGGCACCGGCCCAGCGCAGCGCGGTGGCCAGCGAGCCCTCGCTGCCGGCCCACAGCCAGAACCCGGCCAGCGCGATCAGCACCAGACTCAGCAGCCCGCCCAGCGCCCAGCCCAGCAGGCGCAAGCGGCGGTGGCGCCGGGGCGCTGCGGCGGCCGGCGCCGCGGCGTGGTCGGCGTTGAAGGGGTTCAGGATGGGCCGCCCGTCGGCGTCGAACGGGTTGCTGGCCGGGCCGCTGGGCGGTGTGGGCGCGGTGCTCATCAGAACACGAAGCCCACGTTCATGTGCAGGCGAAACTGCTTGGACTTGAGCCCGTAGGCCAGATCCAGCGCCATCGGCCCGACCGGCGTGATCAGCCGCACCCCGGTGCCGATGCCGACATGGGCGCGCAGGTTGGTCACTTCATTGGCCACGCTGCCGACGTCCAGGAACACGGTGTGCTCCAGCAGGCCCGGAAAGCGCTCCTGCAGGATCGGGCGCTGCCATTCGACGCTGCCCACGGCCATGTAGCGGCCCGGGCCAACCCAGTCCTCGCCCAGCGGAATGCCGATGCTGCGGTAGGCGTAGCCGCGCACCGAGGCGTCGCCGCCGGTGCGAAACAGGTAGGTGGCGGGCAGGCGCGCCTGCTTGGAGCCCAGGATGGCGCCCAGTTCGCTGCGCATCGACAGCCGGCTGCCGCCGTCGCCCAGTGGCAGCAGGCCCAGCCAGCGCCCGGTCAGGCGCGTGAAGGGCTTGCGCGGGGCCATGGTGGTCATGCCGACGCCGATTTCGGCGTGCAGGCCGTAGCCGCGCTTGGGCACGGGCAGGCTGTCGAAGTAGCGCCCGGTCCAGGCGTAGTTCAGGCTCACGGCCGCGCCGTCGCCGACCAGGGCGTTCGGCACGTTGCGCGTGCCGTCGCCGCTGACGCTGGCGTTGTCGTACTGCAGGAAGATGTTGCGGTCGTAGCGCTCTTCGGTCTTGGTGCGGCCCATGCGCAGGGTCTGCGAGGTGGTGATCAGCGAATCGTCGTCCTGCCGCATGTAGCGCGCGAAGAAGGCGGTGCGCCAGCCGTTCGGCTCGGGCAGGGAGCGCAGGTCGGCTTGCAGCAGCGGGGTCTTGCTGTCCAGCTGCAGCTTGGTGTCGGTGCGCCAGCTGCTGCCAAAGACCTGGTTGTCGCGGTGCTCCAGCGACAGGCGTGGGCCGCCGTCGGTGCTGTAGCCCACGCCCATCTGCACCTTGTGCCGCTTGGCCTCGGTGACGGTGTAGGTCACCGGGGTGGCCGCCGGGTCGGCGTCGGGGTCGATGCTGATGTAGACCGAGTCGTAGTAGCCGGTGCCGGCCAGGCGCTGCTGGGCGTCGACCAGCCGTTTCTGGTCGTACACCTGGCCGGGGTGCAGCCACGACAGGCGCTCGGGCAGCCAGTCGGGGTAGCGCTCGGCGCCCTTGACCACGGCCGGGCCCAGGTGGAACAGCGGGCCCGAATCCAGCCGCACGCCCAGCTTGGCCTGGGCCTCGGGGGCGCTGATGTCGGCCAGGCTGTAGCTGATCTCGCCGCGCGGGTAGCGCCGCTCGACCAACTGGCGCAGCGCGTGCGTCTTGGCCGACGACCAGCGGTCCTGCGTGAACCGGCTGCCCTGGTCCAACGCCCAGGCCGTCTGGATGGCCTGGCGCTGCTGCTCGGCGCCGGGGTCGGTGGACTGGGCAATGTCGCCTTCGAACTCGATGTTCACCTGGTGCACCCGGGTCGGCGGGCCGGGCTCGACCTCGATCACCACCGTGGCGCGGCCACCGGGCGGGCCCTCGCGCCGCACCTTCACCTGGGGGGTGAAGTAGCCCTCGGTGCCCAGCAGGTTGCGCACGTCGCGTTCGGCCAGCGCCATCAGGCGGGTGAACTCGGCCTCGTCCAGGTCGGTCACGGCACGGTAGCGGCGCAGTTCGTTGTGGCGCTCGACCAGCTCGCGCAGCTTTTCGTCGGCCAGATCGACGTGGATGTCGAAGGCCGTCACCTCGGGCGTGTCGCCCGCCACGCCCACCTGGCCTTCGCGCGTGGTTTCGGCGGAACGCCCGGCGGGGGCCTTCTCCTCGGCCGGCGGCTGGTTCCAGGGCAGCAGGGCGCAGCCGGGCAGCGCCAGCAGGCCGACGAGCACGAGGGCGGCGCCGGTCAGGCGCGAGGACGAGGAGAGCGGTGGAAACACATGCGGAGTTTAGTGGCCCGGGGGCGAACAAAGCCGTGCGTTGCCCGGCCGGAGGCCGGGGCGAGCGCCCGTGCCGTGGACGCGATCTTGATCCGGTTGAAGGCGCGGCCGCCCGTGGCACCGGACAATGCCCACCATGGCAACAACTTCCGCCGCTGGTCTGCCCGGCTTCCATTCGCCCGCCGTGGGCTTCGAGCAACCCTTCGAGATGCTGCTGGCCTGCCACGAGCGCGTGCAGCGCAGCCTGGCGCTGCTGCGGCGCATCGTGGCCCATGTCGAGACCGAGGGCCACGACGCCTCGTCGCGCGGCGCCGCCGGCGACGTGCTGCGCTATTTCGACATCGCCGGCCCGCACCACCACGAGGACGAGGAGCGCCACCTGTTTCCTGCCCTGGACGCGCACCCCGACAGCGCCGTGCGCGCCGCCGTGGCGCGCCTGCGCGCCGAGCACCTGCGCATGCACACCTTGTGGGCGGCGCTGCGCCAGTTGCTGCTGCGCTGGCGCGACGACGCGGCCCCGCCGGCCATCGGCCCGGCCGACCACGCCCTGATCGACGAGTACGTGGCCTTGTACGAAGGCCATATTCCACTGGAAGAGTCGGTGGTCTACCCAGCGGCGCAGGCGCTGCTGAGCCCCGAAGTGGTGGCCCAGGCCGGAGTCGAAATGGCCGCCCGCCGGCGTCAGTAAAGCCTGATAGGCTCGATTTTTGATAGCAAGTCGAGCGTGGGCTGGGTTCCTTGCCGAGTTTTAGGCAAAATCAGGCTTAGGCCGGCGTCAGTGCATCCTGAGCAGCTCTGTTTTGAGAGCGCGAAGGGCACCCCCCGACCCTTTGGAAACGATGCCCGGCGCTATTTGGAAAGCGTCCGCATGGCCTCTTCCAGCCCCTTCAGGGTGAGCGGAAACATGCGCTGGCCCATCAGTTGCTGAACCACGGCGATGCTCTGGCGGTACTGCCACACGCCCTGCGGCTCGGGGTTGATCCAGACGAACTTGGGGAAGGCGTGCGTCAGGCGTTGCAGCCATTCGGCACCCGGCTCTTCGTTGTTGTATTCGACGCTGCCGCCGGGCTGCAGGATTTCGTAGGGGCTCATGGTGGCGTCGCCCACGAAGATCAGCTTGTAGTCCTTGTTGTACTTGCGGATGATGTCCCAGGTGGGAAACTTCTCGGCAAAGCGGCGCCGGTTGTTCTTCCACATGAAGTCGTAGACGCAGTTGTGGAAGTAGTAGAACTCCAGGTGCTTGAGCTCGGCCTTGACGGCTGAAAACAGCTCTTCGACGCGGTGGATGTGCTCGTCCATGGTGCCGCCCACGTCCATCAGCAGCAGCACTTTCACGGCGTTGTGGCGCTCGGGCACCATCTTGATGTCCAGCCAGCCGGCGTTGGCGGCGGTGGAGCGGATGGTGTCGGGCAGATCCAGCTCCAGCTCGTTGCCGGTACGGGCGAACTTGCGCAGGCGGCGCAGCGCCACCTTGATGTTGCGCGTGCCCAGCTCTTGGCTGTCGTCGTAGTCGCGGTAGGCGCGCTGGTCCCACACCTTGACGGCGCTCTTGTTGCCGCCCTTGCCGCCAATGCGGATGCCCTGCGGGTTGTAGCCGCCGTGGCCGAATGGGCTGGTGCCGCCGGTGCCGATCCACTTGCTGCCGCCTTCGTGGCGCTCTTTCTGCTCTTCCAGGCGCTTTTTCAGCGTCTCCATCAGCTCGTCCCAGCCCATCTTCTCGATGGCGGCTTTTTCCTCGGGCGAGAGTTCTTTTTCCAGCACCTTGCGCAACCAGTCGGCGGGGACTTCCTTGCGGAAGTCGGTGAGCTGCTCGACGCCCTTGAAGTAGGCGGCGAAGGCGCGGTCGAATTTGTCGAAGTGCTTCTCGTCCTTGACCAGGGCGGTGCGCGACAGGTAGTAGAAATCGTCGATCGAGCAGGCCTCGGGCTGCCGGGGGCCGACCACGTCGGCCTGCAAGGCCTCTAGCAGGGTCAGAAATTCCTTGACCGACACCGGCAGCTTGGCGGCGCGCAGGGTGTAGAAGAAGTCGATCAGCATGGGCCAGGGTCTCCTGGGGGTTCTGTGGGGTTCAGCGCGGGCGATTCAGCAGGTACAGCAGCTGCGCCTTGGCTTCGGGCCATTCGCCGGCCAGCAGGCTGTACATGACGGTGTCGCGCACGGTGCCGTCGCGGCGCGGGGCGTGGTGGCGGATCACGCCGTCGCGCCGGGCGCCCAGGCGCTCGATGGCGCGCTGCGAGGCAAAGTTGTAGTTGTCGGTGCGCCAGCCGACCACGGCGCAATTCAGCGCTTCGAAGGCGTGGCGCATCAGCAGCAGCTTGCAGGTGGTGTTGACGTGGCTGCGCTGCACGCTGCGGGCGTACCAGGTCCAGCCGATTTCAACCCGCTGCACGGCCGGCACGATGTCGTGGTAGCTGGTGCAGCCGACGACCTGGCCGCTGGCCTCGTCGATCACGGCAAAGGCAAACCGGCTGCCTTCGGCGCGCATTTGCAAGGCTTGCTCGATGTAGGCGCGCGTCTGCTCGGGCTCGGGCACGCTGGTGATGCGCAACTGCCACAGCTCGCCATCGGCGGCGGCGGCGCGCAGGCCGGCTTCGTGGCTCAGCGCCAGCGGCTCCAGGCGCACGCCGCGCTCGTTCAGGGTGACCGGTTCGACGAAAGCCATGGTTTCAGCGCTCCGCTTGATCGGTTGGGTCCGCGCCCCGGCGCCGACGCCAGCCGCGCGCCAGTTGCAGCCCCACGCCGCCGCCCAGGCCAACGCAGGCGATCGACACCAGGCTGCCGCCGCCCCAGCCCTCGGCAAACAGATCAAAGCCCAGCGCGCGCGCCAGCCAGAACGCCGCC
>JAIUOM010000202.1 GCA_020161215.1 Pseudomonadota bacterium
TCTTCCGATCTGGATGCTCGCTGCGGTGCTCTTGCACCATGCGCACCGCGCGCTCGCGCATCTCGGGGGAAAACTTCGGTGACTTTCTCATCTTGGCTCCATTCTCTAGCGAAGGAGCCTCCGCAATTCCCGGGGCGGTTCAGACTATGGTGTTCTGACTTTTGGTAGATCAATACGAAGTTCAGTGGAGCGCCGTTCCATTGCTTCCACGAGCTCTCGATAGTCTTTCTGACTCTGCATTTTTGCCCAGCGCGCCCGCCACTCCTTCATCTCTTGATCGGTGATGGTCGGGGCGAGAACTGCAAGTCGTTGTGAGAAGGATGCATTGATCTGGGAAACGCCGATGAATAGCGACGCGACAATGAGAAACAGAGGAGGTACGAGCATTGACACAACAGCGATGACGGCGCGAAGCAAGGGGAACGGTAAGCGAGATCCGCTGCTGCGCTTCTCCATGTCGGGAAACAGAAGAAGTGCGGGAACGAAGATCAGAAGGAGCGTGACCCCCAAGAGCGATAGGTGGCCCACCATGTTTCGTTCGCCAACGGCAGCGTTTCGATAAATTCGATCAACGTACCCAGCTTGAACAGACTCTCCGAAGGCGAGTGCAGCACTCCACACCAAGCCAAGCAGAGGCTGGATAAAGATGATGACGAGAACTGACGAAATGACGCCGCCAATGATTCCGATTTTTAGCTCGCGCGACAGCATGGGTTCTTCCGTTTCTAACGTGCGAGGTGAGGGGCGCGGAGCTGGCTTGCCGGCGTAGCGTCCTAGCGGCGAAGCCGCGCCTCGACCAAAAGGTTAGGCATTACGGATGAATGGGCGCAAGGGCTCTTGAACTCGCGTAAGTGCATCGGGAGGATCTATGAAACAGTGTTCGGGGACACAAATTCCGTCGGAGCCCAGCAACGTTCGAAGTTCATTCATGCGGATTTCCCCGTACTTATCGCTGTTGTACGAGAGCTTGTGAGTTAGAAATGCCTCTTCGACTATTTCCTCACAGTTTTTGGCAAGGGTGTCGTCAGCTTCTTTAGAGGTGGCGAGCCTATGTATCCACGCTCGAATCTTAAACACAGCTTCGGACGGCAAGGGGATAAATATCCATGAGATATTCTCGGCGCTACTGTTCACGGTCGAACTCCTTTCTTAAATTCTCAACTAGCGTGTGTTTGCTATTAGTGCCTAACGTGATTTATCCATCATATCCGTAAGATAACTGGATAGCGCGCCACTTCTCCGTCGCGGGTTGGTGGCTCCAAGTGCTTGTTTTGTAAGAATTTTCTGCGCTGAGTGCATGCCGATCGGTATAACCAGGGCAACCGCCGGAGGGCTGGCGTTGTCGCCGATGAACGCTTGTCCGCTGGTCCTGCCAATTTCGATACCGATCCCCTCACGCCCCCGGCAAATCAAACACCAGACAAGTCGTCGTCGCATGCGCATACAGCGTGCCGTCGGGGCCGACCAGGCGCGCTTCGGCGGTGGCGAGTTGGCGGCCGCAGTGGATGACCTGGCCTTCGGCGCGCACGCGCTGCACTTTCGGGGTCAGCGCCTTGACCATGTTCACGCCCAGCTCGGCCGTGGTGTAGGCGCGGCCCTGGGGCATCAGGGTGTGCACGGCGCAGCCCAGCGCGGAGTCGAGCAGGGTGGCGAACCAGCCGCCGTGCACGGTGCCCAAGGGGTTGAACAGTTGCGGTCCGGGTGTGCCCTGGAAGACGGCGCGGCCTTTGCCAACCGCAATCAGCAAGAAATCCAGCGTCTGGGCGATGGGCGCAAAGGGCACTTCGCCGTTCAGCATGGCCTGCATCAGCTCCAGCCCGCTCAGGGCGGCCACCTGCTCCAGGCGGGTGACGCCGGGGCCGGGGCCTTTTTTCATGCGTTCCAGCGCGGCTTGCTCGTCGGCAAGCCATTGGTCGAGGTGGTTGTGGGTGGGGCTCATGGCGGATGGTTCAAGATGTTCGGCCAGCCATGATGCCACCGCCGCACTACCTGATGGCGGCGGCCAAGAGCAAGACCGCGCCTACGCCGAGTCGCCGCCCTGCAGCGCCTGCTGGGCGGTGGGCGCCAGCCACACGGCTTGCTGGCCCACGCGCACCAGCCGCCCTGCGCGTCCCTGCATGGCGGCGCGCGCGGCGGCCTCGGACGGGAACCAGGTGTTGAGCGTGGCCCAGCCACGGGCGTGGAGGCGCAGCGCCAGCAGATCGTGCGGCTGGGCCTGGCGCAGCGCCGGGCGGTAGTGCTCCCAGCTGGGGTGGCCGGCTTCCAGCGCCAGCAGGTGCAGCACGTGTTTTCGTTGCACCGTGCCGCGCGCCCGGTGCAGCTCGGGCAGGCTGATGCCGAGCAGCACACCGGCCTTGATCAGGCGGCGCAGCACGGGCAGGGCGGCGGACAGGTGATCAGAACGCGCGGCGCGGTGCAGGCGGCGCGCTTCGCGCAGCACCAGGGCGGGTGCATTGGGCACCACGGAAGAAGCTAAAGACGAAGGCATACCAACTCCAGAACAAGGCCATGTCTCGCTCACGGGCCAGGAGGGGTATGCAAGCGATGCTTGCGGTCATCAAGGGGTGCATCAGCTTTCGCGAGGTGGGCGCCCCCCAGGCACCCGAAGGCCCGGATTCTATCCGTGCGGTAGTCCGCCCGGGCGTTGCAACTGCTCGCGCAAGGCGGTTTTCAGCACCTTGCCGTAGTTGTTCTTGGGCAGGCTGCTCACAAACACATAGCGCTTGGGGCGCTTGAAGCGGGCGATCTGTTGCAGGCAGAGGGCGTCCAGCGCTTCGGTGGTCAATGTGGCATCGGCCTGCGCGACGACAAAGGCGACCACGTTTTCGCCCCATTCGGCGTCCGGCTCGCCGACCACGGCCACCTCGGCCACGCCGGGGGCGGTGAGCAGCGCTTCTTCGACCTCGCGCGGGTAGATGTTGCTGCCGCCGCTGATGATGAGGTCCTTGCTGCGGTCCTTCAGCGTCAAGTAGCCATCGGCGTCCAGCGTGCCCATGTCGCCGGTGAACAGCCAGCCGTTCTGGATGGCGGCCCGGGTGGCCTCGGGGTTTTGCCAGTAGCCGGCCATCACGCTGTCGCCCTGGATCACCACCTCGCCCACCTCGCCCAGGGGCATGTCGCGCCCTTGGGCGTCGGTCACGCGCACGCGCACCGGGGTTTGCGCGCAGCCCACGCTGGCGATGCGTTGCAGGTGGCGCGGGTGCGCCGCATCGGCCAGGTCGGCGCGCGAAAGGGCGGTGCCGACCATGGGCGTCTCGCCCTGGCCGTAGATCTGCACCAAGCGCGGGCCCATCACGGCCAGGGCGCGCTGGATGTCGGCCACGTACATGGGCGCGCCGCCGTAGACGATGGTCTTGAACGATTGGGCGCAGTCGACGGGCGACAAGCCCTGGCTGGCCGCGTGCTCGACCAGGCGCCCGACGATGGTGGGCGCGGCAAACATCGACAGCGGCCCGACGGCGCGGCCCAGCGCAAACAGCTCGGCCGGCTCAACCCCGCCCGAGGCGGGCACGACGTGGCGCGCGCCGGCCATCAGGTGCGGAATGGCGTAGATGCCGGCGCCGTGCGAAATGGGCGCGGCGTAGCAGATGGCGTCCTGCGGCGCCACGGGGTCGACGTCGACAAAGTAGCCCGTGCCCATGGTCATCAGGTTGCGGTGCGTCAGCATCACGCCCTTGGGGCGGCCGGTGGTGCCACTGGTGTAGAACAGCCAGGCCACGTCGCCCAAACCCCGTTCGGCCACGGGTACGGCCAGCGGATCGGGTGCTGGCGCCAGCAGCGCGTCGGCGTCGGGCGAATCCAGCGCGACCTGGCGCTCCAGCCCGGTCAGCGGCGCGGGCGCCACGTCGGGCGTCACAAAGGCCCAGCGCGCGCCGCTGTGGGCAATGATCCATTCCACCTCACGCGGGTGCAGCTTGGCATTGACGGGCACGGCCACCAGCCCTGCCCACCACAGGCCCCACAGCACTTCAAGGTAACGCGGGTGGTTGTGGGCGAACAGCAGCACGCGGTCGCCCTCGGCCAGGCCGGTGGCGCGCAGTTGCCGCGCCAGGCCGGCGCTGCGCGCGGCCCAGTCGAGGTGGCTGGCGTGCAACCGCTCGCCATGCAGGATGGCGGCGGCATCGGGCCGGCGGCGGGCTTGGCGGGCGAGCAGGTGGGCCAGGGTCATGGGGGATTTCGTGGGGGAGTGGGCAGTCAGGCCGGTTGAAGGGTCTTTTCGGTGCTGGGTCGGCGCCGACTCATCCTGACAAGCTATTAAAAAAGAAGCGGGCTGAGGGGCCGCCCGGACTACACCCGGTACGGCCCGGCGAAGTCCTGGACGTGGCTGAAATGGCAGACCATGCCTTCGCCGGGCGTCCAGCGGTACAGGCCGATCATGGGCGGCTCCAGGCGGATGGCCAGGGGCGCGTCGGGACGCAGGTCGAGTTCCAGCTGGTGCGCGCTGGAGGGGGCCACGACCACCGGGGCGCCGCCCAGCAGGCCCAGCATCGGGCGGTGCAGGTGACCGCAGGCGATCAACTGCACGCCCCCGTGCTGGGCCACCCGCCGTGCCAGCCCGTCGCGGCCGTGCCGCAGGCCGTGGGCGTCCATGGCCTGGATGCCGGAAGTGAGCGGCGGGTGGTGCAGCAGGATCAGCACCGGTTGGTCGGCGCAAGCCCGCAATTGGCGGTCGAGCCAGTCGAGTTGCGCGGCTTCCAGCGCGCCTTCCGGGCGACCGGGCTGGGCCGTGTCCAGGCCGATGAAGTGCAGGCCGCCGTGTTCGACCCGAAAGCACACGCGCCCAGGCGGGGCGTCGGTGGCGCGGGGCATCGCCGCGCCCAGCGCCTGGCTGGCGGACAGGGACAAGTCGTGGTTGCCGGGCACGGCCAGCACGCGCGGGTGGCCGGTGGCGTGGCCGGGCAGCTCGTCGTGCAGCAAGCTGTGCAAGGTGGCGTAGTCGCGCGTCCGGCCGCCGTCGGTCAGGTCGCCGGTGAGCAGCAGCACCTCGGGCGCCGGGTCGAGCCGGCGCACGTGCGCCAGGGCCCGGCGCAGCGCCTGGGTGGTGTCGAGCCGGTCGGTCAACGGGCCGAGGTCGAGCCCGATGTGGGGGTCGGTGATGTGGGCGATCAGCATGGCGTGTCGGATCAGTGTACGCACGGCGACGATCGTGTCACGCCGATCCGAGGTACGCCAAGGTCAGGGGCCGCGCACCAGCAGGGCCACGTAGGGGTTGCCGATGTAGCGGATGTCGTCCGCGCCATTGAACAGGTCCAGCACCCAGGCCTGCGACACCACCACGTTGCTGGGCGAGGAGGCCCAGACGATGCGGGTGTCCCACAGCAGCGGCAGGCTGGGGAAGGTGCTGGCGTTCAGCGCCGGCTGGTAGCAGCCCGATTCGACCAGGGTCAGCAGCTCGGCCTTGTTGGGCAGGCGCCAGACGGCGGCCGTGGCATCGACGGCGGCCGGGCTGGGCGTGGAGCTGGCGGCGGCGATCAGGGCCTGCTTCCAGTCCAGCCGGGTCGGATCGCCCGTGCAGGTGCTGCCACTCCAGCTCATGCCGATCAGACAGCGCTGCCAGATGAACCCGGTGACCTTGTCGCGCACCTCGCTGCCCGCGGGGTAGGCGCCGGCCACCGATTCGTAGCGCGCATCGACCCGGGTGCGCTGCAGGCGC
>JAIUOM010000009.1 GCA_020161215.1 Pseudomonadota bacterium
GTCGTCAGTCAATGCCAATTCTGCCTTCGGTCTGCCTGTTCTCATCGCGGTATCTCCCTTCTAAAGATACCGCATTGGTATGCAAAATTAATGACAGTTATTTGCAGGACAGAACACTAGCTCGCGTCAGTGGATAGCTTCACTGGCCTAATTGGCGTGCTTGCTCACCGGCTGGCTGGCGGCCCTGTCACCTAACTTGTTTGTGGGTATTACGTCGCATCGGCTACCACCTGGCCACCCCAGCCACCGCTGCGCTGGCGCGAGCCGAGTCGATCTACAAGGACGTCAAGTTCTCGGACCACGCACCGATCACCATCGAGTACGCGTTCAAGGTCTGATGGGCTCGGGGGCGTCGGCCGGGCGGCTTGGGCGCGCCCCACCGCCGACAGCGGACAATCCGCCATGACCAAGACCGACGCATCCCCGCCCACGGCGGCTTCTTTTGTCAGCCTGGGCCTGCCCGAAGCCGCGCTGACCAACCTGACGCAGCTGGGCTACACCAGCATGACCCCGATCCAGGCCGCCAGCTTGCCGCTGGCGCTGGCAGGCCATGACCTGATCGCCCAGGCCAAGACCGGCAGCGGCAAGACCGCCGCCTTCACCCTGCCGCTGCTGGCCCGGCTGGCGCCGCGCAGCTTTGCGGTGCAGGCCCTGGTGCTGTGCCCCACCCGCGAGCTGGCCGAGCAGGTCACGCAGGAGATCCGGCGCCTGGCGCGCGCTGAGGACAACATCAAGGCGCTGACCCTGTGCGGCGGCGTGGCGCTGCGCGGGCAAATCGCCAGCCTGGCCCATGGCGCACACATCGTGGTCGGCACGCCGGGCCGCATCCTCGACCACCTGGCGCGCGAGACGCTGGCGCTGGACGCCGTCAACACCCTGGTGCTGGACGAGGCCGACCGCATGCTCGACATGGGCTTTGCCGACGACATTGCCAAGGTCATCGCCCGCTGCCCCAAAACGCGGCAGACCCTGCTGTTTTCCGCCACCTACCCCGACGGCGTGGCGCAGCTGGCCAAGCGCTTCATGCGCGAGCCCAAGGACGTCAAACTCACCGAGCGCCACGACGACAGCCAGATCCGCCAGCGCTTTTATGAGGTCGAAGACAGCCAGCGCCTGCACGCCGTCGGTCTGCTGCTTGACCATTTCAGGCCGGTCAGCACGCTGGCCTTCTGCAACACCAAGCAGCAGTGCCGCGACCTGGTCGGCGTGCTGCAGGCGCAAGGCCTGGTGGCGCTGGAGCTGCATGGCGACCTGGACCAGCGCGAGCGCGACCAGGTGCTGGTGCAGTTCGCCAACCGCAGCGCCAGCGTGCTGGTGGCGACCGACGTGGCCGCGCGCGGGCTCGACATCACCCAGCTGGCGGCGGTCATCAACGTCGACATCACGCCCGACCCCGAGGTGCACATCCATCGCATCGGCCGCACCGGTCGCGCGGGCGAGCAGGGCTGGGCCTTCAGCCTGGCCAGCATGGACGAGATGGGGCGGGTGGGCCGCATTGACGAGATGCAGGGCCGCCCCAACCCCTGGCACCCCCTCAGCGAGCTGACGCCCGCGGCCGACACCGAGCCGCTGCGCCCGCCCATGGTCACGCTGCAGATTTTGGGCGGCCGGAAGGAGAAAATCCGCCCTGGCGACCTGCTGGGCGCGCTGACCAAGGACATGGGCATCGAAGGCGCGCGCATCGGCAAGATCAATGTCAACGAGTTCTCGACCTACGTGGCCGTGGAACGCAGTGTGGCCGACCAGGCGCTGCGCGCGCTGAACAGCGGCAAGGTCAAGGGCAAGTCGGTCAAGGCACGGCGGCTTTGAGCGGCCGGGCTCCGCGCGCGGGCACCGAGCACGCGCCCCAACCGAGTGGACGGTGTGATTGCTTCAAATTTGATAGCTGATGGCGATTATTCCACGCCGGCATCAGGCTGTTTTAGCTCTAAAACTACTCTGGCGGTACGCTATAGTCGCCAGCTTGCCACGCACCGCCGTCGCATTGCAAGCAGGGCTCAACGTCTCTCGGCGGACTCTGTCTGCGGGGAGAGCCCATTGCCGAGCGGGCCGTCGCCTCGACAGACGCGAGAATCAAGGGATTGCGTCAAACCCGTCAAAAACCATGCTCCAGTACCGCAGCATCCCTGTTACGCCCTTCGCCCAGAACTGTTCCGTCGTCTGGTGCGACGCCACGCGCAAGGCCGCGGTCATCGACCCGGGCGGCGACCTGGCGCGCATCGAGGCGGTGGTGCGCGAGCTGGGGGTCGATCTGGAGCAGATCTGGCTCACCCACGCCCACATCGACCACGCCGGCGGCACGGCCGAGCTGAGCCAGCGGCTGGGGCTGCCCATCGTCGGCCCGCACCAGGACGACCAGTTCTGGATCGACGGCATTGCCGAGCAGGGGCGGATGTTCGGCTTTCCGCAGGTGGACGGGTTCACGCCCACGCGCTGGCTGAACGACGGCGACACGGTGCAGATCGGTGACTGCACGCTGAACGTGCGCCACTGCCCCGGCCACACACCGGGTCACGTGGTGTTTCACTCGCCCGAGGCGCAACGCGCCTTTGTGGGCGACGTGTTGTTCAACGGCAGCATCGGCCGCACCGATTTTCCGGGTGGCAACCATGCGCAGCTCATCAGCAGCATCCGCGAGCGCCTGTGGCCCATGGGCGACGACACGGTGTTCATCCCCGGCCACGGGCCGGAAAGCACGTTGGGCGAAGAGCGTCGGCACAACCCCTTCGTGCGTGACGCCTGATACTAAAAGGCGTTCAAAAGCATCAAACCGTTCGCATTGAGCCCTTCGACGGGCTCAGGACAGGCTTGTCGAAACGCCGCGCCGGGCTTCGACAGGCTCAGCCAGAACGGTTCTTGTAATTTGAACGCCAATCGGTATGAAACCGCCCCGACGGGTGGGTGCGATGTGAATGGATCACAAAACCGGTGTGCATCCGTCACTGCGCGCCGTGACGCCGGTGCCTAGACTGCCTTGCAGGATCAACTCCGAGGAGCAGGCCGTCATGAACACCGTAGCCACCCACCCGACCACCCGCAAGGTCGGCTTTGCGTTTCGCGCCCTGGAGGACGAACTGCAGCCCTCGCTGGCGCTGCGCCTGCTGGACGAGATCGACTATGGCTTGGTGCTGGTCAGCTCACGCGGCAGGGTGCTGCACGCCAACCACCTGGCGCGCCACGAATTGGCCATGGGGCGCTTGGTGTTCACCGGCGACGAGGGGACCATCGCCTGCCCTGACACCGAGCAAACCGAGCAGTTGCTGGCGGCCATCGAGGGTGCGGTGCATGGGCGCCGACGCCTGCTGTACCTGACGCACGAAGAGCACCGTCTGCCCGTCGCCGCGATACCGCTGAACCATGCCCTGGCAAGTCCGACCAGCTCGGTGCTGCTGGCCATGGCGCGCCAGCGCGTGGGCGACAACCTGACCCTGCAGATGTTTGCCCTGGAGCACAACCTGACGCCGACCGAGGAATCCGTGCTGCGGGCCTTGTGCGACGGGGACGAGGTGGACGAGATTGCCGCCCGCCACGGCGTCGCCGAATCGACCGTGCGCACTCAGGTGCGTGCCTTGCGCGACAAGACCGGAGCACGAGGCATCCGCCAGTTGGTGCAACGCGTGCTGAGCTTGCCGCCGGTGGTGCCGGCGTTGCGGGCCGGCGGCTTTGTCGGGCCACGCCCGTCCAGCAGCACCTACCACTTTGTATGATGGGGGATGCCCCCTTCTGAGCCCGGCTCGCGACCAGAACCCGCAGCGGCCTCCGCCGCGGTGTTGCCACCGGTGCCGACCAGTTCACCGCACGTCTCGGCCCTGGCCAGCCATGGCGTGCAGCGGCGCTACCGGCGCGGCACGCTGATCATTCAAGAGGGCGAGTTCGGCGACACCCTGTACATCGTGCTGTCGGGGCGTTTGCGCGCCTTCTTGTCGGGAGACAACGGCAAGGAGCTGACTCTGGGCATGTACGGCCCGGGCGAGTACGTCGGTGAGATGTCGCTGGACGGGGGTCCGCGCTCGGCCAACGTGGAGGCCGACGAGACCACGGTGTGTGCGCTGGTTTCGCGCGCCGCACTGCTGGGCTACATCGCCGAGCAACCCGACTTCGCGCTGGAATTGATGGGCCGCTTGATCCGCCGAGCCCGTCTGGCGACAGACAACGCCCGCGGCGTGGCCTTGACCGACGTCTACGCACGCCTGACCGTTCTGCTGGACCGCCTGGCCGGACCGCCGGACGCGCAGGGCCAGCGCATGCTGTGTGAGCGCCTGACCCACCAGCAGATAGCCAGCCATCTGGCTTGCTCGCGCGAAATGGTGAGCCGTTTGCTGAAGGATCTTGGAACCGGCGGCTATACCGCGGTGCGCGAGCGGCGGCTGGTGCTGCTCAAGAGCTTGCCTGCCCGGTGGTAGTGCGTCCCCCGGTCTGGGGATGACGGTGGGGGTAATTTAATGTAACTAGTGATGGGGCTCTGGCTTGCATAATGAAACATGCGCTGCCAAAGCCCAGCACTCCGCTGCACGCGCCCGGCGTTCTCCGGTTCGCGCGACTGACTGAGTATGGGCGCTCGATTCTGTACCCAGTGCGGGGCAAGCTGCACCGTATCGGATCGCTTTTGCGCGGGCTGCGGCCATCCGTTGGAGGCATTGGTCGTCGAGGCGCCGTCCGCGCCCACCGACTGGGGCGAAGTCAAGCCCGTGACCATTCTGTTCGCGGACATAGCCGACTCCACCCTGCAGATCGCGGCGCTCAGCCCGGAACAGGCCATGCACCAGTTGCGGCCGGCGATTCAGGACATGGTCAGGCTGGTCGAGCGGCACGGCGGGACCGTGCTGCGCACGCTGGGCGACGGGATCATGGCGTTTTTTGGCTTGCCCGTGGTACTGGAGCATCATGCCGAAGCGGCCTGTCACGCGGCGCTGTCCCTGCAGGTGCATTTCGCCCGGCATCCGGGTGCGCTGGCGATTCGCATGGGGTTGCACTCGGGTAAGGTGGCGTCCGATCCCACCGACGTCAACGACCGTCGTGGCGGAGGTGCGCACGGCGTCGCCATCCACCTGGCCAGCCGCGTGGCGACCCTGGCGGAGCCGGGGCAAATCCTGCTGACCGAAGCGACGCGTGGCTTGTTGCGCCATGGTCATTTCACCTTGGGGTCGGAAGGGGCCTGGCACTTGAAAGGTATCGCGCAAGCGGTGTCGCTCTACAGCCTGAGCGCGGAGGTCGGGCTGGGTACGGAGCCCGCGACCGACGGCCCATTCGTCGGGCGTGAGGTCGAGATGGAGCTGCTCAAGCAGGCGTTCGAGCAGGCCCTCCAGGGCAACGGGCAGGTGTTGCGCCTGGAGGGGGAAGCCGGCATGGGCAAAAGCCGTTTGTGCGCCGAATTGGCCCAATTGGCCGTCGCCGAGGGCGTGCGTGTCACCTGGGTGCGTACCCATCCCCTGGGCGATGCGGTGCCCTTGCAGGTGGTGCGTCACATCCTGGGCGAGATGTACCTGGGGCTGGCGCCTGGCGCGGGACCTGCCTGGGCGCGCTCGCGCATCCGGGAGGCACTGATGCAGGCTGGGTGCCGGCAGGACGGCGATGACGCGTTGATGTTCGATCTCATGGGTGTGGCGGAAACGGGACCGAACCCCGAGGCGCAGACCAGACAGAATCTGCGTCAAACACGTCTGCTGGCCCTGGTCCAGGCGCTGGTCGTTCACCGGTCGCAGGTGCGGTTGCTGGTGATCGTGGACGATCTGCACTGGCTTGATCAGGCCAGCCGGCCCTTGTTGGCCGCCATGGCCGCGGCCGTTTCGGGCTGCCACACCATGCTGCTGCTCAATCACCGGCCCGGTCCGGATCAGGAATGGCTGTGTCAGGCGCAGACCGCCCAGCTTGCCCTCGACCGGTTGCCGGCGCCAGCGCTGCGGACGTTGATCGAACACTGCCTGGCCGAGGAGCCGGCGCCGGCGGACTTGGTGCGCATGCCGGAGGAGGTGATCGAACAAGTGGCCCGCCGCAGCCAAGGCAACCCGCTGTTCGCCCAGGAACTCACGCGCCACTTGCTGCGTGCTCCGGCAAGCGCCGGACCCGTCGCCGGTTTGCCCGACAGCATCGACGCATTGATTGGCGCGCGGATCGATAGCTTGCCCAAGCGGGAGAAGATGCTTGTTCAGGCCTGCTCGGTCGTGGGTCAGCAGGCCGAACTGGGGGTGTTGTCGCGCCTGGTTGCCCTCGGTGCGGGGGCATTTGGTGCCGCGCTGACCGGATTGCAG
This sequence comes from Pseudomonadota bacterium, assembly GCA_020161215.1. GTDB lineage: Bacteria > Pseudomonadota > Gammaproteobacteria > Burkholderiales > Burkholderiaceae_C > Ottowia. The sequence goes on from JAIUOM010000009.1 coordinate 6,249, forward strand.
GTCGCCGGCCTGCTGCGCCCGACCAGCGATGCCAAGGATGGGGTACGGCTGGAGTTTCGGCACCCATTGATTCAGGAGGTGGCTTACGGCATGCAGTTGAGCTCGCATCGGCAAGCACTGCATGGGCGGCTGGCGCAAGTGCTTGAAGCGCGCATGGACAGCACCGAACCCGAAGGCGAACAGGCGGCACTCATCGCGCACCACTGGGAGCAGGCCGGTCAGCGTCTGGCGGCGGCGCGGCAGGCGGCGCGCGCGGCACGCTGCCTGCGCACCGGAGATAACCGGGAAGTCTTGCGTCGCTGGCAGAGGGTCATGGCGCTGCTGGAGGCGGAAACCGGCACCGACGAGGCGCGTGGCTTGCGCGCGTTGGCGGCCGGACGCATCGTCTACCTCGGCTGGCGCGGCGGGGTGGATTCCCGGCAACTGGCCGACTTGATCGATGAGGTGGACAGTCAGGCCGGTAGTGCCGACCCGCGTCTTCCACAGTTGCTCAAGTTGGCCCATGCGCGATTGCGGCAGGGTGCTGGCGGGTCGGCCGACGACTACGTCGCCGCCTTGCGCGGGGCACTGGCCATGCCGGACCCTCCCGGCGACGCCGGTCGACGTGCCACTCTGCACATCGCGCTGTGCCAGGCCTACGGCTGGGCCGGCCTGTTGCGCGAAGCGCTGGCGGCCAACGACGTGGCGCTGGCCGAGATTGATCGGATCAGCGTGTTCGACCGTGATTTCATCGGTTTCGGGGTGGAGCAATGGACTCTTGCTCTGCGCGCGCGCGCACTGACCCGCATGGGGCGCCTGGACGAGGCTCAGGACGTGGTGGCGCGCATGCAGACCAAGGCGCCGGAGGAGCCCGATGCGGTGATGCAGGGGATTTTCCTGACCACCGAATTCGAGTTGGCGGCGGCACGTGGAGAAGGGGATCTGGCCTGGCAGGCGGCCCGGGCGATGCCGGGAGGTGGGTCACCCGAGCACAGCTACCTGCGTGTGACCGGCGCCTACTTCTATGCCTTGGGCGCGGCGGCCGGACACCGCCACGAGATTGCCCGCTCGGCCCTGACACGGGCCCTGGCCACGGTGCGTCAGCAGCAGGTGGCGGTGGACTTCGAGGCCGAGATTTTGGCGCTTCTTGCCGAGACCTGTGCCGCCATGGCGCGCTGGCCGGAAGCCGTCGGTGTCGCAAGCGAAACCGTGGCGGTCGCGCGCCAACGCAGCAATCGCGTGGCCGAGTGCCGCGGCGCCCTGGTGATGGCCCAGGCCGGAGCGATGGGCGCGGACCTGGGCCTGGCGTTGCAGGATGGCAACCGCGACTGGCTGGAGGTGGCCGGCACCCTGCTGGACATCACCGGAGCGGAGTACTGGCGGCCGGTCTGGCAGGCGTTGCGCGCGAAGCCGTGACCGTCAGGACGAACGCATGCGCGCGGCAGCTTCTTTGGACTGCATGGGCAGGGAGAGCACCAGGTAGTCGACTTCCAGGTAGTGCACGGGCCGCCCTTTGGGCGTGATGAGCACGGGGCTTTCCTGAACCTTCTGGCCTTCCATGTCGTGCGAGGTGAAGTACACCGGCAGCACACTCGCCGCGCCAAAATTCTCGAGGATGGCGTTGACGATGGCTTGGTTGCCGTTTTCGCCAGTGCGATTGGAGGGGTGCTTGGCCAGCGCCGCGATCAGGGTCAGCCAGCGCTGCTTGACCACGTTGTTGGAGTACATCAGGTTCAATGCGCGGACACTCTGCTCCAGGGACCGGCCGGGCTTGAAAATGCCGAATTCCTTCTGGATTTCGGTCATTTCCTCGATGCCGCCCAGCAGAGCCCGATCGCCGGAGGCTTGAGCCGGTGCAAAGCGCAGATTCAATTGGCTGAGCATGTCCGGAATGAAGATATCGGCGTTGCCCATGAAGTAACCCATGGTCCCTCTCCTCAGGTGGTGGTTGAGGAATCACTATGCCTCAGTTTGCCCCGGTGGAGGTTGACAAATAGGGCCCGCATATCCATCGTCCGAGGGTTGATTTTTTGCGTCGAACCGGGTCAGCAGGGTGTATTCCTGCAACCCATAGCCCTGGATCAGCTGGACATGCCCGCCTTGTGCCTGAAGATGCGTGAGCCATCGCTCCGGCGCCGGCCGGTAAAGCTGGGGTGGACTGACGCGCTTGTCGGCGGCGGGCAGGACGAAGTTGATGGCGTAGCCCAGGCGACTGTGGTGCTGGAGCTGGTCCAGGCACCGAGCGACCTGATCTTCCCAGTCTGCGTCCGGACAATCGAGCTTGACGTTGAAAATTCCACTGGCCACGCTGTAATCGGCCACCCGTTCGGCGTTGACCGCGACTTCGAAGCGGCAGTCACCGCGGTGGCGCCAACGCCGTCTGGCGACGGCGACCATGGCCTCGGAGATGTCGGTGCCGACGTAGTCGATCCGCGCGAGCGGGTACCGGCGGCTCAGAAACGCGCGCAGTGCGCCGTAGCCGCAGCCGACGTCGTTGAGGCTGCGTGGCATGGAGAACTCGCACAGCTTGAGCAACTGCACCCAGCGCAGCTCTTGACCCGGACGGTGCGGCCAGTCCACCCCGGCCGGGGTGGCGCCATGGCGTTGCAGGCGGGCGCTGTAATAGGCCGCCACGGCTTCCAGCGCCGACTCGTGCATGTCAGCACGTGCTCAGCGGGCCCCCAGTGGTTGGCCCACGGGTGTCGAAAATGGCGGCCTGGCGCCCGACGGTCCGGGATCGCGCGCGACGGGTGCGGTGGACGCTTGACCACGGCGCGCCTGCTCATACAAGCCCTGCACCCGGTCGACGTTGACTTCGAGCGCACGGATGCGCTCGGGCCCGCTCGGGTGGCTGGACAAGAAGCTGTTGCCGCCCTGGCTTGAGCTGGCTTGCATCATTTTTTTCCACAGGCTGATGCTGGCACGCGGATCGAAACCGGCACGGGCGGCGATCTCGAGCCCGACCAAGTCGGCCTCGGTTTCGTCGTCGCGGCTGTACTTCAGCGTGAGCAGTTGCGTGCCCAGACGCGCGCCCACGTCGCCCAGCTGACCTAGGCCGAACAGCGAGGCCGCCACCGACAGCCCAAGGCCGGTGGCCTGTGTCTTGGCGATGCGCTCGCGTGCGTGCTCGCGCAGGGCGTGGGCCATTTCATGTCCCATGATCATGGCGACTTCGTCGTCGCTCAGCTTGAGCTGGTCCAGGATCCCGGTATAAAAGGCGATCTTGCCGCCTGGCATGCACCAGGCGTTCAGTTGCTTGCTGCCGATCAGGTTCACTTCCCAACGCCACTGACGGGCGCGCGGATTCCACTGGGCGGCATACGGAATCAGCCGATTGGCGATGGCGCGCAGGCGTATCAGCTGCGGATGGTTGTCAGGAGCCAATGCCCGCTGAGCCCGTGCCTTGGCCAGGACTTCGGTGTACTGCTGGCCGGCGGCTTGCTCCAGGGATTCGGCGGGCACCAGGTTGCGCAGCGAGGAGGCTTCGCCGACATTGACCTGCGCATCGGCCGGCGTCACCGCCGCCGCGCCGACGGCCAATAAGAAAGCACGGCGCGGCGCCCACGGCGAAGCGCGGGACGGCATGGGGGCGGTGTCCGGCGGGGCAGAAGCGGTCTTGGCGTCACAGATCCAGCACATACGGCGTCAATAATAGAGGCAATGTCGAATCGCACGCTACCGCCGCTTCGCGGCCCGGTCTCAGGGGATGCTGTGTCATCGGACCTCGCCCTTGACTGAACCAGCTGGCCCCGGCGCAGCCCCACCCAGCACCAGCTGGCGCGGTAGCCTGCGCGTCTACCTGGCCCCGGAAAGCCTGCGCATGCTGTCGCTGGGCTTTGCCGCCGGGCTGCCGCTGCTGCTGGTGCTGGGCACGCTTTCGTTTCGTCTGCGCGAGGCGGGGGTGGACCGCTCCACCATCGGGCACCTGAGCTGGGTGGGCTTGGCCTACGGCTTCAAGTGGGCCTGGGCGCCCCTGGTCGACCGGGTACCACTGCCGGGGCTGACGCGTTGGCTGGGTCGGCGCCGCGCCTGGCTGCTGCTGTCTCAGCTGGCGGTGGCGGCGGGGCTGGTGGGCATGGCCTTGACCGATCCGCGTGTGGCGCTGGCGCCGCTGGTGTGGTGCGCGCTGGCGGTGGCATTGGCCTCGGCCACGCAGGACATCGCCCTGGATGCCTACCGCATCGAGTCGGCCCCCACCGAGGCGCAGCCGGCACTGGCCGCCACCTACCAGACTGGGTACCGGCTGGCCATGATCTGGGCTGGTGCCGGCGTGCTGTGGCTGGCCGCGCGCGCGCAGGCCGGCGCGCCGGGCTACGACAACCCGGCCTGGCGCATGGCCTACCTGGTCATGGCCGCGTCGATGGTGGTCGGCGTGATCACGGTGCTGTGCGCGCCCGAACCCAAGGCCCAACCCGTGGCGCCGGCACGCGGCGCCGGGGAGTGGCTGCGCGGCGCGCTCCTGGAGCCGTTCGCAGATTTCCTGCGCCGCTACCGTTGGCATGCCGCGCTGATCCTGGGGCTGATCGCGGTCTACCGCATCAGCGACGTGGTGATGGGCATCATGGCCAACCCGTTCTATGTGGACATGGGCTACACCAAGGACGAGGTCGCGGCCGTGACCAAGATCTACGGCGTGGTGATGACCCTGGTCGGCGCTTTCGTGGGGGGCGCCCTGGCCCTGCGGCTGGGCGTGATGCGGGTGCTGATGCTGGGTGCCGTGCTGTCGGCCCTGACCAATTTGCTGTTCGCGTGGCTGGCCGGGAGCGGCCACAGCGTGCCGGCGCTGATCGCGGTGGTGTCGGCCGACAACCTGGCCTCGGGCATCGCCTCGGCGGCGTTCGTGGGCTATCTGAGCAGTCTGACCAACATCAGCTACTCGGCCACGCAGTACGCTTTGTTTTCCTCGTTGATGCTGCTGCTACCCAAGTTTGTGGCCGGCTTCTCGGGGGACTACGTCAATGCCTTTGGCTACCCGGTCTTTTTCATCAGCACCGCGGTGCTCGGGCTGCCGGTGCTGTTGCTGGTGGCCCTGGCCGCACGGGCGCACATTTCAGTGCCCCAGGCCGCGCTCCGACCGGGGGAGGCGGTGGTGGGGCGCGAGTCGACCTTATCGTGATAGCCGGCCAGATCGGACAGAGGCCGTGCCCTTGCCGAAGTCCAGGGGTTTACGTATCTTTACCCTGACTTCAAGCGCGACGCGCAAGAGCCGGTCAAGATCGTTTCGGGCGGCGCGGGTGTGTCGCGCAAGTCGGTGGAACGAAAGAATGGCATGAACAACCAGCACCTGCTGATGATCGAGGACGATGCGCGCTTGGCGCGCATGGTGGGGGAGTACCTGTCGCAATCAGGCTTCCTGGTTTCACACGCTGGGGACGCCACCACCGGCTTGGCCATGGTGCAGGAAAAACCGGTTGATCTGGTGATCCTGGACCTGATGTTGCCCGATCTGGACGGACTGGAGGTGTGCCGCCGCATCCGCGCGTTGCCCTCCGATGTGGCCAGGGTGCCGGTGCTGATGCTCACCGCTAAGGGCGATCCCATGGACCGCATCGTCGGTTTGGAGCTGGGTGCCGACGACTACCTGCCCAAACCTTTCGAGCCGCGCGAACTGCTGGCGCGCATTCGCGCCGTACTGCGCCGCCAACAGCCCGGTGCCGCGCATGAGCACAAGGCCGTGCTGCGCTTTGGTGCCTTGGAGATCGACCGCGACGCACGCACCGTGCGCGTCGGCGACAAGCCGGCCGACTTGACCAGCTACCAGTTTGACCTGCTGGTCACATTGGCCGAACGGGCCGGCCGGGTGCTGACGCGCGACCAGATCATGGAGGCGGTGCGTGGCCGCGAGCTGGAGGCGTTCGAGCGCTCCATCGACGTGCACATGGGCCGCATCCGCGCCGCCATCGAGGCGGACGTGAAGAACCCCAAGCGCATCGTCACGGTGCGCGGCGTCGGTTACGTGTTCGCCAAGCAGCAGGATTGAGCGCGCGTTCACGCACTCCAGGGACAAGAGCATGACCGGCAATCCCTTCGCCCGCAAGCTGTACTTTCGCATCTGGCTGGCGGTGGCTGGCAGCGTGGCCGTGCTCAGCCTGCTGGTGGGCTGGGCCTGGCAGTTGGCCGAAGACCAGCGCGAGCGCGACCGCCAGCCCTTGCAGCCGCGCGAGGTGATCGTGCGCGACGCGATGGGTGCCACCTTGGGGTCGGGCCAGATGCAGGCACGCCGGGCGCCGGGACATGCCTGGGAAATGGAGCTGACCCTGCAGGACGGACGGGTGTTGAACCTGCAGGTCCCCCCGCGCGACCGAGGCGGTGGCCCGGGCGGCGCGGGGCGCCGCGGAGACTCGATGCTGGCCTGGCTGCGGCCGCCGTACGGTTTTCTCTGGATGCTGGGCTTGGCCGGCGTGGTGGTGATGATCGGGGTGTTTCCCGTGGCGCGTCGTCTCACGCAGCGTCTGGAGGCCTTGCAGCGCGGTGTCCAGCGCTGGGGCGACGGCGATCTGGCGGCGCGCCTGCCCGAGGCCGGCCAGGACGAAGTGGCCGATCTGTCGCGCCGCTTCAACGCCGCCGCGGGTCGGATCGAAGTCCTGATGTCCTCGCAAGCGGCCTTGCTGCAGTCGCAGAAATCCTTGCTGGCCAACGCCTCGCATGAGCTGCGCTCACCCCTGGCCCGCATTCGCATGGCCATCGAGCTGTTCGGCGAAGCCGGTACGTCCGCGCGGGCTGAAGCCCAGGCCGAGATCAACCGCAACATCGCCGAACTGGACCTGCTGATCGACGAAATCCTGCTCGCCAGCCGACTCGGCGAGGCCGAAGCCAGCATGGGCAGCATCGAGTCGGTGGATTTGATTGGCCTGTTGGCCGAGGAATGTGCCCGCCTGGGCGCCAGCTTGGAGCTCTCCGACGGCACATCGGAGATCGGGGTGCCCGGCGTGGCCAAGTTGCTGCGACGGGCCGTGCGCAACCTGCTCGAGAACGCGGTGCGCCACGGTGACCGCCACGGCCGTGCCGACGAAGTGCGGGCCGAACTGGGGCAGGAGGGGCAGCTGGCTGTGTTGTCGGTGGAAGACCGGGGACCGGGTGTGCCGGTCGATCAGCGTGAGCGGATTTTCGAGCCTTTCTACCGCCTGCCTGGCGCCAGCGAGCGTGACGGTGGCGTGGGCCTGGGCCTGTCCCTGGTTCGGTCCATTGTCCGCCGCCATGGTGGTGAGGTCAGTTGCATCGCACGCGAGGGTGGCGGGGCTCGTTTTGTGCTTCGACTGCCCCTGAATTCTTGATGTGGGGCAGAACAAAGGTACGAGTCAGTGGAAACCCGATTGCAAAACCAAAAGAAAATCAATGCCCCCTTGAATGAGGGATGTCGCGTAACGCACCACTCGGTATAGTGCTAACCATCGCTGTCACGCTGATGTTTGGGTAGGTAAATTACGATAAGAAGCTTTTCGAATAATTCAAGGGAGTGATAAGCCGCCGACAGGCGGTTTTTTTTTGCCTCACTGCCCTTCTGGAGGGAGCGTTCTGGGTTGGGTGGCTTGCAGGGCGCCCAGCACCAGAATCACCAGATCCAGATAGATCACCACGCCGTTGTAGTGGGCGAAGAAGACCTGGGTCAGCCCGAAACCCATGAAACTGAGCGGCACCAAGACACCAATAAGGCGCAGGCAGGTGTCGTTTTCATGCAGCTCGCCCGGATCGGCTATGTTCGGCCGCACGCGTCGGCGCGGCCAGAACAGGGCCAGCGGCACCAGGTAGAGCACCAGAAGGCCGCCCACGCCAACGAGCCCCCGTTTCACGAACTGATCCAGCAGTTCGTTGTGGGTGTGGCCATACGCCAGGATGGCCGGGTGGGCCTGGCCCAGCGCGACGCGCCGCGCCTTCTCGGTGGCGTAGCCGGCCTCACCCCAGCCCAGCAACGGCTTGGCGAGCCCCATGTGCCAGGCCAACTGCCAGTGATCGAGGCGTTGTCCGACCGAGGTGCTGGCCTGCCCGGCCGCCTGGTACTCCGTCACTTCGTCGTAAGCCCATTGGACACGCTCCTCGATCTTGTGACGCTGGTGCCAGCCCAGCGGCGCCAGGATCAGCGCGAGCAGCAGGGCTCCGATCACGGCCCGCCCCGAAGACACCCGGCGCGCCAGCAGCCAGCCCAGCACCAGTCCGCTCAGGGCCAGGGCCAGCCAGCCGCCGCGCGTTTGAGACAGCAGCGAGCCCAGCAGGCCCAACAGGCAACACAGGGCCAGCAGCAGGCGCATCGGCCAGCGCCAGCGCGGCCAGTAGACCATCAGCGGGATCCAGCACATCAGGCCGAACAATCCGCTCAAATTGCCGAGCTGGATGGCGTTGCTGGTGTCGTGCTCGGTGATCCAGGGGCGCTCCAGGCCCAGCACCTGTGTGTCGTAGAGGGCGCGCAGGCCGCCCATGCAGGCCCCCACGGCGATGCCGGCCAGCAGCCAGTCGCGCCGCGGAGGAAAGCGCAGCACGTAGAACAGGCAAGGCAGCATCAACAGGTAGCGCAGTGGCTTGTTCAGCGCACTGGCGCCCTTGGACCAATCGCCGCCATACAGCCACACCAGGGCCATCAGCGCGATCGCCAGCACCAGCCAGCGCGCCTCGGGCGGCTGCACCGGCCGTCCCCACCAGTCGCGCACGGCCAACATGGCCCCCACCACCAACAGGGCCGTGCCGTAGGCGTACCCGGAAGGCAGCCACAGACTCAGCGCCGGCACCAGGAAGGCGGCCAGGTTGCTGATGCGATGGTGGGGCAGGTGCATGGGAGAGTGCGGGCAGGACAACAACATACCCTCCGCCGTGTCCGACTGGGGACGGCGGGCGGGGCACGCCGCGACGGCGCGGCAGGCTCAGTGGCCTGCGTGTTCCAGGTGTTCGCCCGGGCGCAACTGGTAGACCGTGCCGCAGTAGGGGCAGGTGGCTGCGCCGTCGTGGCCCACGTCCAGATAGACACGGGGGTGCGAACTCCACAGTTGCATGCCGGCCTGCGGGTTGGGGCAGAAGACGCCCCCCTGGGGATTCAGGTCCTTAGCCAGAAGTTCGACGATGCGGTTGTTCATTGATGCGATTCCATGGATGGAGGGGCGGTGTGCGCGCAAGCTCTCGTGGGGGCTGCAGGCACTTTCCTCTGGATTGTCCGCCTTTTCACGTCGCCGCCGCCGGTCGGCTGGCGAGTGGCCCGCACCCCCAGAGAAGGGGGTGCCCAGCGCTGTCAGTTCGTGCTCGTAGAAGGTATCAAACTGATCCAGGCGCGCCGCCAGGTCGTAGCCCGCCATGGCGTACTCGCGCCGAACCGGCCGCCGCCGCGCGATATCGCGCAAGGCCTGGGTCATGGCGGCGACGTCGTCGATCGGCAGCAGCGTGGGTTGCATGGTCTCGGCCAGGTGCAGTGTGCCCTGGCTGCGCGTGGCCAGGATCGGCAAGCCGGCCTGCATGGCTTCCAGCAGCACCAGGCCAAAGGGTTCGCTGCGCGCCGAGCTGACAAAGCCATCGAAAGCCGCCAGCCAGTCCTGCGGCGTGCTGGAAAAGCCGGGAAAGATCACGCGGGGTCCGGCGCGGCGGCGCAACCCGTCCAGCGCCCCGCCTTCCCCCACGATGACCAGATAGGCGTCCGGCAAGGCGGCCTGCTCGAAGGCCTGCACCAGCACATCGAATCCCTTGCTGGACTCGATCCGCCCCAGCGCGCCGAACACCCAGGCGTGCTCCGGGATGTCGTGTTGCTGGCGCAGCCGCGCACGGGCATTGGCGGCCGGCGGATGCGGCTGGGTCCAGTTGTCGATCTGCGCCGTGTGGGCGCGCAGGGGGGCGGGAATATCGTTCAGCTGCCAGGGCGCGATGGCCACCAGCGCATCGAGTCCGGCGTGCTGATGGGCCTTGTAGCGGATGTGCAGCGTGCCCACGCGCAGGCACAGGCCTTCCAGGCCGTGCAGGCTCTTGCAGCCCACGCTCAGATGGGCGTGGGCCACATCTGGTCGCAACCGGCGCAACACGCGCCGGGCTTGCCAGCGCGCCAGCCAATCGTTGACCAGAATCACGCGCACGCCAGGGTCCACGTACGGCAGCAACGCGCCAGGGTGCGAACCGACGGCGCCACGCCGCAAGATCAGCGATACCTGGTGGCGCGCGACCTGCGCGTTGGCCAGCTCAATGGCGTAACGCTCGCTGCCGGCCAGGCGTTCGGTGAGGATCAGGTGCGCAACGTGCATGGCGCGCGGGCGCTCCTGCCTGCGGGTGTGTGGGCGCGGCGGCGTTCAGACCTGGCTGAGCCAGCTTGCGTACTTGGCGTTGCGGCCGCCCACGATGTCGAAGAAGGCGCTCTGGATTTTCTCCGTCACCGGGCCGCGTTCGCCGATGCCGATCTGCACGCGGTCGAGTTCGCGAATTGGCGTGACCTCGGCCGCCGTGCCGGTGAAGAACATTTCGTCGGCGATGTAGCACTCGTCGCGCGTGATGCGCTTTTGCACCACCTCGAGCCCCAGATCCTTGGCGATGTGCAGCACGGTGTTGCGCGTGATGCCGTTCAGAGCGCCGGCCGACAGGTCTGGCGTGTAGATGACGCCGTCCTTGATGAGGAACACGTTCTCGCCAGCGCCCTCGCTCACGAAGCCGGTCGAATCCAGCAGCAACGCCTCGTCGTAGCCGTCGTCCAGGGCTTCCATGTTGGCCAGGATCGAATTGCTGTAGTTGCTCACGGCCTTGGCCTGCGTCATGGTGATGTTGACGTGGTGGCGCGTGTAGCTGCTGGTCTTGACCCGGATGCCCTTTTTAAGGCCTTCGTCGCCCAGGTAGGCGCCCCAGGCCCAGGCGGCCACCATCACATGGATGGTGTTGCCCTTAGGGCTGACGCCCAGCTTCTCGGAGCCGATCCACACCAGCGGCCGGATATAGCAGCTCTTGAGCTGGTTGGCGCGCACCACTTCCTTCTGCGCCTCGTTCACCTGTTCGTGGGTGAACGGCATCTTCATGCGCAGGATCTTGGCGCTGTTGAACAGGCGCTGGGTGTGCTCGGTCAGGCGGAAAATGGCGGTGCCGTTCACCGTGTCGTAGGCGCGCACGCCCTCGAAGGCGCCGCAGCCGTAGTGCAGGGTGTGGCTCAGCACGTGGATCTTGGCGTCGCGCCATTCGACCAGCTGGCCGTCGAACCAGATCTTGCCGTCGCGGTCGCTCAGGGGCGTCAGGGGGGTGCTCATCGGTGTTGTCCTTCCTCGGGGCGCAGGTATGGGGAGGGTTGCGGGCGCGCCGGGCGCCACGCGCCAAGGCGCAGAATTTTACGCCCCGTGCGGGGACGCGGCCGCCGTCTCGGCGGAGGCCGTGGTTTCCGGCTCGGTCGGCGGGCGCACCATGTTCCAGCGTGCCACACGGCCGTTTTCAAACTCCACCGTGACGTGCGATTCGCCCGCATCGCTCCAGCGGTAGATTTCGGGTTCGGCGCCGACCTCCGACAGGCGCTCGCCGATGGAGCGCGTCAGCGCGATGACGTGCATCAGGCTCAGGCGCGGGCGCAGCTTGGCGTTGAGCATGACGGCGCTGTCCACGTAGCCGAGAGGGCGCTCGGCGGCGCGGTGCATGATGGTGACCAGGCGTGTGTAGTACAGCAGCACCCACAACACCAACCCGCTGCCCAGAAAGGCCAGCCCCATCCACCCGCCCGCGCGCCAGGCGCCCGCGCCCAGGGCCACGGTGGCCGCCAGAAAAAGAATACGTTGCCAGATCATCGGCCGATTGTCGCAGCCATGCGGCGGTGCCCCTTCAGCAGGCGCGGCGCACGGTCAGATTCAGGCGTTGCGGGCCGAGCAGGGCGTGGTGCCCGTCGGGCAGCGCTGCCACGCCATGGAAGTTCAGGCGCTGGGCGCCGCCCCAGACCGCCACGTCGCCGTGGAACAGGGGCACCCGTTCGGTGGGGGCCTCGCGTCGCGCGCCGCCCCACAGGAACAGCGCGGGAATGCCCAGCGACACCGAGACGATGGGCGCGTCCAGGCGGCGTTCGTTGCGGTCCTGGTGCAGGCCCATGCGGTCACCGGGCCGGTAGCGGTTGACCAGGCAGGCGTCGGGGACGAAGTCGGCAAAGCCGGCCGCCGCCGCCGCTTCGCGGCCGAGTTGGGCCAGCACCTCGGGCAGGGCTGGCCAGGGCTGGCCGTTGACCGGGTCGGTGGGGCTGTAGCGGTAGCCCGCCGCGTCGCTGATCCAGCCGACCGCGCCGCAGTTGGTGGTGCGCACCGACATGCGGCCCCCGCGGGCAGTGTGCATGTGGCGCAGCGGAGCCTGGGCGATGACCACGCGCAGCGCCGCCAGCAGCGCCGGCACCTGGGACAGGGCGAAGCCGCGCAGCACGCAGGCCTGGGGCGCCAGCCAGCGCACTTCGCCGGGCGGCGCCTCGGGGGCTTCGAACAGCGCGCCGGTGTGCATGGGGCCGGGGCCGGCGCGCGGGGCGGGTTGTTACACCAACAGGGCGTTGACGCGGCGCACGTAGGCGGCCGGGTCTTCGGGCAGGCCGCCCTCGGCCAGCAGGGCCTGGTCGTACAGCACATGGGCCAGGTCGTCGAACCGCGGGTGGCCGTCCAGCTTCTTGACCAGCGGATGCTCGGCGTTGATTTCCAGCACCGGCTTGGTGTCGGGCAGTTTCTGGCCGGCCTGCTTGAGCATGCGCGCCAGCTGCAGGCTCATGCCGGCGTCCTTCACCACCAGACAGGCCGGTGAATCGACCAGGCGGGTGGTCACGCGCACGTCTTCCACCTCGTCCTTCAGGGCTTGCTTGAGCTGCTCCAGCAGCGGTTTGACCGACTCGGCGGCTTCCTCGGCGGCTTTTTTCTCGGCCTCGTCCTGCAGATCGCCCAGATCCACCGCGCCCTTGGCCACCGATTGCAGTGGCGTGCCGTCGAATTCCTGCAGGTACGACAGCGCCCACTCGTCCACGCGGTCGCTCATCAGCAGCACTTCCAGGCCTTTCTTGCGGAACACCTCGATCTGTGGGCTGTTGCGCGCGGCGGCCAGGGAGTCGGCGGTGATGTAGTAGATGGCCTTCTGGCCTTCCTTCATGCGCGCCTTGTAGTCGGCCAGCGACACGCTGACGCTGTCGGTGGTGGTGGAGGCGTAGCGCAGCAGTTTGGCGATGCGCTCGCGGTGGGTCAGGTCCTCGCCCAGGCCTTCCTTCAGCACCGCGCCGAATTCGCGCCAGAAGGTGGCGTATTTGTCCTCGGCCAGGGTGGCGGGCGCGTTCTTGTCGGTCACGTCGGTCACGTCCGCAGCCGTCTCCGGGGCGGCGGCGGGGGCATCGGCCTTGGCCAGCTCTTCCAGCAGGCCCAGCACGCGGCGCGTGTTGCCCTCGCGGATGGCTTTCACGTCGCGGCTTTCCTGCAGCAGCTCGCGGCTGACGTTCAGCGGCAGATCGGCCGAATCGACCACGCCCTTGACGAAGCGCAGGTAGCGCGGCAGCAGCTGCTCGGCGTCGTCCATGATGAACACCCGGCGCACGTACAGCTTGACGCCGCGCGCCTTGTCGCGGTCCCACAGGTCCATCGGCGCGTGGCTGGGCACATACAGCAGCTGCGTGTATTCGGTGCTGCCTTCCACGCGGTTGTGCGACCAGGTCAGTGGCGGCTGCCAGTCGTGCGCCAGCTGCTCGTAGAACTGGGTGTACTGCTCGTCGGTGATGTCCTTCTTGGGCCGGGTCCACAGCGCCGTGGCCTGGTTGACGGTTTCCCACTCGCCGGTCTTGACCATCTGGCCGGGCTGGCCTTCCTCCTTGCCTTCTTCCCAGGTTTCGCCTTCCATCTTGATGGGCAGGGCGATGTGGTCGGAATACTTGCCGACCAGCTCCTTCAGGCGCCAGGGGTCGGCGAACTCCAGCGCGTCCTCGCGCAGGTGCAGGGTCACGCTGGTGCCGCGGGCCTCGCGGGTGAGGGGCTCGACCTCGAATTCGCCGGCGCCGGTGCTGGACCAGCGCACGCCCTGTTCCGGTGGCAGGCCGGCCCGCCGCGACTCGACGGTGATGCGGTCGGCGACGATGAAGCCGGAGTAAAACCCCACGCCGAACTGGCCGATCAGCTGGGCATCGGATTTCTGGTCGCCCGACAGCTTGCCCATGAACTCACGCGTGCCGCTCTTGGCGATGGTGCCCAGGTGGGCGATCGCCTCGGCCTCGCTCATGCCGATGCCGGTGTCGGTCACCGTCACGGTGCGGGCGCCCTTGTCGGTGCCGATGCGCACTTCCAGACCCGGCTGGTCGCCGTACAGCGCCGGGTCGGCGATGGCCTCGAAGCGCAGCTTGTCGCAGGCGTCGGAGGCGTTGGAGATCAGCTCGCGCAGAAAGATCTCGGGGTTGGAGTACAGCGAATGGGTGACCAGGTGCAGCAGCTGGGCCACCTCGGCCTGGAAGGCATGGGAGTGTTTGCTCATGGTGGGGAGTGAGTTGTCAGATCGGAAAAAGAAGGACGCGCCGGGCCGGCGCCTCGCGCGCTACACCTGGGGATGAGGGGGCTGTTTTCAAGTTCTTTCGAGGGCGCGCGCCGGGCTCAGAACCGCTCCTGCGCACCCAGGTAGCGCCACTGCCCGGCCGGCAGCTGGCCCAGGGTGATGCGGCCGATACGGATGCGCTTCAGGCCCGTCACCGTCAGGCCCACGGCCTCGCACATGCGGCGGATCTGGCGTTTTTTGCCTTCGTGCAGCACGAAGCGCAATTGCTCGGGGTTTTGCCAGTCCACCTGCGCCGGCTTCAGCGCCTGGCCGTCCAGCGCCAGGCCATGGCGCAGCCGCGCCAGCTGGGCGACGGGGAAGGCGGCCTGCACGTTCTGCTGCACCTCGCCGTAGGCCACGCGCACCAGGTATTCCTTGTCGACCTGCGAGTCCTCGCCGATCAACTGGCGCGCCACGCGGCCGTCTTGTGTCAGCACCAGCAGGCCCACCGAATCGATGTCCAGCCGCCCCGCCGGCGCCAGCCCGCGCAGTTGCGTGGGCGCAAAGCGCGTGCGGCTGGCGTCGCCGCGCCAGTGGCTGCGGCTGTTGATCAGCGTCACGGCGGGCTGGTGACCGTCCTCGGCCTGGCCGCTGACGTAGCCCATGGGCTTGTGCAGCAAGATGGTCACGCGCTGGGCCTGGGCGGCGTCGGCCTGGCGGTCCACGCTGACCTGGTCTTGCGGGCCGACCTTGAGCCCCATCGGCGCGATCTGCCCGTTCACCCGCACCCAGCCGCGCTCGATCCACTCGTCGGCTTCGCGGCGCGAACACAGCCCCAGGTCGGCCAGGCGCTTGTTCAGGCGCACGCCGACGGCTTCCGCGGCCGCCGAGGCGGCGCCGGGGAGGGCGTCCTGCGGCCGCGGCGCGCGACGAAAACGGGGTTGGTCGGTCATGGCAGGATTATGAAATAGTTCAAAAATGATAGCTGATCTGGCTTATTGGGCGCCGACCAATGGCAGATTTTGCTCAAAATACCGGTTCAGAAGCGCCGGCTGCGCAGCGCCGCCACGTCCAGGATGCGCAGGCCGCCGTACTCGATGCGCACCACGCCCTGGGCGCTGAGCGCGCGCAGCGCCTCGTTCACGCGCTGGCGCGACAGGCCCACCAGGTAGGCCAACTCTTGCTGGGTGATGCGCAGCACCTCCCCGACACCGGGAAACAGCACCGGATTGACCAGCGTCGCCAGGTTGCGCGCCACGCGCTGTTCCGGGCTGGGTTGGCGGTCGGCCTCCAGGGCGCTGATGAACTGGGCGATGCGCTCGTTGAGGTGGTTCATCACGAAGCGGTTGAAGCCGATGGAATGGTCCAGCAGCCAGTGGAAGGTGTCCACCGGCAGCCCGGCCACCGTGCTGCGCCGCAGCGCCGCGATGCTGTAGCGGTAGGGCTCGCGCTTGAGCGCCGTGCCCTCGCCGAACCAGCCACCGGAAGTCAGGCCCGAATAGGTGATGGACTGGCCTTCGGGGGTTTCCGCGCTCATCTTCAGCAGGCCGTCCAGCACCCCGAACCAGTAGGTCGGCGCCCGGCCGATGCGGCAAATCACGTCGCCGGGCTCGGCATCGCCCACGCGGAGCACTTGCACGGCCCGTTCGTACTCGGCCGGCAGCAGCACGCGCAGCCACGGGATCCCGGTCAACTCCTCGCGCGTGGCGGGCCGGCGCCGCTGGTGCAGGGCGGAATGGGGCGGGTGATGGACCATGGCGACGGCTTTTTGACGTTGCCCGGGCGCGTCGCGCGGGCGGCGATTGCTCAGGATTTACCCGCAAATTGTCGTCGCAAAGACATCTTGACGTCAAAGTGAGGTGCACATTACGCCCAGTTACCAAGGGAGAACCGATGTGACGCCCCCGCCGGACAGGCGGTCGAGTCACCCAGCCACAGGACACCACCACGTGCGTACCTTCACTTCATCCGCTTTCCCCGCCACGCGCCCTGCGCGCCCCAATGGCACACGCCGGCAACTCGTGCTGGGCACGCTGGCCTCGGCCGCCTGCATGCCAGGGGCCGTGCGGGCGCAGAGCGGTGAGCCGATTCGGCTGGGGCAGTCCACCGCCATGTCGGGGGCCCTGGGCGACCTGGGGCGCGCCACCCACGACGGCGCCAAGGCCGCGTTTGCCGCGCTGAACGCCGCCGGGGGCGTGAACGGACGCCGGATCGAGCTGATCACGCACGACGACGCCTACGATGCCAAGAAGGCCCTGGCCAACGTCGAGAGCTTGCTGGCCGACCGCACCATCTTCATGCTGTTCAACTGCTTCGGCACGCCGGCCATCGAGGCCATGCTGCCCAAGGTGGTCGAGCACGGCATGCCCTTCTTCGCGCCCTACACCGGCGCCAGCGCCGCGCGTGTCAAGGCGCGCAACGTGTTCAACATCCGCGCCAGCTACGCCGAGGAGGCCGAGGAGATCGTGCGCCACCTGGGCACCATCGGCCTCAAGCGCGTGGCGGTGGCGTGGCAGAACAACGCCTTCGGCAAGGAAGTCGAGGGCGGCGCCAGCCGGGCCATGTCGCGCCACGGCTTGGCGCAGGCGGCCTCGGTGCCGGTCGAGGGCGACAGCAGCAACGTCGACGCGGCGGCGGCCCAGCTGGCCTCCTCGGGCGCCAAGGCGGTGGTGCTGGGCCTGGCCGGCAAGCCGGCGCTGGACATGGTCAAGGCCTTGCGTGCCAAGGACAAGGGCCTGACGCTGTACGGTCTGTCGGTGCTGGGGGCCGCCACCACGCTCAAGGCCATGGGCGAGGACGGTGTGGGCGTGGCCATCTCCCAGGTCGTGCCCTCGCCGTTGAGCCAGTCCGTGCCGGTCAGCCGGGCTTTTCAGCGCGACTGGAAAGCCGCCGGCCTGAACGAGGAGCCGTCCTTCGTGGCGATGGAAGGCTACATCAACGCGCGCGTGCTCGCCGAGGCGCTGCGCCGCGCCGGCGCGCAGCTGTCCACGCAGAACTTCATCGACAGCACCTGGGCCTTGAAGAACCTGGACCTGGGCGGGTTTCGGGTCAATTTCAGCGCGCCGGGGGCCAACGCCTCCTCGCTGGTCGAGCTGACCATGATCGGCAAGAACGGCCGCTTCATCCGCTGAACCGGCCATTTCCCTCCATTTTTCTTCCCACGACGAACCGGATGAACACCACCTTTCCCCACCTGCTGATCCAGCACGCGCGCAGCCGTCCCGAAGACCCGGCCCTGCGCGAGAAAGAGTACGGCATCTGGCAGAGCTGGAGCTGGAAGCGCGCCCTGGACGAGGTGCGCTGGCTGGCCGCCGGCCTGGCCTCGCTCGGCTTCGCGCCTGGCCACAACCTGGCCATCGTGGGCGACAACCGCCCGCACCTGTACCTGATGTTCCTGGCCGTGCAGTCGCTGCGCGGGGTGCCCGTGCCCATGTACCAGGACGCCGTGGCCGCCGAAATGGCCTTCGTGCTGCAGGACGCCGAAGTCAATTACGTGTTCGCCGAGAACCAGGAGCAGGTCGACAAGATGCTGGAGCTGCGCGCCAGCGTGCCGGGCCTGACCCACATCATCTACGACGACCCGCGCGGCATGCGCAACTACACCGATCCGGGCCTGATCAGCGTCGACGAGCTGATGGCCCTGGGTCGCAAGCACGATGAGCTGCACCCGCAGCTGTTCGAGCAGCGCGTGGCGCAGGGCCGGCCCGACGACGTGGCCGTCATCCTCTACACCTCCGGCACCACCGGGCGTCCGAAGGGCGTGTGCCAGACCCATGCCAGCTTCATCGGCGCGGCCCAGGGCGGCGTGCAGACCGACGGGCTGAGTGACAGCGACAACGTGCTGTCCTACCTGCCGCCGGCCTGGGTGGGCGACTTTCTGTTTTCCACCGCGCAATGGATGGTGGCGGGCTTCACCATCAACTGCCCGGAATCGGCCGAAACCGTGGCCATCGACATGCGCGAGATCGGCCCCACGTACTACTTCGCGCCGCCGCGCGTGTTCGAGGGCATGCTGACCTCGGTCTCCATTCGCATGGAGGACGCCGCCCGGTCCAAGCAGTGGCTGCACCACAAGTTCATGGCCGTGGCGCAGCGCGTCGGCGCCGACATCCTGGACGGCAAGCCCGTGCCCCTGGGCGACCGCCTGATGTACGGCCTGGGCAAGCTGCTGGTCTACGGCCCCTTGAAGAACGCCATGGGCCTGTCGCGCATCCGCGTGGCCTACACGGCGGGTGCGGCCATCGGGCCGGATCTGTTCAAGTTCTTCCGCTCCATCGGCGTCAACCTGAAGCAGTTGTACGGCCAGACCGAGACCTGCGCCTACGTGTGCATTCAGCAAAACGGCCACGTCAAGCTGAGCAGCGTGGGCCAGGCCGCGCCAGGCATTGAGCTGAAGATCGCCGACAACGGCGAGGTGCTGGTGCGTGGCGTGTCGGTGCTCAAGGAGTACTACAAGCGCCCCGACGCCACCGCCGAGGTGATGGACGCCGAGGGCTTCTTTCACACCGGCGACGCCGGCGTGCTGGACCACGACGGCCACCTGCGCATCATCGACCGCGCCAAGGACGTGGGCAAGATGGCCGGCGGCGCCATGTTCGCGCCCAACTACATCGAGAACAAGCTCAAGTTCTTCCCGCAGATCAAGGAAGCCGTGTGCTTTGGTCACGAGAAGGACAAGGTCTGCGCCTTCGTCAACATCGACTTCGAGGCCGTCGGCAACTGGGCCGAGCGCCAGGGCCTGCCCTACGCCGGCTACGTCGACCTGGCGGCCAAGCCCGAGGTGCTGAAGATGATGGCCGAATGCGTCGAGAAGGTGAACGCCGACCTGGCCAGTGAAGAGGGCATGGAAGACACGCAGGTGGCGCGCTTTCTGGTGCTGCACAAGGAGCTGGACCCGGACGACGACGAGCTGACCCGCACGCGCAAGGTGCGCCGCGGCTTCATCGCCGAGAAGTACGGCGTGCTGATCGAGGCGCTGTACGACGGCCGCACCGAGCAGTTCATCGAAACGGCGGTGAAATTCGAGGACGGGCGCACCGGCAAGGTCAGTGCCCAGTTGAAGATCCTCGAAGCCAAGACCTTCCCGCCCGTCAGGAGCGCCGCATGAACGCCGCGACGACCACAGAAAATGCCGCCGCCATGGCCGATTCGGCGCTGGCCGAGGCCCCATTGAGCACCAAGAGCATTGGCGAGGTGATTCTGGACGTCCAGAACATCAGCCTGCGCTTTGGCGGCGTCAAGGCCCTGACCGACATCAGTTTCGACGTGCGCGAGCACGAGATCCGCTCCATCATCGGTCCCAATGGTGCCGGCAAGAGCTCGATGCTCAACTGCATCAACGGGGTGTACACGCCCAGCGAAGGCTCGATCACCTTCCGCGGCAAGACCTTCAGCCACATGAACTCGCGCCAGGTGGCCGAGATGGGCGTGGCCCGTACCTTCCAGAACCTGGCCTTGTTCAAGGGCATGAGCGTGCTCGACAACATCATGTCCGGGCGCAACCTCAAGATCAAAAGCAACCTGTTTTTGCAGGCGCTGCGCTGGGGACCGGCCGAGCGCGAGGAAATCCGCCACCGCGAGTTCGTCGAACGCATCATCGACTTCCTGGAAATCCAGGCGCACCGCAAGACGCCCGTGGGCCAGTTGCCCTACGGCCTGCAAAAGCGCGTGGATTTGGGCCGCGCGCTGGCCATGGAGCCGCAGGTGCTGCTGCTGGACGAACCCATGGCCGGCATGAACGTCGAGGAAAAGCAGGACATGAGCCGCTTCATCCTGGACGTCAACGACGAGTTCGGCGCCACCATCGTGCTGATCGAGCACGACATGGGCGTGGTGATGGACATCTCGGACCGCGTGGTCGTGCTCGACTACGGCAGGAAGATCGGCGACGGCACGCCGGATGAAGTGCGCAACAACGAGGACGTGATCAGCGCGTACCTCGGCACCAGCCATTGAGGAGACACGGGACATGGCCTTTTTTCTCGAAACCCTCCTCGGCGGCCTGATGACGGGCATGCTGTATTCGCTGGTGGCGCTCGGCTTCGTGCTGATCTTCAAGGCCTCCGGCGTGTTCAACTTCGCGCAGGGCGCCATGGTGCTGTTCGCCGCCCTGGCGATGGCGCGTTTTTCCGAATGGATTCCCGGCTGGCTGGGCCTGGACAGCAAGGTGCTGGCCAACGTGCTGGCCTTCATCGTGGCCGGCGCGCTGATGTTCGTGGTGGCCTGGCTGATCGAGTTCCTGGTGCTGCGCCACCTGGTCAACCAGGAAGGCGCCACCTTGCTGATGGCCACCCTGGGCATCACCTACTTTCTGGAAGGCGTGGGCCAGTCGCTGTTCGGCAGCGACATCTACAAGATCGACATCGGCATGCCCAAGGACCCGATGTTCCTGCTGGAGGGCATGTTCCAGGGCGGCGTACTGGTCAACCAGGAAGACCTGATCGCCGCGCTGATCGCCGCCGGCCTGGTGGCGGGGCTGTCGCTGTTCTTCCAGAAGACCAAGACCGGACGCGCCCTGCGCGCGGTGGCCGATGACCACCAGGCCGCGCAGTCCATCGGCATTCCGCTCTCGCGCATCTGGGTCATCGTCTGGACGGTGGCCGGCGTGGTGGCCCTGGTGGCCGGGATGATCTGGGGCAGCAAGCTGGGCGTGCAGTTCTCGCTGACCACGGTGGCGCTGCGCGCGCTGCCGGTGGTGATCCTGGGGGGGCTGACCAGCGTGCCCGGCGCCATCATCGGCGGGCTGATCATCGGCGTGGGCGAGAAGCTGTCCGAGGTGTACCTCGGGCCCTTTGTCGGCGGTGGCATCGAGATCTGGTTTGCCTACGTGCTGGCGCTGGTGTTCCTGCTGTTCCGGCCGCAAGGCCTGTTCGGCGAAAAAATTATCGACCGTGTCTGATGCTACGTCTTTGATAGCTATTCAGGAAGTATCCACGCCGACAACGCACTAAAAGAGCAGGAAAACCATGTTTTACCGAGAAAACGGCCAGTTCAAGACCAGCTACCAAGCCGACCAGCAGATTTTCCCCATCGCGCAGGACCGCTGGGCGGTGCTGCTGCTGCTGGCCTTCGCGTTCCTGGTGGTGCCGTTTATTGCCAGCGAGTACCTGTTCTTTTCGATCCTGATCCCCTTCCTCATCATGGCGCTGGCCGCGCTGGGGGTGAATGTGCTGGTCGGCTACTGCGGTCAGATCACGCTGGGCTCGGGCGCCTTCATGGCCGTGGGTGCCTACGGCGCCTACAACTTCTTCGTGCGCTTTCCGGGCATGCCGCTGGTGCCGGCCGTCCTGTTGGGCGGGCTGTGCGCGACCGCGTTCGGCGTGCTGTTCGGCCTGCCCAGCCTGCGCGTCAAGGGCTTGTACCTGGCGGTGGCTACGCTGGCCGCGCAGTTCTTCTCGGACTGGATGTTCCTGCGTATCAAGTGGCTGACCAACGACTCGGCGTCGGGTTCGGTGTCGGTGGCCAACCTGCAGGTGTTCGGCCTGCCGATCCAGAGCCCGGAAGCCAAGTACCTGTTCTGCCTGGCCTTCCTGGTGGTCATGGCGCTGCTGGTCAAGAACCTGGTGCGCAGCGCCATCGGCCGCGAGTGGATGGCGATCCGCGACATGGACGTGGCCGCCGCCGTGATCGGCATCCGCCCGATGTACGCCAAGCTCACGGCCTTTGCCGTCAGCAGCTTCATCGTCGGCGTGGCCGGCGCGCTGTGGGCTTTTGTCTACCTGGGCGCCTGGGAGCCGAGCGCCTTCAACGTCGATCTGTCCTTCAAGCTGCTGTTCATGGTGATCATCGGCGGCCTGGGCTCGGTGATGGGCAGCATGTTCGGCGCCGCCTTCATCGTCGTGCTGCCGATCTTCCTGAACCAGTTCCTGCCCTGGCTGGGCGGCTTGTTCGGCATGAGCTTTTCCACCGCCACCGCCTCGCACGTTGAGTTGATGATCTTCGGCGCGCTGATCGTGTGGTTCCTGATCGTCGAGCCGCACGGCCTGGCCAAGCTGTGGTCGGTGGGCAAACAGAAGTTGCGTTTGTGGCCGTTCCCGCATTGAATATGGAACACCCCCCTGAGTCGCTGACGCGCCTTCCCCCCTCTCGTACCGGAGGGGGGACAACGCCGGTGGGCGGGCCTAGCCCTTCCACGGCGTTCGCTGGACTGGTCTGCTCCGCGACCGTTTGAGTTCTCGTTTTTCTCGTCGCTTCAACCACCAAAGGAGACTTGCATGAAGCTATCCCGTACCCTGATCGCCGCCGCCATCGTCGCGGCATCTTCGGTGGCCACCAGCGCCTTCGCGCAGGCCGAGCAGTTCTTTCCGCTGCTGTCGTACCGCACTGGGCCGTACGCGCCCAACGGCACGCCCTGGGCCAATGGCAAGCAGGATTACCTGAAAATGGTCAACGCGCGCGACGGCGGCATCAACGGCGTCAAGCTGACGTTCGAGGAATGCGAAACCGGCTACGCCACCGACCGCGGGGTGGAGTGCTACGAGCGCCTGAAGAGCCGCCCCGGCGTGGCGCTGTTTGATCCGCAGTCCACCGGGATCACCTTCGCGCTGACCGAGAAGGCGCCCAACGACAAGATTGCGCTGATGACGCTGGGCTACGGCCTGTCGGTGTCGCAGGACGGCATGGCCTTCAAGTGGAACTTTCCGCTCATGGGCAGCTACTGGACCGGCGCCGACATCCTGATCCAGGACATCGCCAAGTCGCTGGGCGGGGCCGACAAGCTCAAGGGCAAGAAGATCGCCCTGGTCTACCACGACAGCCCGTTCGGCAAGGAGCCGATCCCGCTGGTGCAAGAGCGCGCCAAGATGCACGGCTTTGATCTGACCCTGCTGCCCGTGACGGCGCCCGGCGTCGAGCAGAAAGCCACCTGGCTGCAGGTGCGTCAGCTGCGCCCTGATTACGTGATGCTGTGGGGCTGGGGCGTGATGAACTCCACCGCGCTGAAGGAAGCCCAGGCCACCGGCTACCCGCGCGAGAAGATGTACGGCGTGTGGTGGGCCGGCGCCGAGCCGGACGTGCGCGACGTGGGCGCGGGTGCCAAGGGCTACCACGCGCTGGCGCTGAACGGCTCGGGCATGCAGTCCAAGGTGATGCAGGACATCGTCAAGTTCGTGCACGACAAGGGTCAGGGCACGGGGCCGAAAGACGAGGTCGGTCAGGTGCTGTACACGCGCGGCGCCATCATCCAGATGCTCAGCATCGAGGCGGTGCGCAAGGCCCAGGAGCGCTTTGGCAAGGGCAAGGTCATGACCCCCGAGCAGGTGCGTTGGGGCCTGGAAAACCTCAGCCTCGACCAGAAGCGCCTGGATGCGCTGGGCTTCGGTGGCCTGATGCGGCCGCTGCAGACCACCTGCGCCGACCACATGGGTTCCACCTGGGCGCGTGTGCAGACCTGGGACGGCGCCAAGTGGAATATCGGCGAGACGTGGTACCAAGCCGACGAAGCCATCCTCAAGCCGATGGTCAAGAGCGGCGCCGCCAAGTACCTGGCCGACAAGAAGCTGCAACCGCGCGCCGCGGGCGACTGCAACTCTTGATCTCCCGCGGGCTTCACGCGCTTCGCGCTGTTGCGCCCCCTTTCCGGGGGCGCCCGCTGTGGCCGGGGTTTTCCCGGCCACAGCGGGCCTTGAATTTGTTCAGCCCCCTGGAGGCTTGTGGTCCATGAGCACTGACGCATCCGCCAAAACCATCCTCACCGTCAACGGCATCGAGGTCATCTACAACCACGTGATCCTGGTGCTCAAGGGCGTGTCGCTGACGGTGCCCGAAGGCGGCATCGTGGCCATCCTGGGCGGCAACGGGGCGGGCAAGACCACCACCTTGCGCGCCGTCTCCAACCTGCTCAAGGGCGAGCGCGGCGAGGTCACCAAGGGCTCCATCGAGTTGCGCGGCGAGCGCATCGAGAACCTGAGCCCGGCCGATCTGGTCAAGCGTGGCGTGGTGCAGGTGATGGAAGGGCGCCACTGCTTCGCGCACCTGACCATCGAGGAAAACCTGCTCACCGGCTCCTACACCCGCAAGGACAAGGCCGAGATCGCGCGCAACCTCGACAAGGTCTACACCTATTTTCCGCGCCTGAAAACGCGCCGAAGCTCGCAGGCGGCCTACACCTCCGGCGGCGAGCAGCAGATGTGCGCCATTGGCCGCGCGCTGATGTGCAACCCCAACATGGTGCTGCTGGACGAGCCCTCGATGGGCCTGGCGCCGCAGATCGTGGAAGAGGTGTTTAACATCGTCAAGGACTTGAACAGCAAGGAGAAAGTCACCTTCCTGCTGGCCGAGCAGAACACCAACATGGCCCTGAAGTACGCCGACTACGGCTACATCATGGAAAGCGGCCGCGTGGTGATGGACGGCCAGGCCAGCGACCTGGCCAGCAACGAGGACGTCAAGGAGTTCTACCTGGGCGTGGGCGGTGGCGAGCGCAAGAGCTTCAAGGACGTGAAGAGCTACAAGCGGCGCAAACGTTGGCTGGCCTGAGCCCATCGTCGGCGGCGGCGCGATGGGGTACGGGCATGACGGTTTTATGCTTTTTTGACGGAATGCCGGCATGGGCATTGCCAGAACAGCTATCAAAAAAATAGTAAATCGAGGCGACTGAGATGAGTGAATTCTTCGATGCCCTGGAAACGCGCGCACCGGCAGAGCGCGAAGCGGCGCTGATGGCGGCACTGCCCGGGCAGATCGCGCGGGCCCAGGCCGCCAGCGCCGCCATGGGCGAGATCCTGGCCGGGGTGGCCGCGTCGGCGATCGACTCGCGCGCCGCGCTGGCGCGCCTGCCGGTCACGCGCAAGGGCGAGTTGCTGGCGCGCCAGCAGGCCAGCCGCGCCGCCGGGCGCGATGCCTTTGGCGGCTTCTCGGCCCTGCGCTACGGCCCGGCCATGCCGCACCTGTTTGCCAGCCCCGGCCCCATCTACGAACCCGAGGGCACGGCGCGCGACTATTGGCGCGCCGCGCGCGCGCTGTACGCGGCTGGCTTTCGGGCCGGCGATTTGGCGCACAACGCCTTCAGCTACCACATGACGCCCGGCGCCTTCATCATGGAAAGCGGCGCGCACGCCATTGGCTGCACGGTGTTTCCCGCCGGCACCGGCCAGACCGAGCAGCAGCTGCAGGCCATCGCCGAGCTGAAACCCCAGGCCTACATCGGCACGCCCAGCTTTCTGCGCATCCTGCTCGAGAAGGCGCACGAGGCCGGCGGCGACATCGCCAGCTTCACCAAGGGCCTGGTCGGGGGCGAAGCCTTTCCGCCCAGCCTGCGCGACTGGTTCGCCGAGCGAGGCATGGCCGTCTACCAGAGCTACGCCACGGCGGACGTGGGCCTGATCGCCTACGAAACCGCCTCGCGCGAGGGCCTGGTGCTGGACGAGCAGGTCGTCGTCGAGATCGTGCGCCCCGGCACCGGGGACCCGGTGGCCGAGGGCGAGGTGGGCGAGGTGGTGGTCACCGTGCTGAACCCGGACTACCCGCTGGTGCGTTTTGGCACCGGCGATCTGTCGGCCGTGCTGCCCGGCACCTGCCCCACGGGCCGCACCAACACCCGCATCAAGGGCTGGCTGGGCCGCGCCGACCAGACCACCAAGATCCGCGGCATGTTCGTGCATCCCGGCCAGGTGGCCGAGATCGTCAAGCGCTTTCCTGAAATCGCGCGCGCGCGCCTGGTGGTCAGCGGCGAGATGGCCAACGACCAGCTGACGCTGCGCGTCGAGGCCCCCGCCGCGCCCGATCTTGGCGCACGCGTGGCCGAGGTGGTGCGCGATGTGACCAAGCTGCGCGGCGACGTCGAGGTGGTCGCGCCAGGCACCCTGCCCAACGACGGCAAGGTGATCGAGGACGCCCGCAGCTACAAATAAATGACCGAGATCCACTGCCGGGCTCGGGGTTTTCCCTTGATTTGCGCGAAAACCCTGGATTCAAGAGTGCACCGGCGGATGGTCAAGGGCGTTCTCTACGGATACGATTTGATGTTTCGAGACGTTTCACCTAAGGCAATAAAGGAGTTGAAGTACATGAACCTCACGCTCAGGCTGACAGTCGCCGCTGGCGCAAGCTTGCTGGCCCTTGGCGCGCACGCCCAGGCCTTTCCGGCTGGCAAGCCCATCAACATCGTCGTGCCCTTTTCCGCAGGCGGCCCCACCGACAAGGTGGCGCGCGATCTGGCCGAGGCGCTGCGCAAGCCGCTGGGCGGCGTGGCCGTCGTGATCGACAACGCGGCCGGCGCCGGCAGCACCATCGGCACGGCCAAGGCCTTCCGCGCGCAGCCCGACGGCTACACGCTGCTGGTCACCCACATCGGCATGGCCACCACGCCCGCGCTGTACCGCAGTCTGCCCTACAAGGTCGAGGACTTTGAGTACCTGGGCCTGATCAACGAAGTGCCCATGGTGGTGGTCGGCAAGCCCGCGCTGGCCGCCAACACCTGGAAGGAGTTGACCGACTGGATCGGCCAGAACAAGGGCAAGATCAACATGGCCAACGCCGGTCTGGGTTCGGCCTCGCACCTGTGCGGGCTGATGCTGCAGAACGCGCTCAAGACCGAGATGACCACCGTGCCGTACAAGGGCACGGCGCCCGCCATGACCGACCTGATGGGCGGCCAGGTCGACTTCATGTGCGACCAGACCACCAACACCACCAGCCAGGTCGAGGGCAAGAAGATCAAGGCCTACGCCGTGACCACGCCCAAGCGCCTGTCCATCCCGGCGGTCTACAAAGACCTGCCCACCCTGGAAGAGGCCGGCATGAAGGGCTTCAACGTGTCGATCTGGCACGGTCTGTACGCCCCCAAGGGCACGCCGCCTGCCGTGCTCAAGACGCTCAACGACGCGCTCAAGGTGGCCCTCAAGGACCCCGAGTTCGTGAAGAAGCAGGAGGGCCTGGGGGCCATCGTGGTCAACGACGCCCGCTCCAATCCGGCCGATCACAAGAAGTTCGTGCTGGCTGAAGTGGCCAAGTGGGGCCCGGTGATCAAGGCGGCCGGCCAGTACGCCGACTGACCGTTCTCCAGCATCCCACCGACGTGCCGCGCCGAAGCCAGGGGCTTCGCGCGGCCGTTTTTGCATCCGAGCCATGAACGTAGCCCTGCGCGTGGTCGATTCCATCACCGAACTGCGCCCGCACGACGCGGGGTGCATTGCCGTGAGCGGCTCGCACGGGGGCATCAGCTCGGCGCACTACGCCCAGGCGGCGCGGCCACTTATCGCGGTGTTCAACGACGCCGGGGTCGGCAAGGACCAGGCCGGCCTGGCCGCGCTGCCCTGGTTGCAGGGCCACGGCATCGCGGCCTGCACGGTGGCGCACACCAGCGCCCGCATCGGCGAGGCGCGCAGCACCCTCGACGAGGGTCTGGTGAGCCACTGCAACGCCCTGGCGCTGGCCCTGGGCCTGGCCCCCGGTCAGCGCTGCGCCGACTTCGTCCGGCGGCTGCGGACGCCGGCCCCTGTTTCATCACCCCCAGCACCCTCTCAAGGAGACTCTCATGCGTCGTGACCCATCCTTTCCACGCCGGTTGGCCTTGGCCGGCACGGCGCTGCTGGCGGCGCTGTGGGCCACCCCGGCGGCCTGGGCGCAGTCCGGCTGGCCGACCAAGCCGGTGAAGATCGTCGTGCCCTTCGCGGCCGGTGGCACCACCGACATCCTGGCGCGCGCGATCGCCCCGGAACTCTCCAAGGCCTTCGGCCAGCAGTTCATCGTCGACAACCGCGCCGGCGCGGGTGGCAACGTCGGTGCCGACATCGTGGGTCATTCGGCGCCCGACGGCTACACCTTGCTGATGGGCACCGTGGGCACGCACGGCATCAACCGCGCCCTGTACCCCAAACTGCCCTACGACCCGATCAAGGACTTCGTGCCCATCACCCTGGTGGCCGCCGTGCCGAACGTGATGGAGATGAACGCCGAGCGCGCCAAGCAGCTGGGCATCACCGACGTGCAGAGCTTCATCAAGTACGCCAAGGCCCATCCCGGCAAGCTGAACATGGCTTCCAGCGGCAACGGCACCTCGATCCACCTGGCCGGCGAGCTGTTCAAGTCCATGACCGGCGTGTTCATGACCCACGTGCCCTACCGCGGCTCGGGCCCGGCGCTGATGGACATGGTGGCCGGCAACATGGACGTGATGTTCGACAACCTGCCCTCGTCGATGCAGCAGATCAAAGGCGGCAAGCTGCTGCCGCTGGCGGTGACCAGCGCCAAGCGCTCGCGTGCCTTGCCCAACGTGCCGACGGTGGAGGAGGCGGGGGGCGCCGCGCTCAAGGGCTACGAAGCCAGCAGCTGGTTCGGCCTGCTGGCGCCGGCCGGCACGCCCGCCGACATCGTGACCCGCGTGCAGCAGGAAACCGCCAAGGCCCTGGCGTCCCCGGCCGTGAAGGAAAAACTCGAAGCCCAGGGCGCCGAGCCCGGCGGCATCACCTCGGCCGAGTTCGCCAAGATGATTGACGCCGAGCACCTCAAGTGGGCCAAGGTGGTGAAGGCGTCTGGGGCCAAGGTGGATTGATCGCACCCCCGCGGCGTTTGGCACGGCGGTGGCTCATGCGCCGCGCGCTACCGGAGAGGTGCCTCCGGGGGCCGCGGAGCAGACCATGCGAAAAGCCGCTGCGCCCGGCCGCCAGACGCGGCCGATTTGTCCCCCAGTGGGCGCGCGCCGCAGGCGTAACGGGGGCGTCCGTCTCCCACCCAAAGGCGTTCAAAAATACCAAACCGTTCGGGTTGAACCCTTCGATGGGCTCAGGGCAGATTTGTCGAAACGCTAAGCCGGGCTGCGACAAGCTCCGCCTGACCGGTTTTATAGCGGCATCACACCCCCCAGACCACGTCCTTGCCGGCGGCGGTGCTGCGCTCCAGCAGGTCGATGAACGGGGCCGCGCGCTGGCGCAGGGAAATCGGTTCGTCGACCGCCCGGCTCTGTTCTTCTTCCTTGCCGTTCTCGACCGAGGCGGCCTGGCCCTGACCTTGGGCCTCGCGCTGCTGGATGGCGGCCTGCAAGGCGGCGATGGCCGCCGGGGCTTGCGCGGCCGTGATGATGCCCTGGGCGCCCGGCGCCTTGCCGATGAGTTTGAGCAGCTCCTCCGCGCTGGGTTGCAGCATGATGACTTCGGCGGCGACCTGGGATTTGAACTTGTACAGCATCTGAATACCTCCAATGGACCTCGGCGCTGCCCATCGGGGGCACGCCGTCTGTCGGACTGACGACGCCGCTATTGTGCGCCGGAGCGCATCGCCCGGGCGCCGCAAGGGGCAGGCCCCGGCAAGCCAGGGCGGCCAACGCCGGAAACGACCGGGATTGGTGAAAACCCGATTGATGTTAAATAGTTGACACTTAAAATATTCAATCATGAAAATCGTCTGCATCGGCGGCGGCCCGGCCGGCCTGTACTTCGCGCTGCTCATGAAGCAGCACAACCCGGCCCACGACATCACGGTGGTCGAGCGCAACCAGCCTTACGACACCTTCGGCTGGGGCGTGGTGTTCTCCGACGCCACCATGGACCACATGCGCCAATGGGACACCGTCACCGCCGGTGAGATCCAGCAGGCCTTCAACCACTGGGACGACATCGAGCTGCATTTCAAGGACGAGGTGATTCGCTCCGGCGGCCACGGCTTCGTCGGCATCGGGCGCAAGAAATTGCTCAACATCCTGCAGGCGCGCTGCGAGCAGCTGGGTGTGAAACTGGTGTTCGAAACCGACGTCGATTCCGACGCCGAATTCCCCGACGCCGACCTGATCCTCGCCAGCGACGGGATCAACTCCAAGATTCGGACCCTGCACCAAGATCGGTTTCAGCCCGAGCTGATCGTGCGCCCCAACCGCTACATCTGGCTGGGCACGCACAAGCAGTACGACGCGTTCACCTTTTTGTTCGAAAAGACCGAGCACGGCTGGTTTCAGGCCCACATCTACAAATTCGACGAGAACACCACCACCTTCATCGTCGAGTGCCCCGAGCAGGTGTGGCTGGCGCACGGACTGGACAAGGCCGATCAGCAGCAGTCCATCGCCTTTTGCGAGCAGCTGTTCGCGGGCAACCTGCAGGGCGCCAAGCTGATGTCCAACGCGCGGCATCTGCGCGGTTCGGCCTGGCTGAACTTCACGCGGGTGAAGTGCGAGCACTGGTGGCTGAAGAACGCCCACGGCAGCCACGTGGTGCTGATGGGCGACGCGGTGCACACGGCGCACTTTGCCATCGGCTCGGGCACCAAGCTGGCGTTGGAGGACGCGATCGAGCTGACGCGCCTGTTCCAGGAGATGGGCGACGCGCCCGAGACGGTGGGCGAAGTGCTCACGCGCTACCAGGAACTGCGCAGCGTGGAAGCGCTCAAGCTGCAGAACGCGGCCTGGAACGCCATGGAGTGGTTCGAGGTGTGCGGCCAGCGCTACTGCGACACGCTGGAGCCGCCGCAGTTCATGTACAGCATGCTGACGCGCAGCCAGCGCATCAGCCACGAGAACCTGCGCCTGCGCGACGCCGCCTGGCTGGACGACTACGAGCGCTGGTTTGCCGGCGTCGGCGCCACCGCGCAGACCGGCGCGGTCGATACGCCACCGCCCATGCTCACGCCCTATACCGTACGCGGGCTTCGGCTGAAAAACCGCATCGTCGTGTCGCCCATGGCCCAGTACAAGGCGCGCGACGGCGTGGTCGGCGACTGGCACCTGGCGCACCTGGGCGCGCGCGCCGTGGGCGGCGCCGCCCTGGTGATGGTGGAGATGACTTCGCCCACCCTGGCCCAGGGCTACGACGGGCGCATCACCCCTGGCTGCCCGGCACTGGAAAACGACGCCCAGCAGGCGGCCTTTGCGCGCATCGTCGATTTCGTGCACCAGCAGAGCGACGCCAAGATCGGCCTGCAGCTGGGCCACAGCGGTCCCAAGGGCTCGACCCAGCTGGGCTGGCAAGCCATGGACGAACCGCTGGCCAGCGGCAACTGGCCCTTGGTGGCCGCCAGCGCGCTGCCCTATGGCGCGCAGAACCAGACCCCCAGTGCGCTCACGCGGGCCGACATGGACGTGTTGCGCGACGCCTTTGTCGCCGCCACCCGCCGCGCCGACGCGGCCGGTTTCGACTGGCTGGAGCTGCACTGCGCGCACGGCTACCTGCTGTCGTCCTTCATCAGCCCGCTGACCAATGTGCGCGGCGACGACTACGGTGGCCCACTGGAAAAGCGCTGCCGCTACCCGCTGGAGGTGTTTGGCGCCATGCGCGCCGCCTGGCCGGCCGGCAAGCCCATGAGCGTGCGCCTCTCCGCGCACGACTGGGCGCCCGGCGGCATCACCCCGGCCGACGCGCTGGAGGTCGCCAGGCTGTTCAAGGCCGCCGGCTGCGACGTGATCGACGTGTCCTCGGGTCAAACCACGCGCGCCGCCCGCCCGGTCTACGGGCGCATGTACCAGACGCCGTTTGCCGACCGCATCCGCAACGAAGCCGGCATCGCCACCATGGCCGTGGGCGCCATCAGCGAGGCCGACCACGCCAACAGCATCATCGCCGCCGGCCGCGCCGACCTGTGCGCCGTGGGCCGCCCGCACCTGGCCAACCCGGCCTGGACCCTGCACGAGGCCGCCAAGCTGCACAGCCAGGCTGTGACCTGGCCGCTGCCTTACCTGAGCGGGCGCGACCAGCTGTACCGCGAAGTCGAGCGCCAGCAGGCTCAGCAGGCGTTGCTGGCAACGGCGCCATCGGCCGCGGCCGTGTAGGCCATGGACCTGGAAGCCCGCGCCCACGCCGAGCATCCCGACGAGCTGCGCCTGTGGCTGCGCCTGCTGACCTGCACCCAGCTCATCGAGCGGCAGATCCGCACCGACCTGCGCGAGCAGTGGAGCACCACCTTGCCGCGCTTCGACCTGATGGCGCAGCTGGAGCGCGCGCCCGAGGGCATGCGCATGAACGAGCTCTCGCGCCGCCTGATGGTGACCGGGGGCAATGTCACCGGCATCACCGACCAGTTGCAGTCGGAAGGCCTGGTCGAGCGCGCCGAGGTCGAGGGCGACCGGCGCGTGTACCTGGTGCGCCTGACGCCCAAGGGCCGGCGCCAGTTCAACGCCATGGCGCGTGCCCACGAGGCCTGGATCGTCGAAGCCTTTCAGGCCCTCGACGCACGCGAAATCGACACCTTGCACCGCCTGCTGGGCAAGGTGAAGGCACATTTTCAGGAACACGCATGAAGCACTACATCGGACCGTCCAACCCCATGCGGGCGCAGTACACGCCTCGCGCTGCGCACCAGGCGGCGCACTTTGCCTGGCACTGCGATGACGACGGCGTGGCCACCGTGACCCTGAACCGGCCCGAGCGCAAGAACCCGCTCACCTTCGACAGCTACGCCGAGCTGCGCGATCTGTTCCACGGCCTGCGTCAGGCCACCGACGTGAAGGTGGTGGTGCTGGCGGGCGAGGGTGGCAATTTCTGCTCGGGCGGCGACGTGCACGACATCATCGGCCCGTTGACCAAGATGACGATGCCGGAGCTGCTGGAGTTCACCCGCATGACGGGCGACCTGGTCAAGGCCATGCGCGGCTGCCCGCAGCCCATCGTCGGCGCCATCGACGGCGTGTGCGCCGGTGCCGGCGCCATGATGGCCCTGGCCTGCGACATGCGCTACGGCAGCGCCGCCACCAAGACCGCCTTTCTGTTCACCCGCGTCGGCCTGGCCGGCGCCGACATGGGCGCCTGCGCGCTGCTGCCGCGCGTGATCGGCCAGGGCCGGGCCAGCGAGCTGTTGTTCACCGGCCGCGCCATGACGGCCCAGGAAGGCCTGGCCTGGGGCTTCTTCAATGCCTTGCACGACAGCGCCGAGCTGCTGCCGAACGCCCTGGCCCTGGCGCGCGAGCTGGCCAGCGGCCCGGGTTTTGCCCAGGGCATGACCAAGACCATGCTCAGCCAGGAATGGGCCATGACCATCGAGCAGGCCATCGAGGCCGAGGCCCAGGCCCAGGCCATCTGCATGCAGACGCAGGACTTCCGCCGCGCCTACGAGGCCTTTGCCGCCAAGAAGAAACCTGTGTTTGGGGGCGACTGACATGAGTCTCGGTGTGATGCACCCTACGGGGCTGTCGCCTGCCACCGCGCACCTGGCGCTGCCGTTCTTCGACCCCGCGCACCGCGACATCGCCGCCCGCCTGCCCGACTGGGCCAACACGCAAGGCGTGGACGAATCGGACGACCGCGCCGCCTGCCGCGACTGGGTGCGGCGCCTGGGCGAGGGCGGCTGGCTGCGCTACTGCGTGGCGGCCGAGCACGGTGGCGCGCTGCCCGAGCTGGATTCGCGCGCCCTGGTGGTGCTGCGCGAAACCCTGGCGTTCTACTCGCCGCTGGCCGATTTCGCCTTCGCCATGCAGGGCCTGGGCAGCGGCGCCATCTCGCTGGCCGGCACGCCGGCGCAGCAAGCCGCCTACCTGCCGGCCGTGGCCAGCGGTGCCAAGATCGCCGCCTTCGCGCTGTCCGAGCCGGAAGCCGGTTCCGACGTGGTTGCTATGCAATTAATAGCTATTCAGGATGATTCCACGCCGGCTGACGGCCAAAAAGGCTCGAAATTCAGGTTGAACGGCCGGAAAACCTGGATCAGCAACGGCGGCCTGGCCGATTTCTACTGCGTGTTCGCCAAGACCGAGCCCGAGGCCGGCAGCCGCGGCATCAGCGCCTTCATCGTCGAGCGCGGCACGCCGGGCCTGGACGACAGCCGCGCCATCGCCGTGATGGCCCCGCACCCGCTGGCC
Source organism: Pseudomonadota bacterium (assembly GCA_020161215.1). Classification (GTDB taxonomy): domain Bacteria; phylum Pseudomonadota; class Gammaproteobacteria; order Burkholderiales; family Burkholderiaceae_C; genus Ottowia. The sequence goes on from JAIUOM010000009.1 coordinate 40,333, forward strand.
GAGCTGGTGTTTGCCGATTGCCGCGTGTCGGCCAGCCAGCGCCTGGGCGACTGGAACGGTGGTTTCAAGCTGGCCATGCGCACGCTCGACATCTTCCGCGCCAGCGTGGCCGGTGCCGCGTTGGGCATGGCGCGTCGGGCCCTGGCCGAGGCCGTGCACCATGCGCGCGGGCGCCGCATGTTCGGCCGCACCTTGGCCGACTTTCAGCTCACCCAGGCCAAGCTGGGCGAGATGGCGGCGCTGATCGACGCCGGCGCGCTGCTCACCTACCGCGCGGCCTGGCTGCGCGACACCGCGCAAGGCAGCGAGCGCGAACGCTCGGCCGCCGCCGCCATGGCCAAGATGGTCGCCACCGAAAACGCCCAGCGCGTCATCGACATGGCGCTGCAAATGCACGGCGGCCTGGGCGTGAAGGTGGGCTGCAAGGTCGAAAGCCTGTACCGCGACATCCGCGCGCTGCGCATCTACGAGGGCGCCACCGAGGTGCAGCAGCTCATCATTGGGAAAACATGTTTATCTTCCCCCTGAGTCGCCTGCGGCGCCTTCCCCCCTCTCTCCTCGGGAGGGGGGACGACGCCAGTGGCCGGCGCAGGTCCGGCCACGGCGTTCGCTGGCCTGGCCTGCTCCGCGGCCTTTCGAAGTTCATCCAAATCCGGGAGACATAGGTATGACCGCACCCAGCGCCCAGACCGACCGCTTCGTGCACGACCGCCTGCCGCCACGGGAGCAATGGCCCGAGCTGCGCTACGACCTGCCGGAGCTGCTCATCCCCGATCAGATCAATCTGGTGGCGGAGCTGCTCGACGGCGCCGCCGCGCGCGGCTGGGCCGACCGCCCGCTGCTGCGCTCGCCGCAGACCGCCTTCACCTATGCGCAGGTGCGCGAGCGCGTCGACCGCATCGCCAATTACCTGATCCACGAGCTGAAGCTGGAGCCCGGCAACCGCGTGCTGCTGCGCGGCGGCAACTCCATCGGGCTGGCCTTGTGCTGGCTGGCGGTGGTCAAGGCCGGTCTGGTGGCCGTGGCCACCATGCCGCTGTTTCGTGCCACCGAGCTCGGCAAGGTGATCGACCGGGTGCAACCGGTGGTCGCCCTCTGCGACGCCCAACTGCTGGACGAGCTGGACAAGGCCAGCGCCCAGCATCCCGGCGTGCTGCGCCAGGTGCTGCGCTTTGGCGCCGCCGATGATCCGCAAGACCTGGGCGCCCTGGTGGCCCAGCAGCCCGGCCACTTCACGGCCTGCCCCACGGCGGCCGACGACATCGCGCTGCTGGCCTTCACCAGCGGCACCACCGGGCAGCCCAAGGTGGCGGTGCACAGCCACCGCGACGTGCTGGCCGCCTGCGCGGCCTGGCCGCGCCACGTGCTGCGGGCCACGCCGCAAGACGTGGTCACCGGTTCGCCGCCGCTGGCTTTCACCTTCGGCCTGGGCGGCTTGCTGCTGTTTCCCATGGCCGCGGGGGCCAGCATCTACTACCCCGACGGGCCGTACAAGCCCGAGACCATGGTGCGGCAGATGCGCACGGCCGGCGTCACCATCTGCTACACCGCGCCCACCTTCTACCGGCAGATGGCGCCGCACGCGAAGGCGATCGGCATCCCCAGCCTGCGCATCAGCGCCAGCGCCGGCGAGGCCCTGCCCGACGCCACGCGCCAGCTCTGGAAGGACGCCACCGGCATCGAGATGCTGGACGGCATCGGCGCCACCGAGATGTTCCACATCTTCATTTCCTCGGCCGGCGAGCAGGTGCGCCGCGGCGCCATCGGCCAGGTGGTGCCCGGCTACCAGGCCAAGGTGGTGGACGACGACGGGCTGGAAGTGCCGCGCGGCACCATCGGCAAGCTGGCCGTCATCGGCCCCACCGGCTGCCGCTACATGGACGACGAACGCCAGAGCAGCTACGTGCGGCACGGCTGGAACCACCCGGGCGATGCCTTCACGCAGGACGAGGATGGCTACTTTCATTACCAGGCGCGCGACGACGATATGATCATCACCGCCGGCTACAACGTCGGTGGCCCCGAGGTGGAAGACTGCCTGCTGACCCACCCGGCGGTGGCCGAATGTGGCGTGATCGGCAAGCCCGACGAGGCGCGCGGCATGCTCATCCAGGCCTTCGTGGTGCTGAAACCCGGTCAGACCGGCGACGCGGCCCTGGTCAAGGCCCTGCAGGAGCACGTCAAACAAGCCATCGCGCCCTACAAATACCCGCGCGAAATCGAATTCGTCACCGCGCTGCCGCGCACCGAGACCGGCAAGCTGCAGCGCTTCAAGCTGAGGCAGCTGGCATGAGAAAAGTGTTGCAACCCCCCGACTGGGCCGCGCCCAAGGGCTACGCCAACGGCATCCTGGCGCGCGGTGCCCTGCTCTTCGTTGGCGGCCAGATCGGCTGGAACGCCCAACAGCAGTTCGACAGCGACGACTTCATCGCCCAGTGCCGTCAGGCCTTGATCAACGTGGTGGCGGTGCTGCAAGCCGGCGGCGCCGGCCCCGAGCACATGGTGCGCATGACCTGGTACGTGGTCAGCCGGGACGAATACAACGCGCGCCTGAAGGAGCTGGGCGCGGTGTACCGCGAGGTGATTGGCCGCAACTTCCCGGCCATGACCTGCGTGGAAGTGTCGGCGCTGATGGAGGCGCGCGCCCAGATCGAGATCGAGGTGACGGCGGTGCTGCCGGACACCTGATTTGCTGCGTTTTTAATAGCTAAAAACTAAGATTTGACGCCGATATTCGGCGGTTTTCTTTGATTTTTCTCGGTTGGAGCCGAACCGCCGGGCGCCGAGGCCCGGGTCGGGTAGATCAGTTTTCGCGCAGCCGCTCGACCTTGCGCAGCAGTTCGCGCTCGTGGCGCTGCTCGGCTTCCCAGTCGTCGCGGATGGCGCGCACCAGGGCGATGGCCATCAGCACCACCACCGCCGAGAACGGCAGCGCGAACACGATGGTCGCCGTTTGCACCGACTTCAGTCCGCCCGCCAGCATCAGCGCGATGGCGATGCCCGCCACCAGCACGCCCCAGATCACCTTGCTGCGGTTGGGCGGCATCGGGTTGCCGTCGTGGCTCATGGTGGCCAGCACCAGCGTGGCCGAGTCGCCCGAGGTGACGAAGAACACCAGCACCAGCACCGTGGCCAGCACCGAGGTGATGGTGGCCAGTGGCAGCTGCTGCAGCAGCGCGAACAGCGCCAGTGAGGGGTCCTTGGAGGCCACGTCGGCCAGGTGCGCGCTCTGGAAGATCTCCATCGACAGTGCCGAACCGCCGAACACCGCGAACCACGCGAAACCCACCAGCGTCGGCGCGATCACCACACCGAGCAGGAACTCGCGGATGGTGCGCCCGCGCGACACGCGGGCGATGAACATGCCCACAAAGGGCGACCAGGCCAGCCACCAGGCCCAGTAGAAGATCGTCCAGCCACCGACCCAGCCGGATTCGCGGAACGGCGTCAGGCGCAGGCTCATGCGCGCGAACTCGGTCAGGTAATTGCCCAGCGCGGTGCTGAAGGTGTCCAGAATGGCCACCGTGGGACCGAAGGTGAACACCACCAGCGCCAATAGGCCCGCGGCGACCAGGTTGGTCTGCGACAGCCATTTCACGCCGCGCTCCACGCCGGTGACGGCCGAACCGATGAACAACACCGTCACCACCATGATGATGCCGACCTGCCACGCCGTGCCCTGGGGCATGCCGAACACCGTGTGCAAGCCGCTGTTGATCTGCGCGGCGCCGGTGCCGAGCGAGGCCGCCACGCCAAAGGCCGTGGCCACCACCGCCATGACGTTGAACACCGGCGAGAGCTTGCGCGCCCAGGCCCAGGGCAGGGTTTCGGTGGCCGAGCTGACCAGCGCCTTGCTGCCGCGCCGGAACTGGAAGTAGGCGATGGACAGCGCCACGATGCCGTAAATGGCCCAGGGGTGCAGACCCCAGTGGAAGAAGGCGTAGCGCATGGCGGCGTTGGCCGCCTCGGGCGTGTGCGGCGTGATGCCCGGCGGCGGCGCGCCGTAGTGCGACAGCGGCTCGGCCACGCCAAAGTAGACCAGGCCTATGCCCATGCCGGCGGCGAACAGCATGGCGAACCAGGCGGTGTTCGAGAACTCCGGCTCCTCGTCCGGCTGGCCCAGTTTCAGGTCGCCATAGCGGCTGAAGGCCAGCACCAGGGCCAGCACGACCAGACCCAGCACGATCCACAGGTAGAGCCAGCCAAAGCTGCGCGTGACCTCGGCCAGGGCGGCGTCGAACACCGTGCCCAGCGAGGCCGGCGCGAGCAGACCCCAGAGCACGATCAGGGCGATCACGCCCGCGGAAACCATCATTTGCATGGCGTTGAATTCCTCCGGATAAAGACACCTTACCCCCGGGCGCCTCGGCGCCATGGGAGTGGGGTACTGCTTTGAGTTAGGGATGCCGTGGGCGGCGGCGCTTCACCCGAAGGTTTGGCTCGCGGTGGTCGCCAGGACCAGGGCCGCGTCACCCAGGACCGACCGGGCCCTGGGGCGCTGGCTGGTGTGGCGAAGCCGGCTTGCGCGGCTTCTTATGCGAAATTCATTATAACAAAAATGAATTTCATGATTCAAAATAACAACGCCGGGACGGTGACGGGTCCGCCGGGCAGGGGATGTTGACGGAGGTTGGGCGGCGGATCAAGCGGCGCCGGTGGGCTGTCGCCGCCAGGAAGCTGTCCGGCCCGGCCCTACGCCGCCGCGCCTGTGCCGGGCCGGCGGCAGGGCCCGTGCCGATTCAGTGGACGGCCGCCTTGGCGTCGGCGACCCACTTGTCGAAGCGGGCCTGGTGCGCCCGGATCCAGCCGTTGACATGCTTTTCGATGTCCGCCGGCTTGTTGGCGCCGTCGTGCATGGCCTTGTTCTGGGCGTTGATGTCGGCCACCGGCAGCTTCATGCTCTGAAACAGCTTCTTGGCCGCGGGGTTCTTTTCGATGAACTGCTGGTTGGCCAGAATGCGCTGGGTGTTCACCACGAAGCCGTAATTCTGGCCATTGGGCAGCTTGGTGTCGGTGCCGGCGCGCGATCCTGGCAGCGCCGAAAACGGCACCTGCAGCCACACCACGTCCTGGCCCGGCTTCAGCACGTTGCTGACCCAGTACGGCGTCCAGGTGTAGTAGAAGATCGGCTGGCCCTGCTTGTGGCGCGCGATGGTGTCGGCGATCAGCGCCGAGTAGTTGCCCTGGACATGGCTCACGTGGTCGCGCAGCTGGTAGGCGTCCAGCTGGTGCTCGATCACTTTCTCGCAGCCCCAGCCCGGATTGCAGCCGGTCAGGTTGGCCTTGCCGTCGCCGTCGTTGTCGAACAGCTTGGCGATCTTCGGATCCTTCATCTGGTCGATGTGGGTGATCTTGTACTTGCTGGCCGTGGCCTTGTCGATCAGATAGCCTTGCAGCGCGCCGGTCGAATAGCTGTTGCCGCGCCACAGCTTGGCCGCGCCGCCGCTGTTCTTGAAATAGTCGTCGTGCAGCGGTTCCCAGTGATCGGCCATGAAGGTGGCGTCCCCGTTGGCGATGGCCAGGTGCGCGGCGGGGTAGTCGACTTCCTTGATCGGCTTGACGTCGTAACCCAGCTGTTGCAGCGCACGCGACACCAGCAGGGTCTGAAAGGTCTCTTCGGCGATGGTGCTCTGCACCGGCTGCACCACGATGCCCTTGCCGGGCAGATCGGCCGCCAGCGCCGGGGCCGCGCTGGCCGCGAGTGCCAGGCCGCCGGCCGCCAGCAGCGCGCGCAGGGGTGAGGTGGAAAATTTCATGAAGGCCTCCAGTTGGCGAGGGATCGGAAGACTGTGGGTCCGGCCGCGGCCAGGGCCCACGCGGAAAGAAGAGGTGCGGATCAGGCCGCGGCGGGGTCGGCGGCGCCGGCCACCGGCTGCGCGGCCGGCCGACGCGCCCGCCACAGCAGGCCCACGGGCCCGCGCATGTACCAGCGCAGGCTCTGATCGCGCTTGGGCTGGCCCATGGTCTGGGTCACGCGGTCGAGGATGATGGCCAGGATCACGATGCCCAGGCCGCCTACCGTGGCCAGGCCCATGTCCAGCCGGCCGATGCCGCGCAGCACCATCAGGCCCAGGCCGCCGACAGCGATCATCGAGGCGATGACCACCATCGACAGGCTCAGCATCAGCGACTGGTTGACGCCGGCCATGATCGAGGGCATGGCCAACGGCAGCTGCACCTTGGTCAGCAATTGCCAGGGTGAGGCGCCATAGGCCTTGGCCGCCTCCACCAAATCGGGGCGCACCTGGCGGATGCCCAGGTTCGTCAGGCGCACCAGCGGGGGCAGGGCAAAGATGATGGTGACGATCACGCCCGGCACGTTGCCGATACCGAACAACATCACCACCGGCACCAGGTAGACGAAGGCCGGCGTGGTCTGCATGGCGTCCAGCACCGGACGCACCATGCGCTGGACGCGGTCGCTGCGCGCCAGCAAAATGCCCAGTGGCAGCCCAATCAGCACGCAAAATGCCAGCGAGGTCAGCACCAGCGACAAGGTCACCATGGCGTCGGGCCATATGCCCAGCATGGCGATCACCAGCAGCGACAGCAGCGTGGCGACGGCCAGGGCGCCGCCGGCCAGTTGCCAGGCCAGCAACGACAGCAGGCCGATCATCACCAGCGTGGGCGGGTACTGCATGGCCGCCTCGACGCCGCCCAGCAGCGAATCGACCGGCCCGCGCACGGCCAGAAAGAACGGGCGCAGGTGCGCCACCGCCCAGTCCAGTCCCTGGTTGATCCAGTCCTGCACCGGCAGGCTGCCGTCCCAGAGCTGGTGCAGGGCAAAGCCCGGTTCGCCCGCGGAAGCCGGGGCCTCGATGAAACTGCTGGCGGCCTCGCCGGTGACCCAGGCGTCGCTGCCCTCGGGCGGCGGCGCGGCGGCGTAAGGGTTGGCCGGTGTGCTGGTGGCGGCGGTGTCGGTCGCCCAGGGATTGGCGGCGTCGGGGGCGGCCGCGGAGGCACTGCTCCAGGGATCGTTGGCGGTATCGGCCATGGCGGGGTTTCCTTTCGCCTAGCTCAGGCGGCCGCTTCGGCGGCGGTGGGTGTGGTGCTGGGCAGCGGCCGACCTTCGGCATCGGTGCTGCGGTCGAGAAACTTGAGCAGCGTGTTCTTGCTGATGGTGCCCAGCAGCTTGCCCTGGTCGGTCACCACCGGCAGCGGCGCGCTGATTTGCGCCACCAGGCCAATCAGCTCGTGAATCGGCGTGGCCGCCGGCACCGGGGCGATGCCGGGCACGAAGGCGTGCGCCAGGCCCAGCGGCCCCTCGTGCCCGTGCAGCGCCGCGCGCAGCGAGTCGCCCGACACCGTGCCCAGGTACTGGTGGTCCAGGCCGACCACGTAACCCCAGTCGCGGTCCTGGTCCTGCAGGCGCTTCAAGGCCGGGCGGCAGCCGCGCGTGGGCGCTTCCGACACTTCCACCTGGGTCTTGCGGGCGATGTCGCCGGCCTTGAACACGGCGGCCGCGTCCACCCCGCGGATGAAGTTGCGCACATAGTCGTCGGCCGGCCGGCGCAGGATTTCCTCTGGCGTGCCGACCTGTACCACCTGGCCGTCCTTCATGATCGCGATGCGGTCGCCGATGCGCATGGCCTCGTCCAAGTCGTGCGAGATGAAGACGATGGTGCGGCGCTTTTCCTGCTGCAGGCGCAGCAACTCGTCCTGCATGTCGGTGCGGATGATCGGGTCGAGCGCCGAGAACGCCTCGTCCATCAACAAAATCGCCGGATCGGCCGCCAGCGCCCGCGCCAGGCCCACGCGTTGTTGCATGCCGCCCGAGAGCTCGTCCGGGTACGCCTTGGCCCAAATCTCCAGCCCGACCTGGGCCAAGGCGGCGCGTGCCTGCGCCAGACGGGTGGGCTTGTCCACCCCGGCCAGTTCCAGGCCAAAGGCGGTGTTGTCCAGCACCGTCAGGTGCGGCAGCAGGGCGAACGACTGGAACACCATGCTGATGTCCCTGCGGCGGAATTCGCGCAGCCGCGCATCGTTGAAGTCGTTGATGTTCTGGCCGTCGACCAGAATGCGCCCGGCCGTCGGCTCGATCAGGCGGTTGAGCAGGCGCACCAGGGTCGACTTGCCCGAGCCCGACAGGCCCATGACGACGAAGATCTCGCCGGCCTCGATGGTGAAGCTGGCGTCGAACACGCCGATCGACTGCCCGGTCTGGGCCACGATGTCCTGCTTGCTCCAGCCTTCGCTGGCCAGCGCCAGCGCGCGCTCGGGCGTGTCTCCAAACACCTTGAAGACATGCTCGATTCGAATGGTTTTGGCCATGCGCTCCTCTCAGTTGGCGGATGCCGCATGCCATGCCGAACCCGAACGGGCGCGGCACGCACACAGTGCGACAAAAAAGTTGAAGAGGCCGGGCGATCGGACGCGCGACCCAGAGGGCGGGCGATGTGGAACGCGGACGGTTCCAGCAAGTCCTTGACGGTCTGTCCGTTGCCGACGCAGTCAGCGGTTTGCGGCAGACCGCCCACCGGCTGCACGCAGCCGAGAGGGAAGGCTGCGGGCCCATGCCGCACAGCCAAGATCTGGCATTATATCTTGTTGGATATGAGCGATTTGTTTTGTGATATCGATAGGTTATGAGCGCGTCGGTTCCCGCACCCACGCGCGGGCCCCGAATTTTTGCTCACACCCCCTGTTCACCAGCACCATCGCCTTGTTCGCGCGGTCGACCGCGTGGATCGCGGCCTTCGAACCCCCTGGGTTGGAGGCAGGGCGCCGGAAAGGCCCGGTCAAGCGGGGGGATAGGCGTAGCGGCGCGTGACCTCGGCCACCTCGACCCGGTAGCTGGCGTACCAGCGCTCGCGCCCCATCTGCTGCGCCATCAGGTGGTCGGCCTGTTGCTTCCAGGCGCGGATGCTGGCCTCGTTGGGCCAGTAGCTGAGCGCGATTTCCTGGTCGCCTTCGGTCACGGCGGTGAACTCCAGGCAGCCAAATTCTTTCAGCGCCAGCTCGCGCATCTGCGCCGCGGTGGCGCTGTAAGCCGCGTCCAGCTGACGGGCGTTGGCGCGGAAGATGACGACGAACATGGCTTCAGGCTCCAGCGGGGCGATTTGCTAGAAAATTAATAGCTTCTTGGGTTGATCGTTCTAACGCTTGACGGGCTTTTGATGCCAGGCGGCCAGCGCTTCGCCCAAGGTGTGCGCCTGGGGGGCGTGTTGTTGCAACTGGGCTGCGGCCCAAACCAGCAGCGCCGCCATCAGCAAGGCCGGCAGCCAAGTGCGGCGCAGCAGCACCTGCCACCAGCGGCCCACGGCAAAGCTGGGGTGCAGCGCGCGGCGCACCAGGACGCCGGCAAAGGCGACTTCAAACGCAACTTCCAGCAGCACGGCAAAACCGCCGAATGCCGCGACCAGGCCGGCGGCCAAAAAACCCAATGCGACCACCGCCAGCGCGATCAGGCAGCCCTCGCCGTCGGCAGGCACGTCGCCCAAATCGCCCCAACTGGAGCTGCCTCGGTGCTCAGTCTGCAAGGGCCGTTGGTGGTCCGCCCACACCCGGATCGCTGGAAAGAACGCCGCGTACGCGACCGCCGTGCTGAGGGCGTAACGCAGTGGCATGGACGCCATGCCCAGCACGCGCCACAGAACGACACTGCAGGCCCAGCCCGCGAGCAGGGTGGCAATGAACACCAGCGCCACACCGCTGATGGAGGTGCGTTGGCGCCGCGCCTCGACGAAGTCGCGGCGCTGCTTCAGGTAGTCGCGCCAGCTCCAGTCGCTCAAGCGCGGCGCTCCGCCTCAAAACCCTGCGCCAGCGCCGCCACGATCTCTGCCGCCGGCGCGCTGCGGCAGCCGCTGGCGTTCTGGCCGCTCCAGAGCGAGGTGAAATCGGTGCTGCCCTTTTTCTCGGCCGCCGCGCGCAGCGCCGCCACGGTGGCGGTGGCGCCGGGGAAGGCGGGCGCCACGGGGCTGATCGGACCCTGCTCGCGCATCAGGCGGTTGACGATGCCGCGCGCGGGCCGGCCGGTGAAGCAGTTGGTCACCTGGGTGTGGCGTGCTGCCTCGCTTTGCAGCGCGGCACGGTGCAGTGGGCCTGTCAATGCCTCGTCACAGCACAAAAAGGCGGTGCCCACCTGCACGGCGGCGGCGCCCAGTTGCAGGGCGGCGCGCACGCCCGTGGCGTCGGCGATGCCGCCGGCGGCGATCACCGGCACCTTCAAGGCCGCCACCAGCTGCGGCACCAGGGCGAAGGTGCCCAGCTGCTCGGTCAAATCGTCGCTCAAGAAGTGGCCGCGGTGGCCGCCGGCCTCCAACCCTTGAGCGATCACGGCGTCCGCGCCATGCTCCTGAAGCCATAGCGCCTCAGGCAAGGTGGTCGCCGACGAAAGCACGAAAGCGCCCCAAACCTTGACCTGGGCCAGCAGCTCGGGCGTGGGCAGGCCGAAGTGAAAGCTGACCACCGGCGGCTTGAACTCGGCCAGCAACTCAGCCGCCTCGGCGCTGAAGGGCACGCGACCGGGGCCAGCGGGCACGGCGTCAATGTCCAGACCCAGCTCGGTGTAATAAGGCTTGAGCGCGGCGCGCCAGGCCGCTTCGCGCGCCGCATCGGGCGCAGGCGGGGTGTGGCAGAAGTAGTTGACGTTGTAGGGCAGGCCGCTGGCCTGCAGCACCGTCAACTCGGCCCGCAGCGCCTCGGGCGCCAGCATGGCCGCCGGCAGCGCCCCCAGCCCGCCTGCGCGGCCGACGGCCAGTGCCAGCGCACTGCCCTGCGCGCCGGCCATGGGGGCCTGGAGGAGGGGGAGGCGCGTAGGGAAAGGCAGGGTAGGGCGTGGCGTGGACATGCCGCAACGATAAGCCCAAATGCCCGCCCCGTCATCCGTACCTCCAAAGGCTTCAGGTTGCGGCGGGGAAACGGTAAAGCGCTTGGGGGTTGTGCATGAGCAAACGTTCCAACAACTCGGTGGTCGGTGCGATCCGTGCGAGGGCGTTCACCAATTCGCCGTCGTCGGGCACATGGGTGTGGTTGGGGTGGGGCCAGTCCAGGCCCCACACGCAACGGTCGGGGAAGTTCTGCACCAACTGCCTGGCCAGCTCGACGCCCTGGGGGTAGCCGCTGCCCGCGCGGGCGCTCGCCTCGATGCGGTCGACGCCGCTGACCTTGACGTGCATGCGGGGGGCATCCAGCAGCCGCATCAAAGCCTGAAAGTCGGCGTGGTCCGCGCCGAGAGTGGCGTCGACGCGGCCCATGTGATCGATCACCACCGGCACCGCGCTTTGGCGCAAGGCCTGGCCGACGGTGTGCACCAGCTCGCTCTCGAAATGGACCTGCAAATGCATGCCGACGTCGGCCAGCTGCGGGGTGAGGCGCAGCACCTCTTCGACCTGGTAGCCGCCGCTGAGGTGTTGCATGAAGTGAAAGCGCACGGCGCGGAACCCGCGCGATGCCAAGCGCGTCAGCTCGGCGAGCGATACATCCACGGGCACCAGCGCCACGCCCAGGTAACGACCGCCACCGGCGTCGATGGCGTCTTCGACCACGCGGTTGTCCATGCCGTGGGTGACGGACTGCACGATCACGCAGCGCGAAATGCCCAGGCGCTGGTGCAGCGCGAACAGCTTTTCCTTGGGCGCCTCGGCCGGCGTGCTGCGCAGGCCGGGCGCGTAGGGAAACTGGTCGCGCGGTCCAAAAATATGGACATGGCTGTCGCACGCACCAGCCGGCAGACGGATGCGGACCGGACTGGGCACGTCGCGGTAGGTCTGGATGACCTGTTCAGGGGAGGTGGTTTCGCTCATGTCAATGCGGGTGGGACGCGGGCGTGCATCAGCCGCCGCGTGTTGAGAAACAAGGGCCGAACGCGTGCGCTCCAGGGCGTATGCCGAATGGCGAGCCATTCGGGGCGCTCCAGCACCTCAGGGGCCTGGATGTCGTAGCAGGCGATGTAGCGCGGGCCGCCGGTGTCGCGTCGGTAGCGGCGCGCCAGCACGGTGCCGGGCACGCGTGCCAGGCCGGGCAGGTGTTCGGTGTCGTACCAGGCGTTGAAGTCGGCCTCGGCATGCGGCGGAATGTCGGTCTCCACCACGTAATGGAACGCCGCCGCCTCGCTTGGGCTGGCGCCCTCGATGCGGTTGAGTGGGGTCAAGGCGGTCCACCCAGGGCCGGGGGAAGCCAGGGCACCGGCGTAGGCGCGCCACTGCTGGCTTTGCACGTCGCGCCACCAGCTTGGGCCGTGGTTGCCGTCCATCGTCGGCGGGGTGGGGGAATCAAACAGCCCCAGGAATTCGGTCATGGCTGGCACGACCGGCCTCAGTGGGCAATGTGCAGCGCCACCAGAAAGCGCGACACCATGTTGTAAGCCGCCACGGTGGCCACCAGTTCAACCACCACGCCCGGCGCGTACCGGTCCGTGACCTGACGCATCAGATCGTCCGGCACCTCGATGTCGCGCGTCATATGGTCGGTCATCTGCAGCAACAGCCGCTCTTCAGCGCTGAACGCGTTCGACAGCTCGCTCTCACGGATGGCCTCGATTTTGTCCTGCGACACGCCCGCCTTCAGCGCGATGGGCGCGTGGGCGTCGTACTCGAACTGGGCGCGGTTCAGCACGGCGACGCGCAGGATGATCAACTCGCGCAGCTCGGCCGGCACCTGCGTGCGGTTGCGCACCGCGGTGAGCATCGCTTCCCAGCCCTGCGCGATGGCGGGGCTGTTGAGCAGCGCCTGGTAGAGCAGCGAAATGCGACCGCGTTCTTTCAGAATGCCGGCTTCGACCGCCTGAAGCTCGGGGCGGGTGCCCGGCACGACCAAGGGCACGCGCGTGTGGGGTGTGCTCATTCGTCCCCCGTGATGTTGCGCGACTTGATCAGCTTGGTCCACTTGTCGGCATCGGCCTTCAGCAACGCGCCCATTTCCTCAGGCGAGGACGACTTCGGCTCAGCGCCCGACTCGGTGATGCGTGCGCTGGCCGCCGGGTCGGCCACTGCCTGGCGTACCGCCTGATTCAGGCTCTTGATCGTCTCGGGCGGGGTCTTGGAGGAGACGAACAGTGCGTACCAGTTGTTGGTGTCTACCGCTTTGAAACCCTGCTCCTCGAAGGTCTTGACGTCAGGAAGCAGAGGGTGGCGGGTCTTGGAGGCAATGCCCAGCGCCTTGAGCTTGCCGGACTTGACGTAGCCCATCACCGCCGGCACATCGGCGAACACGCCAGCCACCTGGCCGCCCAGCACGTTGGTGAGCGCGGGCGCCATGCCGTTGTAGGGCACATGCAGAAGATCGACGCCGGCCGCCTGTTGCAGCTGCAACAGCGCCAGGTGCGGAATGCTGCCCTTGCCCGACGAGGCGATGGGCTGCGAATCCTTCTTGGTCTTGGCGGTGGCCACGAACTCGGCCGCGTCCTTGGCCGGGGAGTTGGCGTTGACCACGAACAGCTCGACGTTGTTGGCCACCAGCGAGACCGGGGCGAAGTCCTTTTGCATGTTGTAGGACAGCTTGGGGTAGATCGCCTGGTTGATCGCCGCGGCCCCGACGCTGGTGAGCCACATCACGCTGCCATCCGCGTCCGAACGCAGCACATCGTTGGCGCCAATCGCGCCGTTGGCGCCGGGCTTGTTGTCCACGATCACGGTGCGGCCCAAGGCCTTGGCCAGGGGGTCTGCAATCGTGCGCGCCATGGTGTCCACCGGCCCGCCGGGCGCGAAGGTCACCACGATACGGACCGGCTTGCCGCTGGACTGGGCCAGCGTGGGTGTGGTCGCGGTCAGTGCCAGGCTCAGCAGCAGCAGCAACTTGCTTTTTTTCATCATCATGTGTCTCCAGAAAGGTTGAACGTGGGTATCAATCGCAGCGAGCGACCATGCCGCCATCCACCACCAGCTCGGTGCCGGTGATGAAGCGTGCCTCGTCGCTGGCCAGGAACAGGGCCGCGCGGGCGGTGTCTCGGCCGTCGCCCATGAAGCCGAGCGGGATGCGTTTGACGCGTGTGGCCAGCAAGGCCTCGACGTCGCCGCCAGAGCGTTGGCCGGCCAGACGTGCCTCGACCATGGGCGTGTGCAGCTGGCCGGGTACGACGGTGTTTGCGCGCACGCCGCTGGCGGCGTGCTGCACCGCCACCACGCGCGACAGCTGGATCACGCCGGCCTTGGCGGCGGCGTAGGCCACCTGGGCGCTGCCGGTCCAGCGCAAGCCGGACGTCGACGCCACGTTGACGATGGCGCCGCTCTTCTTGGCGATCAGCGTGGGCAGCACGTGCTTGCAGGTCAGAAACACGCTTTTCAGGTTCACATTGATCTGCATGTCCCAGGCTTGCTCGCTCAGCTCGACGGGGCCGCCCGCGGCCGAACCGCCGACGTTGTTGATCAGCACGTCGATGGTGCCGTGCCGGGCGAGGCAGTGCTCGACCATGGCGCGCACGCTGTCGGTGCTGGTGACGTCGCAGGCGAAGGTGTCGATGGCGTCGCGCGCGGCACCGGCGCGCTCCAGCGTTTCGGCCAGGCGCTCGGGATCGCGGTCCACCGCCAGCACCCGGGCGCCTTCCTCGGCCAACTGCACGGCCATCGCCCGGCCATTGCCCCAGCCGGCGCCGACGCAGCCGGCACCGGTGACGATGGCCACCTTGGATTCAAATCGCTTCATGCTGGGTCTCGTATGTGGATGGGAATGACCCAAGTTTCCCGGACTATCGGCACACGCTAAACTGCTTTTCACCTATATCAGCTATGTGTTTGAGCTATGGATCTGAAGCAGCTGGAATATTTTGTCTCGGTCGCCGAATGCGGCAGCTTCAGCCGCGCGGCGGTGGTTCACAACCTGGCCCAACCCAGTTTGAGCCGCCAGGTCGCCCTGCTCGAGGAGGAGTTGGGCCAGCGCCTGTTCGAGCGCACAGGCCGGGGCGTGACGCAGACGGACGCTGGACGGGCGATGCTGGAGCATGCGAAGTTGATGCTGAACACCGCGGCGCGGGCGCGTTTCCAGTTGCGCGAGATGCATGCGACGCCGCGTGGGCGGCTGGTCGTGGGGCTGCCGCACCGGGTGGCGATCGCCATGAGCGTGCCGTTGATCGGGCGTTTTCGCGAGCGCTTTCCGGATGCGTTGATCACCATCGTCGAAGGCCTGAGCCTGTCCTTGCGCGACGCGCTGATCGCCGGCCGCATCGACGTGGGCCTGTTGTTCGACCCGGCGCCGACACCGCTGCTCAAGTTTGAATCGCTGCTGCGCGAGCGCCTGATGCTGGTGGCTCCGGCCGGCTCTCGCTTGCCCGAACAGGTGGGTCTGGCGGCGCTCACGGGCTTCGAGATGGTGCTGCCCAGCACCCCCAACCCGATTCGCACCCTGGTCGACAGCGTGCTGCAACCGCGCCAGATCGAACTGCGCGTGATCGCCGAGGTGGGGGGTGTGCACACCGCCTTGTCGGTGGTCGAGCGGGGCCTGGCTTGTTCCATCCTGCCGGAAAGCGCCCTGAACATCGCCGCCCATCCCGAGCGGCTGACGTGGGCTCCCATTGGTCCTCCCGCGACGTGGAATCACCTGAAACTGGCTATTCCAGCTTCGCGCTCCATCGGCGCCCTGGCCCGGGAAACCCTGCGCATCCTGCGCCAGCTCGACTACCGCCATCCCCGCTCCGAACTCTGACTTCGGGTAATCCCTAGGGTGTCCTTGCGCAGATCAGGGCTTGCATCGGGCGCATTTATTTAATACATTAAATAAATGCCGAACCAGACCCCATTCGCCCACCGCAATTTGCCGCTGCTGCTGCTGAAAGCGCGCGAGGCGGTGATGCAGCACCGGCGCCCTGCGCTGCGTGCGCATGGTCTGTCGGACCAACAGTGGCGCGTGCTGCGCGTGCTGGCTGAGCCGGCGCATGCCCAAGGCTTGGACACCGGCCGTTTGGCGCGCGAGGCGCACCTGCTGGGCCCCAGCCTGACGGGGGTGCTGACACGCATGGAGCGTGATGGCCTGATCCGCCGCGCGCGCCGCGAGGACGATGCGCGCCGCAGCGTGGTGCAGGCGACACAAGGTGGCCTGGCCTTGGTCGAGTCGCTGTCGCCCACGATCGGCGCGCATTACGACGACATCGAAGCCCACATGGGCCAGAACAAGATGGCCCAGCTGTATGCGCTGCTGGACGAGTTGATCGCCCTGCAGCAAAGTGACCTTCCCGAGGAGACCAACGACATGGGCGAACACGCCACCACCACCTTGCTGACGGAGGCCGCAGCATGAGCACGCCGCAGCCATTCCACCCCAACCAGCGCCGCTGGCTGCCCGAGGGCACCGTCTACGGCACGCTGCTCAACTTCAACCGCGAGTTCGATCTGTGGGCGCCCAAGATGACCGAGGCGCCTTACAAGGCCGCCGCCAAGGCGCCGGTGCTCTACGTCAAGACCGCCAACACCTTTGCGCCTTGCGGGGCCGAGGTGCCGGTGCAGGGCGAAGTCGAGGTGGGCGCCTCCGTGGGCCTGGTCATCGGGCGCGCCGACGAAGCGGTCAAAGGCTGGCCCGCCCCGGTTGTCGGCGCCGTGCTGCTGTCCGACCTGAGCCTGCCGCACGACAGCTACTACCGCCCCGCCATCCGCTTTCGCAACCGCGACCGTTTTCTGGTCTGCGGCGCCACGCCGCGCACGCTCGCGACGCCGGCCGATGTGGCCAAGCTGAAACTGACGTTGCGCGTCAACGACATGGACGCGCAGACCGTCGATCTGTCCACCCTGGTGCGCGATGCTGCGACGCTGCTGCGCGACGTGGGCGAATTCATGACCCTTCAGCCCGGCGACGTGCTGATGCTGGGCACCGATTCGCTGGCCGACGGCACGCGCCCGCGCGTCAAGGCCGGTGACCGCGTGGAGATCAGCGCGCCGGGCTTCGAGCCGCTCACGCACACGATGACGAAGGAGGCCCCATGAAACACGCCCGCATCGCCTGGGCCGGCGCCGTGCACGATGCTGTCGAGCGTGACGGCCAGCTCGAATTGCTCACCCCCGCCTACCGCGGTCGCCGCGTCGGTTTTGACGACGTGGTGTGGCTGCCGCCGCTGGCGCCCACGCCGCCCAATCGGCCGCGTACCGTGTTGGCGCTGGGCCTGAACTACGCCGACCACGCCAAGGAGCTGGCCTTCAAGCCGCCCGAGGAGCCGCTGGCCTTTGCCAAGGGCGCCGCATCG
>JAIUOM010000010.1 GCA_020161215.1 Pseudomonadota bacterium
CCACCGGTGCCGGGGGCGCCGGCACCTCGGCCGGGGTCAACAGGCGCGGCGACTTGTTGGTGCGCTGGGGGCGGGCGCTGGGGGTGTCCGGGGCGCGGGCGGTGCCGGCCGCGCGGCGCGTGGCCAGGTCAATGACGTCCGGCGCGAGCCGGGCGCCGCGTTTGGCGGGCGGGGGAGGCAAAGGCATGCGGGTCAGCGAAGGATCGAACGTGAGTCACGCCGCGGGCGCGACGCCCGCGGGACAAATGAAAAAGCCGCCTGGTCGGCCAAGGCGGCTTGATCGGGGCGCAAACGGATCGGAGGCAACAGCATTCCGATCCATTATGCATGAGCGGGCGTGGCCGCCACGGGGCGGGCGGCCACGCGGCTCAGGCGGCTTTTTTCAGGACTTTGACGGCCTTCAGCACGTCGTCCACGTGGCCTGGCACTTTCAGGCCGCGCCACTCCTGCACCAGCAGGCCCTCGGCATTGATCAGGAAGGTGCTGCGTTCAATGCCCTTGACCTTTTTGCCGTACATGATTTTATTTTTCACCACGCCGAACATGTGGCACATTTTCTCCTCGGTGTCGGCGATCAGCTCGAAAGGCAATTCAAGCTTGGCCTTGAAATCGTCGTGTGATTTCATGTTGTCGCGACTGACGCCAAATACCACCGCGTCGGCCTTGACGAAATCCTTGTACTTGTCGCGGAACTGCATCGCCTCGGTGGTGCAACCAGGGGTGTTGTCCTTGGGGTAAAAATACAGGATCAGGGCTTGGCCGGTATGGGAGGTATTGGTGACCTTGATGTCGCCGGTGGCCATCGCTTCGAATTCGGGGAGGGGTTTGTTGACGACGACTGCCATGGGTTCTTTGATCTCCGGAATATTGCTGAGCGAGTTGGCAAAATGCTGCGCCAAAAAGCAAATCTCGCGCTGCCCGGGGGTGCGCATGCGCGAGAAAAGACGGCAACAATTGCCACCTCCTTATTTTAACCGATCCACCTGTCAGTCGTCTGTCTCCAGCAGTAAAGCCGCCACCACCTGACGGCCTTCTCCGGCCAAGATGTTGTAGGTGCGGCAGGCGGCCGGGGTGTCCATGCTCTCCAGTCCGATCCGGGCCTCGATCAACGGGCGGATCCAGGCCGGCTTGGGAAAACGCAGCCGCGAACCGCTGCCAAACACCACCAATTCGGGCCGGCTGTCGATCAGCGGCGCGAACAGCTCGGCCGACAAATCCTCGAAACGCGCGCAGGCCCAGGTCTCGCGCCGGCCATCGCTGCGCAGGATCAGGCTGTGGGTGATGCGCTGGCCCGCCACCGTGATCCAGCCGGGGCCGTAGCCGGTGACGGCGGAGTCGAGGTGATCGGGCTGGAATTTCATTTGGGCGAAGGCATGCGGGAGGGTGGATGTGTTCCAATTGTAGGTTTCGCTGCCGCGAACCCGTGTCCGAGAGGTGTATTTGCATGAAAACGATCCACAAGTCGGCCAAGCTGGCCAACGTGCTGTACGACGTACGCGGCCCGATCGTGGACGCCGCCAAGCAGATGGAGGACGAGGGCCAGAAGATCATCAAGCTGAACATCGGCAACATGGCCCCGTTCGGCTTTGATCCGCCCGAGGAAATCCAGCAGGACATGATCCGCAACCTGCCCGATTCGGCCGGTTATTCGGACAGCAAGGGCATCTTCGCCGCGCGCAAGGCGGTGATGCACTACTCGCAGCAGCAGGGCATCGCCGGGGTAACGCTGGACGACATCTACCTGGGCAACGGCGCCAGCGAGCTGATCGGCATGGCCACCAACGCGCTCTTGAACGACGGCGACGAACTGCTGGTGCCCTCGCCCGACTACCCGCTGTGGACGGCCGCCACCAGCCTGTCGGGCGGCAAGCCGGTGCACTACGTGTGCCGCGAGGACGACGGCTGGATGCCCGATTTGGCCGACATGCGCGCCAAGATCACCCCGCGCACGCGCGGCATCGTGGTCATCAACCCGAACAACCCGACCGGCGCGCTGTACTCCGACGAGACGTTGCTGGGCATCATCCAGATCGCGCGTGAGCACGACCTGGTGCTGCTGGTCGACGAGGTGTACGACAAGGTGCTGTACGAAGGCGTCAAGCACACCGCCATGGGCAGCCTGTCGACCGACGTGCTGACGCTGACCTTCAACTCGCTGTCCAAGGCCTACCGCAGCTGCGGCTACCGCGCCGGCTGGATGATTGTGTCCGGCCCCAAGGCGGCGGCGCGCGACTACATCGAAGGCCTGAACATGCTGGCCAACCTCAAGCTGGGCTCCAACGTGCCGGGCCAGTGGGCGATCCAGACCGCGCTGGGCGGCTACCAGAGCATCAACGACCTGATCAAGGAAGGCGGGCGCCTGCGCCGCCAGCGCGATCTGGCCTACGAGCTGATCACCGCCATTCCGGGGGTCAGCTGCGTCAAGCCGCAGGCGGCGCTGTACATGTTCCCGCGGCTTGATCCCAAGCTGTACCCGATCGACGACGACCGCCAGTTCTTCATGGAAGTGCTGCGCGCCACGCGCGTGATGCTGGTGCAGGGCTCGGGCTTCAACTACCCCGACCACCAGCATTTCCGCATCGTGTTCCTGCCGCACGAGGACGACCTGCGCGAGGCCATCCACCGCCTGGCCAAATTCCTGGAGCAGTACCGCCAGCGCCACGCCAAGGCCAGCTCGGTGGTGCCGATGGCTCCCAAAAAAGAAGCTGCCCGGGCTTGATGGGCGCCGGCCAGCACATTGTTTGACACCTGAAAACCAAAGAATCTGAGATGAAAGCCATCCAAGTCGGCCTGCTGGGCATCGGAACCGTCGGTGGCGGCACTTTCAACGTGCTGCGACGCAACCAGGAAGAAATCAAGCGCCGCGCCGGCCGCGGCATCGAGATCACCATGGTGGCCGACCTGGACACCGAGCGCGCGCGGCAGGTCGTTGGCCCCGACGTCCAGGTGGTGGCCGATGCACGCCAAGTCATCGCCAACCCCGAGATCGAGATCGTTATCGAGCTGATCGGCGGCTACGGCATCGCCCGCACCCTGGTCATGGAGGCGATTGCCGCCGGCAAGCACGTCATCACCGCCAACAAGGCGCTGCTGGCCGTGCACGGCACCGAGATTTTCGAGGCGGCGCAGGAAAAAGGCGTGATGGTGGCGTTCGAGGCCGCCGTGGCCGGCGGCATCCCCATCATCAAGGCGCTGCGCGAGGGCCTGACGGCCAACCGCATCCAGTGGATCGCCGGCATCATCAACGGCACCACCAACTTCATCCTGTCCGAGATGCGCGACAAGGGGCTGGATTTCGAGGTGGTGCTGAAAGAAGCCCAGCGTCTGGGCTACGCCGAGGCCGATCCGACCTTCGACATCGAGGGCGTCGATGCCGCGCACAAGGCGACGCTGATGAGCGCCATCGCCTTCGGCATTCCGGTGCAGTTTGACAAGGCCTACGTCGAGGGCATCACCAAGCTGTCGGCCACCGACATCCGCTACGCCGAGCAGCTGGGCTACCGCATCAAGCTGCTGGGCCTGACCCGGCGGCGCGAAGGCGAGGGCGTGGAGTTGCGCGTGCACCCCACGCTGGTGCCGGCCAAGCGCCTGATCGCCAACGTCGAGGGCGCCATGAACGCCGTGGTCGTGCAGGGCGACGCCGTGGGCACCACCTTGTACTACGGCAAGGGCGCCGGCAGCGAGCCGACGGCCAGCGCCGTCATCGCCGATCTGGTGGACGTGACCCGCCTGGCCACCAGCGACCCGCAGCACCGCGTGCCGCACCTGGCCTTCCACCCTGGGCAGATGCGCGACGTGGACGTGCTGCCGATGGAGCGGGTCGTCACCAGCTACTACCTGCGCCTGCGCGTGGCCGACCAGGCCGGCGTGCTGGCGCGCGTGGCCGCTATCCTGGCCGAGGCCGGCATCAGCATCGACGCGCTGCTGCAGCGCGAGGCCGACGAGGTGGGCGGCGAGGGCAGCACCCAGACCGACCTGATCATCCTGACCCACGATGCGCGCGAAGGCGCCATGAACGCCGCCCTGGCCCAGCTGCAAGGCCTGCCCAGCGTGCTGGCGCCGATCGTGCGCATCCGCAAGGAAGAGCTGGCATGAACTTCCAGGACACCCTGGCCACCCTGCCGCCCACCGATGGGCTGCGCGGCCTGGATGTACTGGACGCCAGCGGCGCGGTGCTGCACCATGTTCCGGCGGCGCCGGGCAAGATGGGGTCGCTGCGCGTCTACCACGCGCTGGCCCAGGCCTTCGGCGGCGAGCTGAACGCCGCCGCCGTGCAACAAGGCCTGGCCTGGTTCGCCGAACACACCGAGGACGCGCGCCAACGCCCCGGCGCGCACCCCAACATCGATCTGCTGCTGCGGCGTCGGCCTGGCGACGCGCCCTGGCGCCTGGTGCCGCTGCGCGCCTGAGCGCTTCCCGTGTTCGCCCAATTCAGGGCCAAAATAGCCGTTGGCCGGCGCCAGAAAATCCTGAGTAGCTATCAATAAAGTAGCTAATCAAGGTCGGTACGGTCAGTGCAGGGCGGCCAAAAATTGCCGCAACTCGGGCGTGGCCGGGCTGTCGAACAACTGCTGGGGTGGGCCGGCCTCGTGGATCAGGCCCTGGTGCATGAACACCACGCGGTCCGCCACCTTGCGCGCGAAACCCATCTCGTGCGTGACCATCAGCAGGGTCATGCCCTCGGCGGCCAGGGTTTCAACCACTTTCAGCACTTCGCCGACCAGCTCCGGGTCGAGCGCGCTGGTGATTTCGTCGCACAGCAACACCGCCGGCTCCATGGCCAGGGCGCGGGCGATGGCCACGCGCTGCTGCTGGCCGCCGGACAGCTGATCCGGCATGGCGTCGAATTTCTCGGCCAGGCCCACGCGCGCCAGCAGGGCGCGCGCGGCCTGTTCGGCCTGGGCGCCGCCCTGGCGGCGCACCAGGGTCGGCGCCAGCATGATGTTGCGCCCGACGCTCAGGTGCGGGAACAGGTTGAAGCCCTGGAAGATCATGCCCACCCGCTGGCGCAGCTCGCGCAGCGCCGCCGGGTCGCGCTGGTGCAGGGTGCGGCCATCCACGCCGACGCTGCCGTGCTGGAACTCTTCCAGCCCGTTCACGCAGCGCAGCAGCGTGCTCTTGCCCGAGCCGCTGCGGCCGATGACGGCGACCACATCGCCGCGCGCCACCTGCAGATCGACGCCGCGCAGCACCTCGTGCGCGCCGTAGGACTTGCGCAACCCTTGAATGTCAACGATGGGGGGCATTCAGCTTGGCCTCCAGCCGGCGCGCCATCAGGCTTACCGGAAAACACAGCACGAAGTACAGCAGCGCCACGCAGCCGTACACCAAGAAAGGGCGGAAGGTGGCGTTGGCGATCATGGTGCCGGCCTTGGTCAGCTCGATGAAGCCGATGATCGAGGCCAGCGCCGTGCCCTTGACGACCTGCACCAGAAAACCCACCGTGGGCGGAATGGCGATGCGCAGCGCCTGCGGCAGGATGACGTGGCGCAATTGTTCGCGCCAGTTCAAGGCCAGGCTTTGCGCCGCTTCCCACTGGCCGCGCGGAATGGCTTCCACGCAGCCGCGCCAGATCTCGGCCAGAAAGGCGCTGCTGTACAACGTCAGCGCCAGCGCCGCGGCGGTCCAGGCCGAGGTGCGAAAGCCGAACAGCGCCAGGCCGAAGTAGGCCAGAAACAGCTGCATCAGCAGCGGCGTGCCCTGGAACAGCTCGACATAGGCCTTGACGAAAGTGCGCGCCGCCGGCGAACGGCCGATGCGCAGCACCAGCAGGGTCAGGCCGACCAGGCCACCGCCCAGGAAGGCGATCAGCGACAGCACGATGGTCCAGCGCGCGGCCAGGGCCAGGTTGCGCAACACGTCGAGCAGGGAAAAATCGACCATGGCGGCTAACCCTTTCGCCCGAACAGAAAACGCGGCCCCATCCACATCAGCAACTGCCGCAGCGCCATGGCCAGCAGCAGGTAGATCAGCGTGGCGATCAGGAAGGCCTCGAAGGCGCGGAAGTTGCGGCTTTGGATCAGGTTGGCGGCGTAGCTCAGCTCGGGCGTGGACAGCTGTCCGCACACCGCCGAGCCGAGCATGACGATGATGATCTGGCTGACCAGCGCTGGCCACACGCGCGCCAGCGACGGCGGCAGCACCACGCGCATGAACACCTGCAAGGGGGTCAGCGCCAGGCTTTGCGCGGCCTCGATCTGGCCGCGCGGCGTGGCTTGCAGGCCGGCGCGCACGATTTCGGTCGAATAGGCGCCCAGGTTCACCACCATGGCGATCACCGAGGCCAGCTCCGGCGTTAGGCGCACGCCGGCGGCCGGCAGACCGAAAAAGATGAAGAACAGCTGCACGATGAAGGGCGTGTTGCGGATCAGCTCCACGTAGGTGCCCACCACCCAGCGCAGCCAGCTTGGCCCGCGGCTGCGCGCCCAGGCGCAGGCCACGCCCAGGGCCACGCCGATCAGGGCGGAGATGACCGTCAGCCCGAGCGTCCAGTAGACGCCGTGGAGCAGCAGGGGCCATTCCGCCAGGACGGCGGCAAAGTCAAGCTGGACGCGCACCGGGCCGCGACCGGTTTACTGCGGCAGGTCGCCGGCCGGGCGACCCAGCCAGCGCTTGGCCATGCGGTCGAGCTCGCCCGCCTTCTTGGCCTCGGCGATGATCTCGTTGACCTTCAGGCGCAGCTTGTCCTCGCCCTTGGCCACGCCGATGAAGTTGGGGCTGTCCTTCAGCAGCAGCTTGTATTCGGCGTTCAGCTGGGGGTTGCGCGCCATCATGTTGCCGGCCACCGAGGCGCCGGTGGCGATCAGCTGCACCTGGCCAGAGACAAAGGCCGCCACGGTGGCGTTGTTGTCCTCGAAGCGGCGAATCTCGGCGCCGGTCGGGGCCACGCGGGAGAGCTCCTGGTCCTCGATGGCGCCACGCGTCACGCCCACGCTCTTGCCGTTCAGGTCGGCAAAGCTGGTGATGGGCATGCTCTTGGCGGCGAACACGGCCTGGAAGAAGGGCGAGTAGGCGGAGGTGAAGTCGATGACTTTCTCGCGCTCGGGGTTCTTGCCCAGGGTGGAGATGACCAGCGCGGCCTTGCCCGTTTGCAGGTAGGGGATGCGGTTGGCGCTGGTCACCGGGGCCAGCTCGATGGCCACGCCAAGCTTTTGCGCGATCAGGTTGGCCATGTCGATGTCCAGGCCCTGGGGCTTCAGGTCGGTGCCGACGAAACCATAGGGTGGGAAGTCGGTGGGGATGGCGATGATGATCTTCTTGGCCTTCATCACCTCGTCCAGCGCGTTTTGCGCGTGGGCCGTGACGGAGCCGAGCGCGAGCGCGGCGGGGACGAGGGCGGCAAGGCTTTTCAGCCAGAAGCGGCGGGCTTGAGACATGGTGGAGGGGCTCCCTTTTCCTGATGGTCGGACAACAAAAAACCGCGCCCTTGACAGCGCGGCACAGATTTTGGCGCGGCTCAGAGCGGCAGATCGCCGGCCGGGCGACCCAGCCATTTGCGCGCCAGGCGATCCAGTTCGCCGGACTTCTTGGCCTCGGCGATGATGCCGTTGACCATCAGGCGCAGGCGGTCCTCGCCCTTGGCGACGCCGACGTAGTTGGGGCTGTCCTTGATGAGCAGCTTGTATTCCATGTCCAGCTTGGGGTTGCGCACCATCAACATGCCGGCCGCCGAGGCGCCCATGGCCACCAGCTGCGCCTGGCCGGCGACGAAGGCGGAGGCGGTCTTGGTGTTGTCGTCCATGCGCCGGATGTCGGCGTTGGGCGGCGCCAGCTTGGTCAGCTCGATGTCTTCCAGCGCGCCCTTGGTGACGGCGATGGTCTTGCCGGACAGGTCGGCGGCGGTGCGCACACTCAGTGTCTTGGGGCCGAACACGGCCTGAAAGAACGGCGAATAGGCGGCGGCGAAGTCGATCTGCTTTTCACGCTCTGGGTTCTTGCCCAGGGTAGAGATGACCAGCTGTACCTTGCCGCTTTGCAAGTAGGGGATGCGGTTGGCGCTGACCACCGGCACCAGATCGGCTTGCACGCCCAGCTTGCTGGCGATGTAGCGGGCCATGTCCACGTCCAGGCCGCGGAGGCTGAAGTCGGTGTCCATGAAGCCGTAGGGCGGCTGGTCGGGGGGCACGGCGACGATGATCTTGCGCACGCGCATGATCTGGTCGTAGGCCCCGTCGGTCGGTTGATTCGATCCTGAGCCGCCGGTCTGGGCCCAGGCAAGAGACGATGCCAACCCCAGGGCCGAGCCCACCAGTTGACGGCGACGCAAGGACGATTCGCGCATGAGATGAAGCCCTCTTATTCTTGTGTGTCCACCGGGCGGAAATCAGCCGCCACGACCGTGCAACTTGGTCTGACCATTTGTTGCACGGTTGCAGGGGATGCTACACGAGAAGTGCCGCGAAATGCGTCTTGCGCATGAGCTTGTCTCGGGCTTTTTGGCCTGGTGCGGCGTTCGCGCCACGCCGTGGCGATCCAGTGCGGCCCAGCGCGGTCGGCGTGGCGCGGGTGTCAGCGCTGGCGCTGTTTCATCGCGCGCTCGACCTCGCGCTTGCCTTCGCGCTCGCGGATGGTGTCGCGCTTGTCGTGCGTGGCCTTGCCCTTGGCCAGGGCAATTTCGCACTTCACCCGGCCGTTTTTCCAGTGCAGGTTGATGGGCACCAGGGTGTAACCTTTTTGCTCGACCTTGCCGATCAGGCGGCGGATTTCCTCGCCGTGCATCAGCAGCTTTTTTGAGCGCACCGAATCCGGTCGCACGTGGGTGCTGGCCGTGCCCAGCGGGTTGATCTGGCAGCCGATGACGAACAGCTCGCCGCCGCGAATCACCACGTAACCGTCGGTCAGCTGCGCCTTGCCGGCGCGCAAGGCCTTCACTTCCCAGCCTTCCAGCACCATGCCGGCCTCGAACCGCTCCTCGAAGAAGTAGTTGAAGGCGGCTTTCTTGTTGTCGGCGATGACGGGGTTGGGTGCCTTGGGTTTCTTGGTGGCCATGGGGAGCTATATGGCGTGCAGCGTGCGCAATGCAAGCGCCGGGCGTGGGGGCCGCGGGATGGGCACGCCCGGGATGGGGACGCCCTAGAATCGTCGGTTGGCCCGCATTCTATGAAATCCGTCCACAAGTCCGTCCTCATCTGGTACAGCGCACGGGAGATGTTCGACCTGGTGGTCGACGTCGAGCGCTACCCCGAGTTTCTGCCCTGGTGCGACCACGGCCGGGTGCTGGCGCGTGTCGAGAACGGCATGACGGCCGAGGTGGGGATCGCCTTCAAGGGCGTCAAGCAGACGTTCACCACCCGCAACGAGCATGTGCCCGAGCGCGAGGTCAAGCTGCACCTGGTCGATGGCCCGTTCTCCAAGCTGGAAGGGGTGTGGCGCTTTACCCCCGTCGGCGGTGGCGGCGAGCGGGCTTGCCGTGTCGACCTGACCATGGACTACGGTTTTTCCAGCACCCTGCTGGCCACCTTGGTCGGTCCGGTGTTCGACAAGATCGCCGGCAGCCTGGTGGACGCTTTCGTCAAGCGCGCCGAAACGGTGTACGGCGCGTCATGACGGCGCCGCTGCTCGGGGTCACCGTGGCCTACGCGCCGGGGCCGCGCCAGCTCGAGGAGACCGCGCTCAGCTTGCCGGCCGGCAGCACGGTGGGCGACGCGCTGGCGGCCAGCGGCCTGGCCGCGCGCTATCCGGACATCGACCTGGGCCCCGGCCATGTCGGGGTGTGGGGCCGCAAGACCGGGCTTGAACACGCGCTGCGCGAGGGCGATCGGGTGGAGGTCTGGCGCGCGCTGCGCGTCGACCCCAAGCTGGCGCGGCGTGAGCGCTTCGGCCGGCAGGGCGCGCGCACGGCCGGCCTGTTCGCCAAGCGGCGGCCGGGGGCCAAGCCCGGGTATTGAGCGGCCCGATAGTCGGGGCATGAAAAAGCGCGCCGGGCGGGCGCGCCGATGGGGTGGTGAACCGCTCCTGTTTTAATAGCCAAACAGGATGATTCGGCGCCGGCCAATGCCGGTTTTTCACCTTAATCCAGGCTATTTGCAGTCTTGCGCGATGATGGCTTCCAGGCGCCGCTGCTCGGCCGCGCGCTGGGTGTCGTCGAGGATCTCGCGCTCGCCCTTGTCGTTCATGCGGCCCATGCGGATGCCCGAGTCCAGCCCGGCCTTGGCGTTCATGGCACGCTTGCAGTTCTCGCTGCGGGCGGCGGCCACGCGTTCTTGCTCGGCTTTCACCTTGGCGGCTTCGGCGGCCTCGGCCTGCTTTTTTTTCTCTTCCAGGGCCTTGTCCACCCCCGACGGGGCTGGCGCGCTGGCGGCGGCGGCAGCGGACGCCGCCGAGGTGGCCGGTGTCGCGGGGCGGGTCACCGCGGCGGTGGTGGTGGCGGGGCGTGCGCCGCGCGGTTGTGACAGGATGTTGCCCTGCGGAACCTCCGCCGACGGCGGCCGGTCGCTGAACACGCGGCGGCCGTCCTTGTCGATCCACTGGTACTGGGCCGTGGCCGACAGGCTGGCCGTCAGGGCCAGCGCGGTCATCAGGGCGCGGAAAATCAGTTTCATGGCTGGAGTGTAGCCCCCTCAAACGCGGGGGAGACTTGGGGTTCAGCACGAAGTTTGCACCACCCCATCCTCACGTACAAAGAAAAATGCGTGTCATTTCGCTTCTGGCGCAACGGGCTGGCGCCGGGCTTACCCTGGCCGGCGCAGGGGCGGGAGCGCTCCAGTAGAATCCGTTTTTTGGAGCTTTCACCATGCGCCTTCTCGGCAAAGCGCTGACCTTCGACGACGTGTTGTTGGTCCCGGCGTTCTCCCAGGTCCTGCCCAAGGACGTCGATCTTTCCACCCAGTTTTCCCGCCACATCCGCCTGAATCTGCCGCTGGTTTCAGCGGCCATGGACACCGTCACCGAGGCGCGCCTGGCCATCGCCATCGCCCAGGAAGGCGGCATCGGCATCGTGCACAAGAACCTGACGGCCCAGGAGCAGGCCGCCCAGGTCGCCAAGGTCAAGCGCTACGAAAGCGGCGTGCTGCGCGACCCGGTGGTGATCACCCCCGAACACACCGTGCTGCAGGTGATGCAGCTGTCGGACGAGCTGGGCATCAGCGGTTTTCCGGTCATCGACCAGGGTCGCGTGGTCGGCATCGTGACCGGGCGCGATCTGCGCTTTGAAACCCGCTACGACGTGCCGGTGCGCGAGATCATGACCCCGCGCGACAAGCTCATCACCGTGCGCGAGGGCGCCAGCCACGCCGACGCCAAGCTGCTGCTGAACAAGTACAAGCTCGAGCGCCTGCTGATCATCGACGACACCGACCGCCTGAAGGGCCTGATCACCGTCAAGGACATCACCAAGCAGACCAGCTTTCCGAACGCCGCGCGCGACGACGCCGGGCGCCTGCGCGTGGGCGCCGCCGTGGGCGTGGGCGCGGGCACCGAGGAGCGGGTGGAGGCGCTGGTCAAGGCCGGCGTCGATGCGCTGATCGTCGACACCGCGCACGGCCACAGCCAGGGCGTGATCGAGCGCGTGCGCTGGGTCAAGCAGAACTACCCGCAGGTCGATGTGATCGGCGGCAACATCGCCACCGGCGCGGCGGCGCGCGCGCTGGCCGACGTCGGCGCCGACGGCGTGAAGGTCGGCATCGGCCCCGGCAGCATTTGCACCACCCGCATCGTGGCCGGCGTGGGCGTGCCGCAGATCACCGCCATCGACAACGTGGCCACCGCCTTGCAGGGCAGCGGCGTGCCGCTGATCGCCGACGGCGGCATCCGCTTCTCGGGCGACATCGCCAAGGCGATTGCCGCCGGCGCCAGCAGCGTGATGATGGGCGGCATGTTCGCCGGCACCGAAGAGGCGCCGGGCGAGATCGTGCTGTACCAGGGCCGCAGCTACAAGAGCTACCGCGGCATGGGCAGCATCGGCGCCATGCAGCAGGGCAGCGCCGACCGCTACTTTCAAGAGAGCAGCACCGGCAACCCCAACGCCGACAAGCTGGTGCCCGAGGGCATCGAAGGCCGCGTGCCCTACAAGGGCAGCGTGGTGGCCATCCTGTTCCAGCAGGCCGGTGGCCTGCGCGCCAGCATGGGCTACTGCGGCTGCCCCAGCATCGACGCCATGCGCGAGCAGGCCGAGTTCGTGCAGATCACCGCCGCCGGCATCCGCGAATCGCACGTGCACGACGTGCAGATCACCAAGGAAGCGCCGAACTACCGGGCGGATTGAAGCGGGTTCTGGCTGCGCTCCTGAATTTGTAGCGGCCCAGGAAGTCCCCACGCCGGCCTGGGGCTGAAATCGTGGCTATTTTGCGGTTTCGCGACCCTGGCCCGTGCTCTCAACCTTCCGGATGCTCGCCATGCCCAGCCTCGACACCACCTCCGCCTTCTTCGTCATCGCCCTGGTGCTGGGCTTCACGCCCGGGCCGGACAACCTGTTCGTGCTGATGCAGGCCGCCTCGCAAGGGCGCAAGGCCGGGGTCTTCGTGGTGCTGGGCCTGTGCACCGGCTTGCTGGTGCACACGGCGGCGGTGGCGCTGGGTCTGGCGGCGGTGTTCGCGGCCTCGGCCACGGCGTTCACGGTGCTGAAGTTCGCCGGCGCGGCCTACCTGGCGTTCCTGGCCTGGCAGGCCTGGCGCGCACCGGCCGCGGGCGTGGTCGGTGCCGGGGCGCCGGCGGTGGCGCCGGGGCGGCTGTTTCTGCGAGGCATCGTCATGAACCTGACCAATCCCAAGGTGGTGCTGTTCTTCCTGGCCTTTTTGCCGCAGTTCGTCGACACGGCGCGCGGGCCGGTGGCGCTGCAGGTGCTCACCCTCGGGGCGGTGTTCATCCTCGCCACCTTGCTGGCGTTTGGGCTGATCACCTACCTGGCCGGCACCCTGGGGCAGTGGCTGCGCCGCTCGCCCGGGGTGCAGACCGGGATGAACCGGGCCACGGCCGTGGTGTTTGCCGGGCTGGCGCTGCGCCTGGCGACCTCGGCGCGTTGAGGCGGGCGCGGACGCTGGGCCCGGTACGGCTTGAGCGCTTCGTAATTCATAGCTGCCCAGGAAGCATCCACGCCGGCCTCGGCCAGAAAACCCTTGAAATTGGAGCGATCGACAGGTCTCAGCGCCGCACCACCGCCCGGTAGGTGAACTGGTCCGGCCGGAACCACACCTCGGCGTAGATCAGTGCCTGACCGGTCAGGTCGTGGGGGATGAAGCGCATGCGCAGCAGCGGCGTGTCGGCCGGCACGCCCAGCAGCACGCCATGGCGTCTGCCGGCCGGCACGGCGGTGGCGCTGATCTGGGTGAACTCCAGTCGGAAGCCCAGCTCGGTTTCGAGCAAGGTCATGGCGTCTTCCTGGTGCACCCGCTCGGCCAGCAGCTCACGGCCCTGGGTCGGCTCGTAGTACAGCAGGGCGTAGGACACCGGAATGCCGTTGGCCGTGCGCACCGTGCGCACCGCGCTCACCGGCTGGCCGGCGGGCAGCCGCAGCGCGCGCGCCACATGCGGCGGCGCCGGGCCGGTGCGCGCGCTGAGGATGCGCCCGCCGGTCTCGCGGCCGTGGGCGCGCATGAAGTCGTGGTAGCCGGCCAGCATGCCCAGGCGCGGCGCGTCGGCCGGGCGGGTGACGAAGCTGCCCTTGCCGTTGAAGGTTTCGATCAGGCCCTCGGTCTGCAATTCGGCCAGCGCCTGCCGCACGGTGATGCGGCTGACGCCGAAAGCGGCCTGCAGCTTGGCCTCGGAGGGCAGTTTCTGCCCCGCCGTGAGGCGTTTTTCCAGGATGTCCTGGCGCAGCCGGGCCTTGATCTGCGCGAACAGGGGCAGGGGCGCGGTCGGAGCCGGAGCCGCCTCGAGGGGCGTCGTCGCGGAGGCGGCCGAATCCGGAACAGGAGCGGGGGCGAGGGTGTTCATGTGAGCGCTGGGGGCTGGGCAAAGTGTAGCGCACCCAAAACCTGTTATGTCAGGTCTTGCGAAACAGGGGCGATTAACCTATCATGACAGGTTGAGGCCAACAGCCGCGCTCAAGCCGGCGCCTCAACCCTCATACAAGGAGACCGTTCATGACATCCCGAACCCTGTTCCGCCCGCTGTTTGCGGCGCTGTGGTGCGCCGGCCTGGCCGCCTCGGCGTGGGCCGCGGACCCCTATCCCTCGCGCCCCATCAAGGTCATCGTGCCGTACCCGGGTGGCGGGGTGGTGGACGTGCAGACGCGCGTGCTGACCCAGACCATGGCCGAGATACTGAAGTCGCCCGTGGTGGTCGAGCCCAAGCCCGGCGCCAGCGGCAGCATCGCCGCCGAATCCGTGGTCCATGCCGACCCCGACGGCTACACGCTGATGGTGTCGGCCAGCTTCATCAACACCCAGCCGCTGCTGGAGAGCAACCTGCGCTGGTCGACCCAGCAGTTGACGCCGGTCGGGCGTTTTGCCCTGTCCACCAGCTATTTCGTGGTGCCGATGAGCTCCAAGGCCAAAACGCTGAAGGAGTTTGCCGAGATCGCGCGCGCCGCCAAGCCGCCGCTGCAGTACGCCAACCTGGGTGAGGGCACGCCGCAGACCATGTCCAATGAGCTGTTCCGCGTGGCCGCCAACATTCCCCTGGAGCCGGTGCGCTACAAGGGCGCGCCGCCGGCCGTGCCGGATCTGATCAACGGCCTGGTGTCGATCACGGTGCTGCCCTCGTCGGTGGCGATCCCGCAGATCAAGGGCGGCAAGCTGCGTGTGCTGGCCAACGCGGCCGGCCGGCGCTCGGTGCAGTTGCCGGACGTGCCCTCGATGACCGAGGCCGGCTACCCCAGCGCCGCGGTCGAGTCGTGGTACGGCCTGCACGCGCCGGCCGGCACGCCGCCCGAGGTGATTCGGGTGCTGGAAGAGGCGATGCGCAAGGCCACGGCCACGCCAGAGTTCAAGCAACGCATGATCAATGCCAGCGGCGAGGAGGCTTTCCTGGGCACCAAGGGTTTCACCGCCTTCCTGGCCAAGGACGCGGAGCAATGGGCCAAGGCCGTGAAGGCGGTCGCCCGATGAGCACCCGCCCGCCGGCCGACCATGCCGCGCTGATCGAGAACCTGCGCGATTTCATCGACACCGAGGTCATCCCGCGCGAAGACCTGAAGGCCGCGCACGACGGCCAGGCGGTGGACCGGGTGGCGGCCGAGCTGTACGCCATCGCGCGCTCGCGCGGCCTGGGCGCGCCGCGCGGGCGCCCCGAGGACGGTGGCCTGGGCCTGAGCTGGACCGAGTGCTGCGCCTACCTGGAGCAGGCCGGGCGCAGCTTTCTGGGCCCGCACGCGCTGCGCTGCGGGCCGCCGACGCAGCCGGACATGTTCGCCCTGGACAAGCTGGCCACGCCGGCGCAGCGCCAGCGCTACCTGGAGCCGCTGTTGCGTGGCGAACGCAAGTCCTGCTTTGCCATGACCGAGCCGGCGCCCGGCGTGGGCTCGGACCCGCGCATGCTGCTGGCCAGCGCCCGCCCGGACGGCGACGGCTGGGTCATCAACGGCCACAAGTGGTTCATCACCGGCGCCATGAAGGCCGACTTCGCCATCGTGGTGGCGCGCACCGAGGCCGGGCCGTCATGGTTCTTGGTGGACGCCGACACGCCCGGCTACCAGATCGTGCGCGACATCCCGACCCTGGAGCCCTTCGATCTGGGCGGCCACGCCGAAATCAAGCTCACCGACTGCCGGGTCGGCCCCGACGCCCTGGTCGGCGAGCAGGGACAGGGCCTGGCGCATTCGCAGCTGCGGCTGGAGGGTGCGCGCCTGTTCCATTGCATGCGCTACATCGGTCTGGCCTCGCGCGCCATGGCCATTGCGCAGGACTACGCCACGCGGCGCGAATCGCAGGGCGTGAAGCTGGCCGAGCTGCAGATGGTGCAGGCCATGGTGGCCGACGCCCACATCCAGCTGTATGCCGCGCGCACGATGACGCTGGACGTGGCGCGCCGGCTCGACGCCGGCGAGTCCATCCGCCACCACTCGTCGATGGCCAAGGTGTTCGTGGCCGAGGCCGTGAACCAGGTGGCCGATTCGGCGGTGCAGATTTGCGGCGCCCTGGGTGTGTCGGAGGACACGCCGGTGTCGATGATCTTCCGCATGCTGCGGCCGTTCCGCATTTACGACGGCGCCTCGGAAGTGCACCGCTCGGCGATCGCCAAGCGCGCCTTGCGCCACGGCCTGGCCGCTTGAGTCAACCCAAAGGAGAAACCGTGTTCGAAGCCACTGAAGACCTGGCCGGCTTTCGCCAGGACCTGCGCCGCTTTGTGCGGCAGCACCTGCCGGATGAGCTGCGCCAAAGCGTGCGCCAGGGCCAACAGCCCACGCGCGAGCAGCAGACACGCTGGCACGAGCTGCTGGCGGCCCAGGGCCTGCTGGTGCCGCATTGGCCCGCCAAATGGGGCGGCCGCGGCTGGAGCGTGCCCCAGCAGATGATCTACGACGAGGAAATGGCGCTAGGCGACGCCCCGGAGCTGAACAGCGTCACCTTCGACATGATCGGTCCGGTGCTGGCGCGCTACGGCAACCCCGAGCAGCAGCAGCGCTTTCTGCCCGCCATCGCCTCCGGGCGCCAGTGGTGGTGCCAGGGCTATTCGGAGCCCAACGCCGGGTCCGATCTGGCCAGCGTGGCCACGCGCGCGGAACGCGACGGCGACGACTACGTGATCAACGGCGCCAAGATCTGGACCAGTTACGCGCAGTACGCCGACTGGATCTTCGCCCTGGTGCGCACCGACCGAGAGGTCAAGCCCCAGGCCGGCATCAGCTTCGTGCTGATCGACATGAAGGCGCCCGGCATCACCGTGCGGCCCATCGTCGGCATCCACGGCTGGGTGGTGTTCAACGAAGTGTTTTTCGACAACGTGCGCACCCCGGTGACGTTGCGCGTGGGCGAGGAGAACCAGGGCTGGACCCTGGCCAAGTCGCTGCTGGAGTTCGAGCGCCTGAAGCTCGCGCGCATTGGCGAAAACAAGCGCCGCATGGCGCGCGCGCGGGAAGTGGGCTTGACGCGCACGCGCGGCGGCCGGCGCGTGGCCGATCTGCCGTGGTTCCGCGAGCGCTTTGCCGAGTTGCATGCGCGCCTGATCGCGCTGGAAGCCAATGCCGGGCGCTTCGTGGCGCGCCAGGCGGCCGGCGAGAAGCTGGGCGCCGAGGTGTCGATGCTGAAGATGCGTGGCAGCCGGCTGATTCAGCTGTGGGAAGAGCTCACCGTGGACGCCTTGGGCGCCGAGGCCATGCCGCTGGCGCAAGACTGGCTGCTGGGCACACCCGGTGCCGCGCCGCGGGATGCCCTGGCCGGCACCGCCTCGTCGCGGCGCTTTCTGGGGCGCGGCTACACCATCGCCGGTGGCAGCAGCGAAATTCAACACAACATCTTGGCCAAACAGGTGCTTGGGCTATGACCACCGATACCGAAGAGCAGCAGATGCTGATCGACAGTGCGCGCCGTTGGGGCGAGCGCGCCTGCACGCCCGCCGAGCGCGCGCGCGTGTCCGCCCATCCCGTGGGTTGCCCGCCCGAGCGCTGGACCAAGCTGGCCGAGCTGGGCTGGCTGGGCGTGGCCTTGCCCGAGGCCGATGGCGGCCTGGGCGCCGGCCTGCCTGAAATCAGCCTGCTGGCCGAACAATTGGGCCGCGCACTGGCGGTGGAGCCCTATGTGCCGAGCGTGGCGCTGGCCAGCGAGCTGCTGGCCGAGGTGGCTACGGGCGCGTTGCGTGGCGACTGGCTGCCGGCCCTGGCCAGCGGCGAGCGCCGCCTGGCCTGGATGGCCTGGGAGCCCGATGGCGCGGCAACGCTCGGCGTGCCCGCGGCCAGCGCCCAAGCCGACGGCGATGGCTGGCGCCTGAACGGCGACAAGGGCTTGATGCCTGGCGCCGGCGGCGCCGACGCGCTGCTGGTGACCGCGCGCCTGGCCGGCGACGGCGACCGGCTGGGCCTGTTCCTGGTTCAGGCCGATGCGGCCGGGGTTGAATTGCAGAGCACGCCACTGTACGACGGCCGCCACGCCGCCCGGCTGCGGCTGACCGACGCACCGGCCCGGCTGCTGCGCGACGGGGCCGCCGCCGATCTGCTGGCCCTGCTGCAGCGCGCGCTGGACCGCGCCGTGGTGGCGCATGGCGCCGAAACCCTGGGCACCGCGCAGGGCGCCCTCGACATCACCCTGGACTACCTGCGCACACGCAAGCAGTTCGGGCGCGTGCTGGGCCAGAACCAGGTGTTGCAGCACCGGCTGGTGGACTTGTACGTCGAGCAGCAGGAAGCCCGGGCGCTGTGCCTGGCCGCCGCCGCCGACCCCAGCCCCCGGCTGGTGGCCGCCCTGGGCGTGCGCGTTGCCGAGGTGGCGCGCCACGCCTGGGAGGAGGGCATCCAGCTGCACGGCGCCATCGGCATGACCGAGGAATACGCCCTGGGCGAATACGTGCGCCGCTTGGCCCTGGCGGCCGATCTGTACGGCAACGCCGCCGACCACCAGGAGCGCCTGGCTCAACTTGCATTGGAGACACACGCATGAGCACCCCCGACATTCCCAAGGACGCCGTGCTGGTCGAACGCCGTGACGGCGTGATCCAGCTCACCCTGAATGCCCCGGCGAACCGCAACTCGTTGCAGTCGCCCGGCGTTTACGAAGGCTTGATGGCCGGCCTGGACGAGTTCGAGCGCGATCCGGCGCTGCGCGTGGCCATCCTGACGGGGGCCGGCGGTGCCTTCTGCTCGGGCGGCGACCTGCGTCAGCTGTCGGAAGGCGGTGAAGACAGCGCCCGCGCCGCGATGACGCGCAACGCCTGGCTGTACCGCCGCATCGCCCTGGCCGACAAGCTGATCGTGGCGGCAGTCGATGGCCCGGCCTATGGCGCCGGCCTGAGGGTCGGCCGTGATTCCTGAAAAATCCGCAGAAACGACCCTAAGTCGTTGTCACGCTTCTAGAATTTGATCTTATAGTCGATAGGATCGATTGCCCTAGACAGATCCAGCGTGTAATCGCCGTAGCGGTTGATATGCGTCGTCCGGTATGGCGATAGCGCTTTCAGCACCGGCTCGCCCACTTGGTAGCCCTGAACCTGCAGCTCCTTGAGCTTGCGTGACATCCACTGCACGTTGTGAAGTATCACCATGTTGGCCACCAGCTGGCTGTACTTGATGACTTTGCGCTGCTCGTGCCGGACGTTCTCGGCAATGATCCCCTCCCCGCCGAAGAACAGCCACTTCACGAAGTTGTTGAACTCCTCACTCTTGTTGGTAGCGGCATGTATCGAACGGCGCAACTCCACGTCGTTGATGTAGTTAAGCAGGAACATCGTACGGATCACCCGGCCGAGTTCCCTGAAGGCGAAGTAGAGCTTGTTCTTGCGGCTGAAGGTGCCCAGGCGACGCAGGATCATCGACGGGGTAATCTTGCCGAGCTTTATCGAAACCGCCACGCGCAGCATGTCCCGGTAGTGCACGGCCAGCAAGTCCCAGTCGATGGTGCCGCGAAACAGGCACTGGATGTGCGTGTACGGGACGCCCGGCTCGGCCTTGAAAAAAACCAGTTCCTTGATGTTGCGGATGCGAGGCATTAGCTTGATGCCCAGCAAGTGGGCCAAACCGAACACCGGGGCGCTCTGTGCTTGCGTGTCGCCGTGCAGGGTGTCGGGCTGAATGTCTGACTCGTTCTTGACAAGGCCGTCGAGGATGTAGACCGCCTCGTACACGCCGCAAGGGATGAAGTTGCCGAACAGCGCGATATACATGTCCGAAACATGGTAGTAGCCGATGCCGCCGTAGCCGCCATAGCGCAGGTGGTACTCGGACATCAGGTTCTGCTCGTACACATTCCACTTGGTGCCGTCGGCCGAGGCGCTCTTGCCGGTGCCCCAATACTGCGGCAGCGAGAAGCGGTTGTAGGCATTGACCACTTTAAAAATCGCCTTGTCCAGCCGCTCCTCTGTCACATGATGCAGGTTGAGCCAGGCCACCTGCTTGCGGGAGAGCCCCTTCACCGATAGGGCCGTTTGCGTCGGCCCGAGATTGCAGCCATAGCAGAACAAGGTGGTGAGGAAGCGTTTGCGCGGGTCGTCGACCTTGCTCTCGAAACCGGAGAGCGGCCCAAAGAGCTTGTGCAGATCAAGCCAGCGCTCGGTTTCCGTCAGCACATCCAGGATGCTGGTGGTGGCCATCGAGTTCGTGATGGCCTGATCGATCTCGGGCAGGCCTTCCGGTGGCGGCGCCCGGTCGGTGCGCCGGATCAGCAGGCCAGTCTCTGTGATGGCCGCATGCTCATTGTCCGGGAAGCGGTCATCCACCTTTTGCGACACGTCCAGCAATTGCTGCTTGAGCAACGCAACCAAGGCATCACCGTCGGCCGGCAGACCCACCATCGCGCTGTAGTCGCCCACCTCGGCTTCGAACTGCTCCCAGCTGACCAGGTGATCGCGGTAGTCGTCGAACTGGTCGCTATTCTGCACATAAAGGTCACCGGACTTCAGTTCCTCCATCACATGCGAGAACACGCACAGTTCCAAGTACTTTCGGTGCACCAGACCCGAGGAGGCATCGCTGCCCTCGATCAGCGCACGCCACTTCTTGTCGGTCAGCCAATCCAGGTCGACGACGCCGAAGCCGGTATCGGCGCGCACATGCTCCTTGTGGCTGGAGCGGAACTGGGTGATCCAGGAAATGGCGCGCAACAGGCTTTCGTCGGGCGACGAGGACTTCAGCAGCATCGCGTCCAGGCACTGGAACAGCAGGGCGCGCTTGCTGCGGTAGGGCTGCAGCATGAACGGGTAGTAATTGTTCCCGGCGAAGGCGATGTGCTCGTCGCAGCGCTCAATCCAGGTGGTTGGGTCATCGCCCAGCACACCGCGCATCTTCTCGATCCGTTCGGGGTCGCTTCCATCGTCATCGAACGCGGTCAACACCTCGCGGAACTGGGCGATTAAGGCCTCGCCTTGCTCGACGTGCTCCAGCTGATATTCCTTCAGCCGCTCGCGCGCGACGTTGTGCATATTGCGGACTGAGCGGATGAAGATCTCAGCGATGTCGTCCACCGCCTTCTGCAACTGGGCGTGAATCAACAGGACGGCCAGCGCATAGCGTTTGATGGCCTTTAGGGCCATCATCTCGCGCACGTTCAAGGCCCGGGCTTCGAGCACGAACTGAGTGCGCTTGGACACGGGAACATCCTCAGGCTGGGGCAGGCCGTCGGCCAGCTTTCGCACCGCCTCGATGTGCGTCAGAAAGCTCGCCACCTCCCGCACATTGGGCTGCTTGGGTTCGCGCTTGAGCTGCTCCCATTGACTGCGGCCGGCGCGGGTGGTGAACAGACGGTCGATCTGTCCAAGCTGTTTGTCATTTAGAGCGGACGCGATCCGGCGCTGAATCTCATCATTGACTTTGGTCCTGACCCGGGACGCGGCGCGGGACAAGGTGACGAAGCCAGGTAGCTCATAGCGATGATGGAGCAACTCCTCCAGCAGCACGTTGATGATGTCCGGTAACTCCTGCTTGGTCTGCGCCGCCTTGACGGCTTGCGCCTCCAGCCAGACATGCCCTTCAACCCCCAGAACACGCAGCCCCACGTATTCGCGCAACAGGCGCTGATGGATCGACTTGCTGCCGGACTCGTCATAGGTCTTCAGCGCATCGGAAGAGAAGACCGGAATGCGCATCCGCTTGCAGATGTGCCGGACGATCACCTCCGGCACATCGACCATCATGGTGAAGTAGCCCAGACGCTGCAGCACCTTGAGTTGGATGGCGATAAGGGCCTGAGTGGTCACGCGCCGGTAGGCGTCGGCGATGAAGCGCCGCTCCTGCAAAGTTGGCGTGAACAGCGCGAGAAGGTCCTTCTCGGCAAGGTCGGTACGCAACTGCGGGTAGGCCGTTTCGTTGATGCTGCTCATCGGGCCAGATCCTTGATAGGGTCGGCTTCAAGCCGAATTCCAGTTGGATCGTGGCCCCAGGACTGCAGCGGTGTGGGGCAGGTGGTTGATGCCGCCATCGTCGATGGCAGCGCCAACCTGATGAATCTGCTGTTGTCGGTGCATGCCGCCGGACAGCAACCCTTCGAGCGTGGCAGTGGCTTGCTCGATGGGCCGGCCTGGGTCGGCAGCTACGCCTGCGCCGATGGCCACTTCATCAGCATCAGCCCGCTCGAGCCCCAGTTCAATGCCCTGCTGTTCAGCAAACTCGGGCTGGGTGACGACCCCGAGTTCAAACGCGCCTACGAGCCACGGCTCTATGCCCACTTGCGCGAGCGGTTGACTGCGCTGTTCGCCAGCCAACCGCGTCTTCACTGGATCAACCTGCTCGAAGGTACCGACGCCTGCTTCGCGCCGGTACTGACACCGGCCGAGGCGATGGAGCATCCGCACATGGCCGCCCGAGGTGTCTACACCCGGCAAGACGGTGTGCTGCAAGCCGCCCCGGCGCCGCGCTTCTCGGCGACGCCGGCCGGCGTGCCCGGTGCCGTGCCGCGGCGCGGTGAGCACGGTGTCGACATCTTGCGCTCGGCGGGCTTGAGCGAGGCAGAAATTGCGCAATTGCTGGCTGGCGATTGACCCAGGCCGACTGCTCTATCGGTCTTGTTGGGCTGCCCACCAACGGGCGGACACCGGGACCGGCATTGTCAGCACAATTTGCGCCATCCCTTTGCCCAAGGCGTCGTTGCGCAGGGAGGCCATTCCGCCGCCATCAAGTGCCTGTTCACAGACAAAGTTCAGCGCATGGATGCCGGGTACGTCATAGCGCACAACACGGCCTTTGACCAGGTGAGCCAACCATTGTGCAAGGTGCTCTTCGGTCAACCGCGCGCGCAGCAGCGGCAGCCACTCTGGGCGGCGCGCGATGATGCCGATGTTGGAGGTGTTTCCCTTGTCGCCACTGCGGGCCCAGGCCAATTGCAGCAACGGAACTTCGATGTCCGCGGGCTCTGTGGCTGTATCCAGATGGGGCGCCGATACAGCGGACGAATTTGCGGGTGCCGCAATGATGGGCGCGGCGATGGACGCCGGATTCGCGCTCGGTGGTGGCAGATCCACATGGATGATCTGCCCATCCAGTTCGACAACAGGATGCAACCGTTGCTTGTCCAGTAAAAAGGCAAACTGCTTGATGCATGGCGATGCACTGGGACGCCCTTCGGCTCCCGTGGTACCTGGTGACCAGCTGGTACCTGCAGCGGCGATCTCTTTGGAAAATAGCTCGAGCGCAGCACGTACCGGGTGCATCACGGCCACGCGCAAAACCACCTCGCGCGCGTCCAGCGTGCGTGCCTGTGGACCGAAGTTTCCGGCTTCGCTGCCCAGCACTTCAATATGGGTGCGGCTGTAGTCGCCAAGGCCGTGCGACGCGAACAGCTCGCGCGTGCGCGCCAAGATCGCTTCACCGGTACGGCGCGCCTTGCGCACGGCATCCGTGCCGACAAAGGTCAGCTGGGCGTTGCAGCGGAAACCGTCGATATAGGTGGACGAGACCTTGTACGTCGTGCTGGGCGCCAGGCCCCGTGCGCCGCGCACTGCCACGCGGTTCTCGCCCTCCTGCTCCAGTTGGACCTGCGTGAAGTCGCAAATCACATCCGGCAAAAGGTAGCGCGCGGGATCGCCAATCTCATAAAGAATCTGCTCGCTGATGACGGCGGTGTTGACCAATCCGCCAGTCCCAGCCGGTTTGGTTGCCACAAAGCTTCCGTCAGCGTGGCAC
Organism: Pseudomonadota bacterium; assembly: GCA_020161215.1. Taxonomy (GTDB): domain Bacteria; phylum Pseudomonadota; class Gammaproteobacteria; order Burkholderiales; family Burkholderiaceae_C; genus Ottowia. The sequence goes on from JAIUOM010000010.1 coordinate 23,636, forward strand.
TCCAGGATGGGGTAACCGATGTGCGGCCAGTCCGGTACAGATTCCCAGTCGGTATGCAGGCCGCCGGTGGCTTGGCACCCGCATTCAATGATGTGGCCAGCCAGACTGCCTTGGGCCAGCAAGTCATGGTCAGAAGGGGACCAGGCAAACGCGTGCATCAGCGCGCCGAGTGTCACGGCGCTGTCAACGCAACGGCCGGTGATGACAATCTGCGCACCTTCGTCCAGCGCTCGCTTGACCGGCAACGCGCCCAGATAGGCGTTGGCCGTCAGGACATTGGCGGGCAGGGTGGCGTCCGCCGCGCAGGCATCCAGGCTGCTCACGCCCTCGGTGCGCAATTGCGGTAGCAACGGCGTCACGTCGTCGCCCACCACCACGGCAATTCGGACCGACACGCCTTGCTCGGCCGCCAGCTCTCGGATGGCTTGAGCACAGGCCTGTGGATTGACGCCGCCAGCATTGCTGATGACGCGAAGGCCCTGGGCCGCAACGTCTTTCAGAATGCTCTTCATGGTGACGGTCACGAAATCGGTGGCATAGCCGAGTTCGGGTTTCTTGGCGCGCGCCGCGGCAAGAATCGACATGGTGAGTTCGGCCAGGTAGTCAAACACCAAATAGTCGAGCTGACCGTGCTTGACCAACTGCGGCGCGCCTACGCTGCTGTCGCCCCAAAAGCCCGAGGCACCGCCAATTCGCACCACTTTTCTTTTCGCCTTCGCGGCTGCATCCGACACGATCATGGCGCCGTACCTCCCAAGTTGTTTGCCCAGCGGGGTTTGCGCTTTTCCTGAAATGCCTTCTGACCCTCCCGTGCATCGTCGGTCAGCGTGAACAGTGCGATCTGGCTTTCGGTAAACGACATGCTTTCTTCAAATGGCATTGCCTCAATTTTTTTCATCGTGTACAGGCCGCGCCGGATGGCTTCAGGTGATTTGTCGAGCAACCGCTCGAGCAGCCACTGCAGCTTGGTATCGACGTCGTCGTCGACGTAGTTCACCAGGCCGAGAGCCAAGGCTTGAGCGGCGGTGAAGGGCTCGCCAGTGATGCACATTTCGGCCAGCTGACGGCGCGGGACCAAGTGCTGCAGGACGCTCAGTACTTGCGCCGGAAACACGCCCACCTTGACCTCGGGGAGGCCGAAAACGGCATGGCTGCTGGCAACCGCCAGGTCGCACATCGCCAGCAGGCCCATGCCTCCAGCCATGCAGGCGCCGTTGATGCGGGCCACCAGTGGGATGTTGCTGGCCTTTGCTCGCCGCAGCAGGAGGGCCATGGGGCCATACGGCTCGGAATAGTCGGTGACGAAAGCCTGGGCCGACTGCAGATCGGCTCCCGCACAAAATGCTTTGTCCCCTGCGCCTGAAATGACGATGGCGCGAATGGCACGATTCGCCTGCGCCGCGTCAATGGCTTGCGCCATGCTCGCGAGCACGCCGTGGCTGACGGCGTTGCGCCGCTGTTCTCGGTTGATCGTCAACCAGAGCACCGGGCCGCGCTGGTCTACCAGCAGTTCAGGGGAATGGGGTGTAGAGGGTGTCATGTTTGCGCCAGTGAATGAGTCGATGCGGGCGAGCCTTGGGGATTCAGGCCCCATTGCGAGCCAATGGCCGTGCTGGCGCGGTACGCGTCTGCATACTCCGAGCGAAGCTGCTCAATGAGTTCCCGCGTGGCGGAGATGCCCTTGATCGCACCGATTCCCTGCCCGGCACCCCAGATCGTCTTCCACCTCAAGGCCGCATCGGTGTCGCTCGTTGCGGCAAGCGAAACGGAGCCCACCTCTCTGGCCGGTAGCCGATCGGGATCCAGACCGGATGCCACCAACGAAGGACGGAGGAAATTGCCGTGCACGCCGGTGAAGTGATTCGTATAAATGATGTCCTCTGCGCCGCAATCAACCAGCATCTGCTTGTACTGTTGCGCTGCGTTGGCCTCGGGCGTCGCGATGAAGGCGCTGCCCATGTAGACCAGATCGGCGCCCATCACCTGAGCGGCAAGAATCGCCCTTCCATTGGCAATCGAGCCGGCCAGAACCAACGGTCCGGCGAACCAGGCGCGAATTTCCTGCACCAGCGCAAATGGCGATGTCGCTCCGCTGTGGCCACCGGCGCCTGAAGCCACGGCGATGACACCATCGGCGCCCTTGGCGATCGCGCTTTTCGCGTGGCGATTGGTGATCACATCGTGCAGAACGAAGCCGCCATAGGAATGAATCGCGTCATTCAGTTCCGGACGAACCCCCAGGGAGGTGATGACGATCGGGACCTTGTGTTCCACGCAAATCGCCAGGTCATGGTCGAGCCGTTCGTTGCTTCGATGGGCGACCAGATTCACCGCATACGGTGCGGCCGGCGTGTCGGGGTGCGCTGCATCGTGTTCGGCCAGAGCGGATCGAATCTTGCTCAACCACTCGCCCAGAAGCTCCTTGGGACGTGCATTGAGCGCGGGGAAGGAGCCCACGATGCCGGCCTTGCATTGCTCTATGACGAGATCCGGGTTGGAGATGATAAAAAGCGGTGCCCCGATCACGGGCAAACGCATCGATCGATGAAGCAGAGGAGGGCGTGACATCACGTTGGGACCTTGCTGCGGCTGCTCATTGCAGCGACGCTGGCTTGAACTTCAGGCGAGTGCAGCCGCTCGGTAAAGAGGCCGTGTTCGCGAGCTATCACACGCCGAACCGCGTCGCGGTGGCCCTCGCGCATCAGCATCTTGGTCAGGCGGATGGAGTCAACCGATTTGGCGGCAATGGCTTGTGCGCTTGCCAGTGCCCGCTGCAGCGCTTCGCCATCGGCGGTGGCTTGGGTCACCATGCCGACTTCGCTTGCGGTGTCCACACCGAAGTACTCCCCCAACATCAAGAGTTCCGCTGCCTTCCGGTAGCCAGCAATCAGTGGCAGGTAGTAGCTTGAGGCACCTTCCGGGCAGGTCCCCAGATGCGTGAAAGGCAATCTGAAACGCGCACTGCGAGCCGCATACACGAGATCGAAGTGCAGCAGCATCGTGGCACTGCCGCCCACCGCGAGTCCTTCGACCGCAGCGATAAGAGGCTTTGTTGCGTCGTTCAACGCTTCCATCATGCGCTGACCTACAGGCGGATCGGTGCGCAAATCCAGCTGCTGAAATTCAGTCAGATCGCCGCCGCTGGAGTAATTTCCCCCGGCACCGGTGACGACAATGGCGCGAATATCGGGGTCGTCATTCGAGGCTTCAATTGCATCGATGAACGCGTTCGTCATCTCGTGAACGAGCGCGTTCTTTCGCTCCGGCCGATTTAGCGTCAGGAGAAGGACGCCGGGAGAGGGGCTCTCGCAAAGCAGATATGGAGTCATGGCAGAGTTCGAGTGTTGGCGTTGCGACTGCGATGTCGCGGATTCACGGTGCAGCGGTGAGTTCGATCAGCAGGGCACCGGCCGTCACTTGTGCGCCTTCCTCGAAGCACACGCGGGTCACCACGGCATCCATGGGTGCGATCGCAGGGTGCTCCATCTTCATCGCCTCGAGAACGAGCAGTGGTGTTCCCTTTTCAACCGTCTGGCCGTTGCTGACATACATGGCCACCAAACGCCCGGCCATGGGCGCGCGGACCGCTCCGGTGTTCGACGCAGCACCGCCCACGGTGCCCGTCAAGGTCTGATCGTCGAGAATGGTCTGGCGTCCGTGCTGGCTCACGAACAGGCGGTCTTCATCGAATGCCCATGCGATGGACTCGCGACCGGCGCTGGAGGTCACGGTCAGACCGTCCTCCCTGCAGCGGGTGACGGTGAAGTCTTCTGTTGCAGCGCCACAAGCCACTCGATAACGGTTCGGCTTGAAGGTTTCTATTTTGGCTTCAATCGCCTCGCCGTCGAGGGCGAACCGCATTGGCCGTGCCCAAGGTAGCGCCAACGCGATGTGCATCGGGTCGTTCCCCATGCGCAGGGCCTCGGAGGCGTACAGCACCATGGCCGCCAGCGACGCGCGCATCGGCGGCGTGCCGCGCAGCAATTCGTCGCCGTGCGCCGCAATGAAGCCGGTGGTGGCCTCACCGCTGACAAAGGTCGGATGTTGCAGACAGGCCGCAAGAAATGCCTGATTGGTTTGCATGCCCAGAACCACGGCGGTGCGCAAGGCTTCGGCGAGCGCGCTGCTGGCAGCATCTCGATCGGTGCCATGAGAAACGAACTTGGCAACCATGGAGTCGTAGTACGGCGGTACTTCGGCGCGGGCTTCCAGCGCGTGGTCGACACGCACTGCTGTGCCGGGCTGCCAGGCGAGGAGCCGGCCGCTTTGCGGCAAGAAGCCGTGCCAGGGATCTTCGGCGCACAGCCGCACCTCGACCGCATGGCCGCCGGATTCGAAGCGGCGCAGGATTTCGTCCTGCGAGCATTCGGGCAGCACCTCTCCCTGCGCGACGCGCAACTGCCATTCGACCAGGTCGTACCCGGTGAGTGCCTCGGTCACCGGGTGCTCGACCTGCAGGCGCGTGTTCATCTCCATGAAGTAGTACTCACCGCTGGCGTCGAGCAGGCATTCGATGGTGCCGGCGCCGCAGTAGGTGATCGCACGCGCGGCCGCCACCGCCATCGCGCCCATGCGCCGGCGCAGCTGTGCGCCGTCCGAGCCGGCCAAGGCCGGCGAAGGCGCCTCTTCGATCACCTTCTGGTGTCGACGCTGGACCGAACAGTCGCGCTCGCCCAGGTGCACGACGTTGCCGTGGCTGTCGGCGAAGATTTGAATCTCGACGTGGCGAGGCTGCACGATGGCCCGCTCTAGCAGCACCGTGGAATCGCCGAACGCCGCCTGCGCCTCCGAACGCGCGCTGCTCAGGTGAGCGTCGAAGGCCGCGGCCGATTCGACCAGGCGCATGCCCCTGCCGCCGCCGCCCGCGGTGGCCTTGATCATGAGAGGGAAACCGATGCGCTGGCCCTCGGCGCGCAGCGTGGCCTCATCCTGCGCGTCGCCGTCGTAGCCGGGCACGCAAGGTACCTCGGCCACCTTCATCAAACGCTTGGCTTGCGCCTTGTCGCCCATCGCACGGATGGCCGAAGGGGGCGGGCCAATCCATATCAGGCCCGCGTCAACCACCGCCTGCGCGAATTCCGCGTTCTCCGCCAGGAAGCCGTAGCCCGGGTGCACGGCACCGGCACCGCTGTGCTGCGCCGCCGCGATGATCGAGGCGGCGTTGAGGTAGGAGTCGCGTGGGGCCGACGCGCCGATCCGCACCGCATCGTCGGCGAGCTGCACATGCGGGGCGCTGACATCCGCGTCCGAATACACCGCGATGACGCGGTAGCCCAGGCGTTGCGCGGTGCGGGCAATGCGCACGGCGATTTCGCCTCGGTTGGCGATCAGGATGGATGAGAAACGTTTCATGGCCGCGCCACTCCGAATTGAATGGGGCGCACCGTACGCCGCGCCGCCTCGTTGAGAACTGTCAGGCTCAGGGCAAGCACATCACGTGTGTCGCGCGGGTCGATCACGCCGTCGTCGAGCAACAGGCTGGAGGTGGCGATCGCGCTCTGCTGGCGCTCGAAGGTGTCGACGATCGCCTTGTCCTGCGCGTCCAACGCCGCCTCGTCAACATCGAGACCCTTGCGCTTGGCACCGGCCTCGGCAACGATGCGCATCGTCATGGCGGCTTGCTCCCCTCCCATGACCGCGGTGCGCGCGTTGGGCCAGGAAAACAGGAAACTGGGCTCGTACGCCCGACCGCACATGCCGTAGTGGCCAGCGCCGAACGAGGCGCCGCACATCACGGTCAACTGGGGCACGGTCGCGTTGGCCACCGCCTGGATCATCTTGGAGCCGTGCTTGATCATGCCGCCGCGCTCGTAGGCCTGGCCGACCATGTAGCCGGTGGTGTTCTGCAAGTAGACGATGGGCGTTCCGCTCTGGCAGCAGGCCTGGATGAAGTGCGTCGCCTTGTTGGCGCCGTCCGGATCGATCGGGCCGTTGTTGGTGATGATGCCGATGGCGTGGCCCCGTATCGCGGCATGCGCGGTCACGGTGGAGGGCCCGTAGAGGGACTTGAACTCGAGGAAGTCCGAGTCATCGACGATGCGCGCGATGACTTCGCGCATGTCCGCGGGCTTGCGGCCGTCCGGGGACATGATGCCCAACAGATCCTCTGAATCGAAGCGCGGGCCTCGCACCTCGCTGCCTTGCGCGAGGGCGCCCGGCGTGAGATGCCGCGACCATTGCAGTCGCTTCACCACTTCACGCGCCAGACGAACGCCGTCGGCATCGTTTTCGGCCATGTACTCACCCAGGCCGGACACGGCTGTGTGCATCTCGGCGCCGCCCAGGTTCTCTTCGGTCGCGATCTCGCCGGTCGCGGCCTTGAGCAAGGGCGGCCCGGCCAGAAAGGCGCGCGCCCGTCCGCGCACCATGATCACGTAATCCGACAAGCCGGGCATGTAGGCCCCACCCGCCGTCGACGAGCCGTGCACAACGGTCACCACGGGCAGTCCTGCAGCCGACAAGCGCGCCAGATTGCGAAACATGGCGCCGCCGCCGACAAAGCCTTCGACCTTGTAGCGCAGCAGGTTGGCGCCCGCGCTCTCCACGAGATGGACGAAGGGCAGCTTGTTGTCCAGCGCAATGCGCTGCGCCCGCAGGATTTTCTCCAGCGCCATGGCCCGGAACGAGCCTGCCTCGATGCCCGAGTCGGAGGCCACGACCATGCAGCGCGTGCCGCCCACCATGCCGATGCCGGTGATGACGCCCGCGCCCGGCACGCACTTCGCCGGGTCCGGATGGTCGAGACCGAAGCCCGCGAGCGCCGAGAGTTCCAGGTAGGCACTGCCTGGATCGAGCAGCAGCGCGATCCGGTCCCGTGGCAACAACTGACCCCGCTTGTCGAATAGCGGTTGGGATTGCGCCGAGCGATCGCGCGTGCGCTGCTCCAGCGCCCGCACTTCGGCCAGCATGCGCAGCATGTGATCGCGGTTGGCCGCAAAGGCTTCGCTTCGCGGGTCGATGCGGGAATCGAATAGGGGCATGGTGAATCCGGGATGGGGGAACAGGCTTGCAGGTTGGACGGAAAGTCAGGCGGCCGGCACCACGTAAGGCGAATCGGCGATGGTCCAGGACGGTCCCTGCTCGGTGCGGAATATCTGCCGCAGGTGCACCTCATCGGGGCCGTCGCCAATGCGCAGACTGCGCGCGTAGACGTAGGCGTGGTGAATCAGCAGTTGGTCGCTGCCGCCCATGGCACCGAAGATCTGCATGGCGCGGTCGGCCACCTGCTGCAGCATGTTCGGAACGGCGACCTTGGAGATCGACACGTCGCGCCAGGAACCGCGATGCCCCTGCTGGTCGATCAGCCAGGCGGTGCGCTGCACCATGATCCGGGCCAGTTCGATATCGATGCGCGACTGTGCAATCGAGCGCTGCACCGTGTCGTAGTCGATAACGGCGCGCCCGAAGGTGCTCCGCTCCTTGGCCCGCGCGACCATCAGTTGCATCAGCACCTCGGCCATGCCGATGAGCCGCGTGCAATGGTGCACGCGCGCCGGCCCAAGGCGGGTTTGTGCGCCGCTGAAGCCCGCGCCTTCCTCGCCCAGCAGGTTGCCCACCGGCACGGCCACATTGACGAACTCCAGCTCGCCGATGGGCGCCACGTGGTCCTCCCATCCCATGAACCGTTGGGAGCGCACCACCCGAAGGCCAGGGGTGTCCATGGGAACGATCACCATCGAATGCTGGGCCGTGCGTTGCCCCTCGGGATTGCTGCGACCGACCACCACCACGAACTTGCAATCCGGGTGCGCGGCGCCGGTGATGAACCATTTGCGCCCGTTGATGATGTACTGGTCACCACGGCGTTCCATGCGCGTGTCGATGTTGGTGGCATCCGACGACGCGGTGTCGGGCTCGGTCAGCGCGAACGCCGACTTGGCCTCGCCTTCGAGCAACGGCCGCAGCCAGCGCTGTTTCTGCTCGGGATTGGCGACCTGCTGCAGCAAGGCCATGTTGGGCACATCCGGCGCGTGGCAATTGAACACCTCCGAGCCCCAGGGCAGGCTGCCCATGAGTTCGCACAACGGGGCGAACTCGACGTTCGACAGCTGCGTGCCAGGCTCGTCGGGCGCCAAGGCGGGCAGTGCGAGATTCCAAAGGCCCTGTTCGCGCGCCGCGGCACGCAAGGCGGGCATGAATGCCGCCTGTTGCTTGCGCACGACAACGGCGTCATGCCATTCACGGTGCCGAGGAAGCACTTGCGATTGGAAGAATGCCGTGAAGCGTTCGCGTATGTCACGCGCCCTGGGTGATTCTGAAAAGTCCACAGTGTTGTCTCGCGGTGATATTGATGTTCAGTTGCCGCTGAGCCGGGCGTTCATCTGGTCCAGCGCGCCTTGGGTTTCGGATACGAGGCGCTCGACGATCTCATCCACCGTCTTCAGTTCGTTGAACCAACCCACACCCTGGCCCGCGCCGGTATAGGAAAGGGCCTCGATGCCATGCTCCTCGACGGCCGCGAGCAACTCGCCGGTCAGCACCTGCTGGTAGGGCATGGGCAAGGGTTTGGGTGCCGAAGGCGCTTCCCATTCGTCGGTCCATGCGCTGCGGATCAAACGGGCCGATTTGCCACTGTGGCTTTTGGAGATCACCGTGTCCTCTCCACGGGCGGCCAGCACCTGGCGCAGCAAGATCTCGTTGAACGCGTGTTCGCGGCTGGTGAGCCATGCCGTGCCCAGCCAGACACCTTGCGCACCCAGCCCAAAGGCCGCCGCGATGTGCCTGCCGTGGCCCACGCCCCCGGCCGCCAGCACCGGCACGTCCCCGGCCGCTTCCACCACTTGGGGTACCAAGGAATAGGTGCCGATCGGTCCGGTGTGGCCTCCCGCATCGGCACCCTGCGCAACGATCAGGTCGACACCCGCTGTCTTCGCGGCCACGGCATGTTTTGCCGAACCCACCAGCGAGATGGTGAATTTTCCGCATTGCGCTGCGCGCTGGATGACACTGGCCGGAAGCCCGATGCCAGCCGCAAAAGCGTCAGCGCTTGAGCCGAGCACAGCGTCAATCTGTTCGGCAAACAATTGCTGCGAGCGGATCTGGCTGGAGAAGAAGGTCGCTTTTGTGGCGGGAGGTACGTTGTACTTGGTCCGCAACTGCTCAATGAACGCCTTGTTTTCTGCAGGCAGTCCGGCCACGACCGCTGCGCGATCGGTTTCGCTGCCCACGCCCGATGGCAACAGGAGGTCAACACCGAATTTCCCCGTGCCGATGCGTTCGCGGATTTCCTTGAGGTGGCTGACGATCTCGTCCGGCATATCGCGCGTGGCCCCGTAGATCGGAAAGCAGCCTGCGTTGGCCAGCGCGACCGTCACGTCGACGCTGTGAGAGAAACCAAAGATGGGGTAGCGGATGCCCAGTCGACGGCACAGCGTGGTGTTCAATGGCGTGCTCATTAGTTCACCTTGATATTGGCGCGCTTGATCAGCGTCGAATACCTTTCGGTGTCCGACTTGATCAACTGATCGACATCGGCCGATGTCATGGGGCGCACGAGTTCTGCGCCGAGCTTGACAAGCTGCTCGCGCACTTCGGGCAATTTCAGGACTTCGTTCATTTCGTTGTTGATTTGATGAATGATGGCTGCGGGGGTGCCACGTGGTGCCACGAACCCATACCAGGGAATGAGTGCGGCTTCGGCGTAACCCGCCTCGGCGAATGTCGGCACGTCGGGAAGTAACGACGAGCGTGAAGCGGAGCCGGAAGCAATGGCCTTGATGCGACCGGACTGAATCTGGGCCAGCGCCACGGTGAGCGGGAGCCCGGTAATCTGCACATTCCCGTTGATCAGATCGGCCACGATCGGTGGCGCACCTGCATAGGGCACCATCAGGAAATCTGCGCCAGATGCATGTTTCAGTGCCTCGAGGAGAAATTGACTGGAAGACCCATTCATCGTCCCCGCTGTTATCTCTTTGGGCTTGGCCTTGGCGAGTTCGACGACATCGCGCAGCGTCTTCACGGGCAGCTTTTCAGTGGCCACAATGATCATTGGCGAGTAGCCGACGACCCCCAAACCGACGAAATCCTTCATGGGATTCCAAGCGGCATCTTTTGATAGCGATGGGTTGGCGGCAAACGATGGCCCGACCATCAACCAGGTATATCCATCGGGTTCGCTGCGCAGTGCCGCCAGCGTTCCGATGTTGGATGACGCGCCTGGTCGGGGTTCGACAACGATCGACTGCGACCACCGCTTTGCCATGGCGTTGGTCACGACGCGCGCGAAAAGGTCAACGACACCGCCAGCGGGGTAAGGAACGATGACCCGAATCGGCTTCGATGGATAAGCGCTTTGAGATAGTGCGGGACTGGCTATGGCGACGGCCGTCAGCAAGACGGCGAAGAACCGGGTGGTCAGGTGTCTCATGGATATCTTTCTAGGTGTGGTTTCGGGTAGGCGGTGATCTCATGCGGCAATCGATGGCGCGTGGGAATCGACAATTCAGGCGCGCGCATGCGCCATGTGCGATGTGTGGATAGGGATTGCTTGTTTTTCCAGTTGGGCTTGTGCTTGGAAAACACCGGATCACACGACCGATTTCTCGCGCAGAGTCTGTAGTTGGGCTTCGGATAAACCCATTTGCCGGGTATAAAAATCCTGGTTGTATTCGCCCAGAGTGCCGGCGGTCGACCGGACCGCGCCCGGATTGCTCACGAAGCGAGGCACCACGTTTTGCATGCGCACCGACCCGAAGTCCGCGTCTGGCACAGAGACGATGGCTTCTCGCGCCACCATCTGGGGATCGTTGACGATCTGGTCGATGGAATAGATCGGCGCAATTGCTCCGCCTTCGCGCTCGAACGCTTCGAGGATTTCGTCCAGGGTGTGCTCACCCATCCAGCGGGAGAACACCTCATTCAATTCGGCCGAGTAACCCATTCGCAAACTATTGGTCATGAAACGCGGATCCTCTGGCAGGTCAGGGCGACCAATGGAGCGGGCGTTGGCGACAAAAATCGCGTTGGTGCTGCCCGACAGCGAGACATAGCGTCCGTCTCGACTTGAATACACCGCAGAGGGGGCGGAGTACTGGTTGGCATTGCCCGAACGCTCGCGCACTTCTCCCAACTGGTCGTGCTCGATCGGCAGGAAATCGAGCAAGCGAAGCACGGCCTCCGTCATCGACAGGTCGATCTCCTCGCCAGGCGCATCGGGCTCCATGACACGCCGGCACAAGGCGGCCAGCACGCCGATGGTGCCGAACAGGCCACCGATCGCATCCCCCATCGGGTACCCGGTATGCATCGGTGCGCCTTCCGGCTCACCGGTGATATAGGTGAGTCCGCCCATGGCTTCAAACAACCGGGCAAAGCCGGCCCGATCACGGTAGGGGCCCGTCTGGCCAAAACCTGTGGCACGCAAGATCACCAGACGCGGCTGCAGTTCCCAGAGGACTTCGCGCGTCAAACCCCAGCGGTCCAGCGTACCGGGCCGGAAGTTCTCCACCAGCACGTCGAAGCCCTTGATCATTTGCTTGAACAGAGCCAGGCCTTCAGGCAGTCGCAAGTCGAGCGTAATGAACTTCTTGTTGCGGTTGATGGCCTTCCACCACAACGATTTGCCGTCCTTGAAAGGAGGGAAGTCTCGCGCACCGTCGCCGTGGCCAGGAAGCTCCATCTTGATGACGTCAGCGCCATAGTCGGCGAGCAAGGTCGCGCAGGAGGGCGCCGCGATGATCGTCGCGATGTCGAGAACCTTCAATCCGCTCAGCGGTCCGCTCATGGTTGTTTCCTGTTGCTTGTTCCATCGTTTCTAGAGGCCAACGCAGGCACTCAGAACAAATAAATGGATCAAAAATCTTAAAGTGTTCCTGTATTTTGAACTTCGTGGATAAATTGGTCAATGCCTCTCATCGCGCGGCCTGCTCGTTGAGCCGCCGCTGCATCCGCTGTTGTGATGAAGAAGAAAACAGCCAAGCAGCCTCGATCAGTGCTGGGCTGCGGGTGCGCTGATGTGTTTGAGAGATGGCGCACCACAGTGGTCGGTGCGCTTGCGTGCGCTGTGGGCGCCCCCTGCGGCCGGACAGATCGTGGCGCGCCAGGGCAAGGCGCTCAGGCCCAGGGCGGTGACGCGCTAAACTTTGGCCTGATTCCGTCGACCGAAGTCAACCCGATCGAGCGCCTATGGAAGGCCATGCGCGAGGACTGCCATGGCAACCATTTCATGGCCGCTTTTTATGCCTTCGAGAGCTCCGCCGCGGATGCGGCAGCCGGCTTTATGGCTTCCACATGGTGCGAATGCTGGCTGCCAGTGCGACGGCGCGTGGCGCGACATCATTCTCTAGCTGCCCGTAACCAAGTCGGAACGCTGGAATGCCGCAATTCATCGCCAGCGCTGTCCCATCGGGCAAGGTCAGCAAGGGCACGCCCACCGCGTGCACTCTGGGATCGAAGTCGCCGTAAGACAGGCAGTAGCCCTGACGCGCGCAATCCTGCACGGCCTCGGCCGCCTTGGCATGGTGGCGCTCCCACAGGTCTGGCATGTCGGTGCGGGTTTGCTCGAGAACGCGCATTCGTGTTGCTTCATCGAGCTGCGCCAGCAATGCCCGACCGATCGCCGTCTGGATCAAAGGCGCATTGTTGCCCACGTCGGGCGACCGTGGGTGGGGGTCGGTGCTTCGAGCCGTTTCAACGTAAATCAGGCTGAGACGATCCAGGGCACCCAGCGAGACCGCACCGCGGATTTCGCGTGCAACCTCCAGCATCAACGGCCGCGCGACCAGCCGGATCGTCAAGCTGCGCAGTACAGGGTAGGCCAAGGCGAGCAAACGCACGCCAGGGCGAAACTTGCCTTCGTCGTTGCGGGTCAGAAAGCCCAGTTCAATGAGGGTTGAACTCAAGCGGGAAACGGTCGGCTTCGATAGACCTGTGCGCCGCGAAAGTTCGGCATTGCCAAGCCAGGTATCTTCAGGACCGAAGGCCTCGATGAGAGAGAGTCCGCGCGCCAACGTGGTTGCAAACCATTCGCCGTGTTCGCTCTCATCTCGGACGGTTTTGGTCGTGGGCGGCTGTATTTCGGGTTTGGGCATGATTGGAACATTTTCCCATAAACGTTTCGAAACTCGATGGAGGATGCGGTGAGACGTATTGATGGTCTCCGAGGCTTTGGCACTGGGCACGTCCAGGAGCCGCGCGTGGCCAGGGCAGGCCAGAGTTCCGCCGGGAACTCGCGCATAGCTCGACGCACTTCTTGACGTAGACGCTGGCGCACGTGGGCTATGCAAGCAGCTTGGAGGCGGGGGTGTTGGACAGTCCACCGCGGCGCTGATATCCAAGCACCACGGCAACGGACTGATGGCCTGTCATCGCCATCGTGTCGGCGATCGAGACGTTCTGTGCAGCCGCTTCGGTGACGAAGCCAGACCGCAATGAGTGTGCAGAAAACTTCCCCTCAACCCCCGCCAACAAACACCGCACTTGCACGATGTCGCGCACGGCTGCAGCCGACAGTGGCCCACCCAGGTGGCCGCCCTTGAGCACGCGGCGGAAGAGGGCGCCCTCGCGGATCCTACTCACCGACAACCAGTCTTCCAGCGCTGCACCCGCAGCACCGAGCACGGGCTTGTGGTTCTCGGGCCGGTCGACGCCGCTCTGGTTCGTTTTCGAGAAGACCAGCTCGTAAGAAAACTCCCCCGATCCGGTCTTCTTCAGGAACTTCATGTCCGCCGCGGCCACTTCGGAGCGCCGGCGCCCACCACTGGCCCAGGCAAAGAGGAGGAGGGCGCGATCGCGTTTGCCTTTCAATGTCTCATCGCAGGTGGCCAGCACAAGCTGCAGCGGATCCTTGGTCAGCGCGTCTTTTTTCTTGGGCAACTCGCCGCGCTTGGCGTAGGCCTTGCGCGTGCGCGAGAGCAGCTCGCGCACCTTGGGGTCCTGACACGGGTTTTTCACCTCGCGCATCTGGTGGGCTTTGGAGAGCACCGCCAGGCGGTGCACGAGCGTGTTGTGCGCCATCGGTCCCGCCTTTCCCTTGTAGCCGGCCTGAACCAGGGCGGTGTCAATCCCGGCCGGGAGCTCGTGCACCAGGCCCTTGGGCGTGCTGCGCTGCGCGTGGTCGACGATGAACTGCAGCACGCAAGCCGCTGGCAACGGCAGGCTGATCTGCGCCCCGTAACGAATCCCGTACCAGGCGGCCCAATATCGAAGTGCGCTGCGGTAGCTCAGCTGCGTATTGAGCGATTCACCTTCGCGCAGCAGGTCGGCCACGGCCTGCGCGGTCACATCGCTGAGCTCATGCGGCTGCAGGGCGGGGGTTTTCTGGAGGATGGGCAGGCGCATGTTCAGGGCAGGGTGACGAATGGAGTTTTATCGCACATACTATGTATGATTTGATACGAAACGGGTCGATAAATCACGATAAGTATCCCTTATCGTTGGTAATTTACAGTGTGAAGCAGGGCGGTGCAAATGAAAAGTTCGAGAGTCTCCCGAGGCGTTCAGGTCGATGAGGTCTGGGGCGCGGCCGACGCCGTGCTCGCCCAAGGCGAGCGGCCCACGATTGAGCGCGTGCGCGCGCACCTCGGACGAGGATCGCCGAACACCGTGGCGCCCATGCTCGATGCCTGGTACGCCTCGTTGGCCAAACGACTGGGGGGTGGCGATGAGGGCGTCGGGGAGCAGGGCGCCCTGCCAGCACCGGTTCTGCGGGCGGCCAAGGCGCTGTGGGGTCGCGCCCAGCAGCACGCCCAGGAGCAGGCGGCGCAATCGGTACAGGTCGATCGAGACGCACTGGAAAGGTTAGTAGAGCGGCTCGCGGCCGAGCGAGTCACCCTCGATCAAGAACAGCAACGGCTGAACGAGCGCTCGGAAGCACTGGGCGCCGCGCTTCAGGCCAAGGACCACCAGCTTGCGGATCTGCTTCGCCAGGTTACCGACCTGCAAAAAGGGCTGCTGGGCCGGGACGCTGAAATTGAATCCGTGCGCGCCCAGAATGCTGCGGCAACGCAAGCGTTGCAAGCCGAGCGTGGTCGCCTCAATGCGCTGAACGAGGAGCACCGGCAGGAGCGTGAGCGCCTGGAACAACGAGCTTCAGCTCAAGAAAGACGGCTGTTGGAGGACGTCGATAGGGCGCGACAGGAACTCAAACGCGTCACCCTCTTGCTCGCAGATGAAAACAAAAAGGCGGCCAAGGCGTTGGGAGATTCGCACGAGCTGGCCCAGTCTCTTCGGGTGCAGGTCAGCGCACTGAGCGCTGAGAAAGCCGGCTTGGCCCGTGAGATCCTTTCTGCACGCGAGGACTTGCAAACAGCCCAGTCGCAACAGGCGCAGTTCCGAAAAAACACGACGGAGCTGTTGGTCGAGCTCAAGACACGTCTTCCCAAGGGAGACGCCAACGCTGGGACACCCGCGAAGCGGTCCAAAACGAAGAACGTGCTCAAACGCTAGTAGCGCAACAGCACGATACTTCGCGCCGGATGGTTGGCGGTCAACCAATCCGCAGAACACACAAAATAAAGTTCTATCCCTGTTAGTTGCCAGGACGGTTATGCGGCAGCCGGAACTTTGGCGGTCAGCTCGATGCCCAAGGCTTTCATGACCGCCAGAGTCGTCTTTAGGGTCGGGTTGCCGTTCTCGCTGAAAGAGCGGTAAAGCTGCTCGCGGGAAAGCCCGGTTTGCCCAGCAATCTGGGCCATTCCCTTGGCACGCGCGACGACCCCCAGCGCGTGCGCGATATAGCCGACGTCATTCGTCTGGAACGCTTCCGCCATGAAGATCGCAATGGCTTCGTCCGAAGTCAGATCCTCGGCGGGATCATAGGTAGTCAGTTTTTCAGCCATTTCATTCGCTCCATGCTTCAGCCAGGCGCTTTGCAGCCTTGATGTCCTTCGCTTGCGTGCTTTTGTCACCGCCGCACAGCAAGACGATGATCGTGCTTCCTCTCTTCTGGAAGTAGATGCGGTATCCAGGGCCATGGTGAATACGCAATTCGCTGACTCCCTGCCCCACGGGCTCCACATCGCCCGCAAGACCAAAGGCGAGGCGGTCCAGTCGGGACGCCACCAAGATGCGCGCTCGTTCGTCCTTGAGCCGCGTTCGCCATTTCCTGAATGTCTCTGTTTGTTTTAACTCGATCATTGATGATCGAACTGTAGTTTATGGACTACTGCCTGTCAACCAAGCCTTGGCTGCGCATCAACCTACGCTGTACAGCGTATGGAATGCTTTGAGCACACAGTCCAAGACGCGTTGGATAGTGGCTACGTTCATAAAGTCGGAAAAAATCTTAGTTAAATCAAATACTTAACTGCTTTTCTGCGGATTTTGCAGGAATCACGGCCGACCCTCGGCCTGGGCCTGGCCGCGGCCTGCGACGTGGTGGTGGCGGCGCAAAGCACGGTGTTCTGCTGCGCCTTTGTCCGCGTTGGCGCCATGCCCGACGGCGCCCTGTTCTGGTCGCTGCCGGCACGCGTGGGCGTGGCCAAGGCACGCCAACTGATGCTGTGGGCCACCGAGGTGAAAGGCCCCGAGGCCGTGGCCATGGGCCTGGCCGACGACTACGTCGACGCCGCCAGCGCGCTGCCGCAGGCGCACAAGCTGGCCCAGCGCATCGCCCGTGGGCCGACCCGGGCCTACGGCCGCATCAAGGCCGGCCTGCGCCAGGCGCCCATGTCGATCGAGCCGGCGCTGGCCTACCAGCTCGACAACGCGCCGGGGCTGTTCAACAGCGCCGACTTCCAGGAGGGCGCCACCGCTTTCCTGGAAAAGCGCAAGCCGGTTTTTGGCCGTGGCTGAGCAGCGCACTACCCACCCAGGAGTTTCACCATGAATACCGCCAACGCGCCATCGGGTGCGGCCGACGATCTGCCGCTCAAGGGCCTGCGCGTGCTGGAGCTGGGCCAGTTCATCGCCGCGCCGGCCGCCGGCCAGGCGCTGGTCGACCTGGGCGCCGACGTCATCAAACTGGAGCCGCCCGGTGGCGACGCCGCGCGCCAGAGCGGCTGGTCGAAAGACGCGTTTGGCCCCATGTTCAGCGCCTACAACCGCGACAAGCGCTCGGTGGTGTTCAACCTGCGCAGCGACGCCGGCCGCGCCCAGGCCCAGCGCCTGGCGCTGAGCTGCGACGTGGTGCTGGCCAACGCCCGCCCCGGCGCCATGGAAAAGCAGGGCTTGGGCGCCGCGCAACTGATGGCCCAGGCCCCGCGCCTGATCTACGGCCGTGTCAGCGCCTTTGGCCAGACCGGGCCGTCCAGCACCCGCGCGGGCCTGGACATCGCCGCCCAGGCCGAAAGCGGCATCATGAGCATGAACGGCTTTGCCGACCGCGAGCCGGTGCGCGTGGGCTACACCGTGGTCGACGTGCTGGCCGCCAGCGCCCTGACCAGCGGCGTGCTGGCCGCGCTGCTGCGGCGCGGCACCACGGGGCGCGGGGGGCTGGTCGAGCTGTCCTTGATCGACGTGGCCGTGGCCTCCATGGCCTACCCCTGGGCCGAATACCGCCTGCTGGGCCAGATGCCGCTGCGCCGTGGCAATGGCCAGGCCACGGTGGCGCCGGCGGCGGAGGTGATCGCCACCCGCAACGGCATGATCGTGCTGTCGGCCTACACCGAGGAGCACTTTCCGCGCCTGTGCGCGGCCATCGAGCGGCCTGAATTGGTCGGTGACCCGCGCTTTGCCACCAACGCGGCGCGGGTGCAAAACCGCCCGGCGCTGCTGGAGGTGTTGCACGACGCACTGAGCCACTTTGAAACCGATGCCCTGGTCGAGATGCTGAACAACGGCGGCATCGTGGCCGGGGCGGTGCGCACCATGGCCCAGGTGCAGCCGGGAAAATTCGGCGTGGCGGCCGACCTGTTTGTCGACGCGCTGGGCGGCGAGCGCGAACCGACCTCCGTTCCCGGGCAGCCGATGCAGCTCGACGGCGTGCCCCGCCGGGCGGGCCGCCTGCCGGCGGTGGGCGAGCATACGCAGCAGGTGCTGGACGAACTGGGCGCCTGACCAGGTCTGGGGCTGCGGCGTGCCCTGGCCGAAGAGGGGGATGCTGTCAGGCCATAGGTCGGCGCCAGCATGGGTGATGTAGCTATCATTTTTGTAGTTTTTGGTGCCTATCGCCGGAGCCAACTTGGGTCAAAAAGGTTAAAATACCCGGTTTTGCAGGCGGCGGCCCAGGCCCATGCCGGCACCTTGGCCCTAGCCCCATGCAACACGACAAAATCCTCATCCTCGACTTCGGCTCCCAGGTCACCCAGCTCATCGCCCGCCGTGTGCGCGAAGCGCATGTGTTCTGCGAGGTGCACCCCTGCGACGTCAACGACGATTGGGTGCGCGAGTACGCCGCAGATGGCGCGCTGAAAGGCGTGATCCTGTCCGGCAGCCATGCCAGCGCCTACGAGGAAAGCACCGACCGCGCCCCGCAGGCTGTGTTCGATCTGGGTGTGCCGGTGCTGGGTATCTGCTACGGCATGCAGACCATGGCGCAGCAGCTCGGCGGCAAGGTCGAAAGCGGCCACCAGCGCGAGTTTGGTTATGCCGAGGTGCGCGCACGCGGCCACACCGCGCTGCTGAAAGACATCCAGGACTTCCACACGCCCGAGGGCCACGGCATGCTCAAGGTGTGGATGAGCCACGGCGACAAGGTGACCGAGCTGCCGCCCGGCTTCAAGCTGATGGCCAGCACGCCCAGCTGCCCCATCGCCGGCATGGCCGACGAAGAGCGCGGCTACTACGCCGTGCAGTTCCACCCCGAGGTCACGCACACGGTGCAGGGCCGGGCGATCCTGGAGCGCTTTGCGCTCGACATCGCCCGTGCCAAGCCCGACTGGGTGATGCGCGACCACATCGCCGAGGCGGTCGACGCCATCCGCGCCCAGGTGGGCGACGAAGAGGTCATCCTGGGCCTGTCGGGCGGGGTCGATTCCAGCGTGGCCGCGGCCCTGATCCACCGCGCCATCGGCGACCAGCTGACCTGCGTCTTCGTCGACCATGGCCTGCTGCGCCTGAACGAGGGCGACATGGTCATGGAGATGTTCGCCGGTCGCCTGCACGCCAAGGTGGTGCGTGTTGACGCCAGCGAATTGTTCTTGAAAGAGCTGGCCGGCGTCAGCGACCCCGAGCAGAAGCGCAAGATCATCGGCCGCCTGTTTGTCGACGTTTTCAAGGCAGAGGCCGGCAAACTGACTGCGTCAGGTGCTTCCAAAAACGGAGCAAAATGGCTGGCCCAGGGCACCATCTACCCCGACGTCATCGAGTCTGGCGGCGCCAAGAGCAAGAAGGCCGTCACCATCAAAAGCCACCACAACGTCGGCGGTTTGCCCGAGCAACTGGGCCTGAAGCTGCTGGAGCCGCTGCGCGATCTGTTCAAGGACGAGGTGCGCGAGCTGGGCGTGGCCTTGGGCCTGCCGCACGACATGGTCTACCGCCACCCCTTCCCCGGCCCGGGCCTGGGCGTGCGCATCCTCGGTGAAGTCAAGAAAGAGTACGCCGACCTGCTGCGCGAGGCCGACGCCATCTTCATCGAAGAGCTGCGCTCCACCATCGAGCCGAACAGCGGCAAGAGCTGGTACGACCTGACCAGCCAGGCCTTCACCGTCTTTCTGCCCGTCAAAAGCGTGGGCGTGATGGGCGACGGCCGCACCTACGACTACGTGGTGGCCTTGCGCGCCGTGCAGACCAGCGACTTCATGACCGCCGACTGGGCCGAACTGCCGTATGCGCTGTTGAAAAAGGTCTCCAGCCGCATCATCAACGAGGTGCGCGGCATCAACCGCGTGACCTACGACGTGTCCTCCAAGCCGCCGGCGACGATTGAGTGGGAGTGAAATCAGGTCCTTCGGGGACTATCGCCAGTTATCGAAAATATGGCGTAACGTGTTGATTTAATAAGAAATACGTCACGAAAACTATCGGTGGCCATCGCCGACCAGCGAAAGGGCCAACCCGACCATCTCAAGCCAAAGCCCGTTCGACTCGAAAAAAAACTCGAAACCTCGTGGCCTCCGCCCAAATTGCCGAACGATTCGCGGCGCATCGTGCCACGCATCAAATCACGGCCGACGAGCATGCGCGACGCCGAGTCATCGAACTCGGTGAATGGGTGATGGCAAGAGATCGCATCTACCTCGACAAGTGCTTCTGGATTTACCTGCGGTGCGCGCGCATGCGGGTGCAGAGCCCACCAGGCGCGTCGGATCTTTTGGAAGCCCTCGTTGCGGGTGTCACTGCAGGGAGGCTGATCTGTCCCATAAGCGATGCGCTGTTCCTTGAACTGATGAAGCAGTCGGACCTGGCCACGCGGGGGGCGACTGCCGAGTTGATCGACGAACTGAGCTGCGGCGTCACGCTTTGCTGCGAACCGACACGCGTGGCGACGGAAGTCGCTCACTTCTTTCATGCGAACGCCGGTCACAGCGTGTATCCGCTGGAACACTTGGTCTGGACAAGGGTCCCGTACATCTTGGGTATTCAGCATCCGGGGGCCACGGCCTTCCAAGAAGATGAGCAACTTGTGATCCGGAAGGCGTTCTTCGACCACCTGTGGGAGCTTTCACTTTCGACGATGGTGGAGGCCATCGGGAACGCCTGGCCGCAAGCTTCGCCGTTCGACGACTTCGCGAATCGGTTGAACCGTGATAACGCGGTGCATGCACCATCAACGAAGAGCTTCGCGCAGGTCTACCGGGACGAGATCAATGGCGTGCTGGAACTCGCAGCCCCGATTGCTGCCGACGTGCTGCACGACATGGCCAGGAAGGCTTTTGGTCCTACTGCACAGCCCTCGACAGGAGAGCGGGAAGAGATCACCAGGCAGTGTCTCGGCCTACTGCGGGCGGCCATCCAGAAGCCCGCCGGTCGGCGGGCTTTGCGTACTTTGCAGGTCGGTGCTCTGTTGCATGCGGCTTTGCGCTGGAATCGCACGCAGAAGTTGAACGCCAACGATATGTTCGACTTTCACCATGCAGGAGCGGCGTTGGGCTACTGCGACGTATTCCTGACCGATGGGCCAATGCACGCGCTCTTGAGGCAGCGGAATCTCGCCATTGAGCGCGATTTTCCGTGCCGAGTCATGTCTTCCGTTGAGGATGCTGCTGATTGGGTTCGGTGCCGCACTGCGTAGTGCGTGGATGACGGCCGTTCCCGCAAGTTGGATTGCACTGCCGTGTAACGGCTGAAGTTTTGACCCTTGTTCGGTATGAGGTGAGTTGATTGATTGATGACGGTGTTGCCAGAGCCGCCGCCCTGCAAATCGCTCCATCTCCCGGGCAGCAGTAAAAGATGCGCGCTTGCTACGTTAGAAGCGACGGTAATCCCATGGTGATCACAGCCAAGACATTTAGCCATGTGGGCTTGGGCAACTTGTTGACGATGACACCACATCGTCGCCCATTTTCCTGCTGCGAATGCAGCGCCTCGTCGGATGCGCTCAGCAAGTCGCGGCCCGCTCCCACACGCCGCGGCGGCGGCTCGCGCTAGAGTCGGCTCATGCCGTCTGCTCCCCCGCTGTTCATCGTGCTCAACGCTGCTTCTGGCAGCGACGACGCGCGGCGTGCCGGAGAGGCCTTGTCGGCGCGACTGGAGGTAAGCGGGCGGACGCACCAATTGCTGCGGGTAAGCCGCCCGGACGAGTTGGGCGCCGCCATCGGGCGCGCCGTGCTGGCGGCGCGCGAGGCGCGTGGCGTGGTGGTGGCCGCTGGCGGCGACGGCACCATGAACGCGGTGGCGCAGGCGGCCTGGAACGCCGACTTGCCGATGGGTGTGCTGCCGCTGGGCACGTTCAATTACTTCGCGCGGGCACACGACATTCCGGTCGAGCCAATGGCGGCGCTGGCCGCGCTGTTGAACGCCCGCGTGGCGGAGGTTCCGGTTGGGCGCGTCGGCGAGCGCGTGTTCCTGGTGAATGCCAGCGTCGGCCTGTACCCGCGTCTGTTGGAGCAGCGCGAGCAGGCCAAGCGGCGCTTTGGCCGGCATCGGCTGGTGGCCTTGTTGTCGGGCCTGGGCAGTTTGCTGGGCGGGCGCAGCGTGCTGACGCTGGAGCTGCACCACGCCGGCCAAACGCGGGTGGCGCGCACCCGTACCCTGTTCGTGGGCAACAACCGGCTGCAGCTGTGCGAGTTGGGGTTGCCCGAGGCGCTGGCCGTCGGGCGAGGGCGCCTGGCCGCGATCACCCTGCAACCGCTGTCCATGCCGCGCACGCTGTGGTTGGTGTTGCGCGGCGCGGTCGGTCGGCTGGATGGCGCCGAGGGCGTGGACAGTTTCGATTTTGACCACCTGGTGGTGCGCCCGCGCCGCGCCGGGCGCACCATCAAGGTGGCCGTGGACGGGGAGGTGCTGCGCCTGCCCGCGCCCCTGGTGTTCGAGACCGCGCCGCATCCGCTGCGCTTGCTGGTGCCCAGCGGACCGAGGCCGGCCGAATGATCCTGCACCTGAGCGACCCGCACTTCGGCGCCGAGCGCCCGGGCGTGGCCGCCGCGCTGGTCGAGCTGGCGCGCGCCCGGCGCCCGCGGCTGGTGGTGTTGTCGGGCGATTTGACACAGCGCGCGCGGCCGGCCGAGTTTCAGGCCGCGCGTGATTTTCTGGATGCGCTGTGCGCCGCCAGCGGGCTGGACGCACGCCGCCACGCGCTGGTGGTGCCCGGCAACCACGATATTCCCCTGCTCAACCTGCCGCGCCGCCTGTTCAACCCTTATGGCGCCTATGCGCGCTGCTTTGGTGCGCCGCACGACGCGGTGCTCGCCGATCCGCAGGCCTGGATCGCGGGCGTCAACACCACCCGGCCGTGGCGCCATCGGCACGGCGAGGTCTCCGCCGCCCAGGTCTCGCGCGTGGCCGAGCGGTTGCGCGCCGCGCCGAACGGCCGGCTGCGCCTGGTGGTCACGCACCAGCCACTGATGGTGGTGGAGCCGGCCGATCGACGCCACCTGCTGCGCGGCCACGCAGGCGCGGCCCAGGCCTGGGCCGCCGCCGGGGCCGACTTGCTGCTGGCCGGGCATATCCACCAGTCCTTCGTGGCGCCGCTGGCGGCCGAGCCTGGCGGCACCTGGGTGGTGCAAACCGGCACGGCGGTGTCGCGCCGCACCCGCGAGCAGGTGCCCAACAGCGTGCACCTGATCCGCCTCAGCGACTTGCCGGGCGACACGCGCGCCGTGGTCGAGCGCTGGGATTGCCAGGAGGCCGAGGCGCGGGCCGGCCGGGGATGCTTTCGGCAGATGACCGAGACGCCGATTCCGGTGCGCCGCACGTCCGCCGGGCCGGCATCGGCATGACAAGCCGCTCCTGACCCCGCGGGAAGCTGCGCAGGCCGACTCGGGGTTCACCCGGGTCCGGGGGGCACGTTGCGGAAGTGCGGGGGCCGTGGAACCATCTGGTCCGTTCTGTTACTCAGTTCCGGAATCGGTCCGCCCATCACACCACAGAGGAATGCCGCCATGCAGGAAAACTTCTCGCGCGTCTTGAACGAGTTTGGCGACAGCCTGGGCCTGCCGGGGCTGGTGCTGGACGAGGGCGGCTACTGCGGCCTGCGCTTTGACGATATACCCGTTCATCTCGAACTGCTGGGCGAACGCCAGCAGGTGTTGCTGCACACCTGCTTGGGCAGCGTGCCCGCCCAGGCCGACAAGGCGTTCCACGCGCGCCTGCTGCACGGCAATCACTTTTTTGCCGGCACGGCAGGGGCGACTATCGGCGTGCATCCCGAGAGTGGCAGCATCGACATGGCCCTGGTGCTGGAAGGCGAGCGCCTCACGCTGGAAGGCTTCGAGCGCGCCTTGAAGGCCTTCGTCGACATGGCCGAGGCTTGGCAGCGGGAGCTTGCGGGCGGCCACCAACCCGAGGCCGAGGATGCCACGTCCGCACAAGTTTTGCCGCGCGACTGGTCGTCGCTGCGTGCCTGAAGGAGTACGGCGATGCCCGTTGACTTCAGCAATCTGGCCTCTACCGTCGCCCGCGCGGGCGCCAACGACAACCTGCGCCTTTCAGGTGGCGGTGATCAAGTCGAGATCAGTGGGAAAAAGAGCTTCTTCGGCAGGGCGACAGGCTGGCAATCTTCCGGCGACGCCGCTCAGAACAAGGCCGTTCGCCAATCGGTGCTGGAGTCCTTGCTCTTAACCTATGGTCAAGAGCGTCGTGTGCACCCGCGTGATCTGAAGGTCGTGCTCGAAAAGTTCGACGTGTCCAGCGAAAAACCCTTGTCGGCAAGACAGGTGTCCCGGCTCATCAAGGAGCTGGATATACGCAAGGCGGGCTCCTACGTAGATTTGCATCTGCGAGGTGAAGTGAAGCCGCTCGGCAGTGGTCAGGTCAATACCGTGTACCTGGGCAATTGGCGTCTGGACCGGGAGGTGGCGACGAAAACGATGGTCTTCAAGGCCGAGCCTTCCCCCAACACCAAGTTGCAGCCCGATGCGAATCAGATTGGTATTCCCGAAGATCACCCGCATCTGGCGGCGCGCAACGTTGCCACCTACGAGTTGAGCCAGGCCTTGGGGTTGGACGTGATCCCCGAGACACACTTTGCCGCGCACCAGAAGCAGACGGGATCGGTCATGGCGTTGGCGCCAGGCAATTCGGCGCAGGGCGACGGGCCGCTGCGCGTGCATACGGGCGTGACAGGCGCTCAAATGCAGGCCCATCGCGCCGAACTGGACGAATTCTTGGCGGAAAAGGGCTTGCGTATCAAGGAGGTGGGTCAGGGCGGGTCGCTGACGCTGGAGGTACACCCTGAGTCTGAGATCGTACAAGAACGCAAGAATGCACTGATCCAGGCGTACGCTGGGATGAAAGGGTTAGACCAGTTGACCGAGGAGCAGCTGCGCACGATTGCCCTCAGAGGTGAGGACAAGACCCTCCTGAGCGATGAATACGTGAAAAGGCTGGACATGCTCGAGAAGCCTTTCGTCACCATCGACGTAAACGACGCCGGACTACGCAGAGGCGTGAATCAATTGCAATGGCTGGACTGCCTGTGCGGGCAGGCGGACCGCCACCCAGGGAACATCTTGATCGATCGGGGGCCCGATGGCCGGGTGAGCGGGGTCAAGGGCATCGACAACGATATGTCCTTCGGGGTCAATTCCGATACTGCGTATGCCAATTCCAAGAGTACCGGAAAGCCGCCGCCTGGCGTGAACACTCAAGGCAAGTACCCCGCCGTGCCGCCTATGATCGATGCCGCTTTGCGAAAGCAACTGGTGGACATGGCGGCCAGATCTGCTGACGCCCCGGGCAGTATCGAGAGCGTGCTGAAGGGCAAACTTTCTCCAGCTGAAATCGCGCAGACGCGCGAGCGTCTGACCCAGCTTGTGGCCAGACTGGGCCCCGACGACGTTCCCCCCAACACTGCTCCGGAAGTCCATCGCGTCAACAATGATGCCGGCTGGGGCAGCGATAAGGTAACTCAATTGCTCGACGCTTCCAGTCGACCGCGCCCGGATGGGGCCAATGGCAGCTATTTGGATGCATGCAAGATCGGTCAACTGGGAGCCGCTCAAGAGGCAAACCCGATTTTTGTGGACATGGTGGAACTGCAAGCCGAGATCACGGCACTGCTGTCACGGCCCTGACCCGCCAATGAGCCACGCGCCCGCTGACCCTGTGGCACACTCCGGCGTTTTTCTCCCGAACGCCGCCGTGGGGCGGGTTGCCGCATGCAGAACATCATTCGTCAGATTGCCACCGAACTCAAGGTAGCGCCCCAGCAGGTCAGCGCCGCCGTCGACTTGTTGGATGGGGGCGCCACCGTTCCCTTCATCTCCCGCTACCGCAAGGAGGCCACAGGCGGCCTCGACGATGTGCAGATGCGCGAGCTGGAAGCGCGCCTGGCCTACCTGCGCGAGCTGCACGAGCGCCGCGCCGCCATCCTGAAAAGCATCGACGAGCAGGGCAAGCTCACGCCCGAGCTGCGCGCGGCCATCGATGCCGCGCCCACCAAGCAGGAGCTGGAAGACCTGTACCTGCCCTACAAGCCCCGGCGCCGCACCAAGGGCCAGATCGCGCGCGAATTCGGTATCGAGCCGCTGGCCGATCTGCTCTGGGCCGACCCGGCGCGCGATCCGCAGGCCGAGGCCCAGGCCTTCGTCAAGGCCGAAAAAGGCGAGGGCGGCGAAGACTTCACTACCGTACCCGCCGTGCTGGACGGCGTGCGCGACATCCTCTCCGAGCGCTGGGCCGAGGACGCTACCCTGGTGCAAGGCCTGCGCGAATGGCTGTGGGCCGAAGGTCTGCTGCGCAGCCAACTGGCCAGCGGCAAAAACGAGAACGACCCCGAGGTCGCCAAGTTCCGCGACTATTTCGACTACGACGAACCGATTGGCCGCGTGCCCTCGCACCGCGCGCTGGCCGTGTTCCGTGGCCGCCAGCTTGAGATTTTGGACGCCAAACTGGTGCTCCCCGGCGCCGATCAAACAGAAGCAGCTCCTAAAACAGTAGCGCAACAGAGCCTGGCCGAAGGCCGCATCGCGCTGCACCTGGGCTGGAGCCACCAGGGCCGCCCGGCCGACGACCTGCTGCGCAAGTGCGTGGCCTGGACCTGGCGCGTCAAGCTCTCCTTAAGCACCGAGCGCGATCTGTTCGCCCGCCTGCGCGAAGACGCCGAGAAAGTCGCCATCAAGGTCTTTGCCGACAACCTGCGCGACCTGCTGCTGGCCGCGCCGGCCGGCCAGAAGGTGGTGATGGGGCTGGACCCGGGCATCCGCACCGGCGTCAAGGTGGCCGTGTGCGACGCCACCGGCAAGCTGGTCGAGACCGCCACCGTCTACCCGCACGAGCCGCGCAAGGACTGGGACGGCAGCCTGCACACGCTGGGCCGGCTGGTGGCCAAGCACGGTGTGCAGCTGATCGCCATCGGCAACGGCACCGCCAGCCGCGAGACCGACAAACTCGCCGCCGACCTCATCAAAATGTGCCAAAAAGGGGCACAGGCCGGCGCGGATACATCCTCGTCAGCTATCGAAAAGGTAGTAATCAGCGAGGCCGGTGCCTCCGTTTACTCGGCCAGCGAGTACGCCAGCCAGGAGCTGCCCGACGTCGACGTGAGCCTGCGCGGCGCCGCCAGCATCGCCCGGCGTCTGCAGGATCCGCTGGCCGAACTGGTCAAGATCGATCCCAAGAGCATCGGCGTGGGCCAGTACCAGCACGACGTGAACCAGGGCGAGCTGGCGCGCACCCTGGACGCGGTGGTGGAAGACTGCGTGAACGGCGTCGGGGTGGATCTGAACACCGCCAGCGCGCCGTTGCTGACCCGCGTGTCGGGTCTGTCGGGCACCGTGGCCAAGGCCGTGGTGCGCTGGCGCGAGCAGCACGGCGCCTTCCAAACGCGCCAGCAGCTGCTGGAAGTCAGCGGCCTGGGGCCTAAGACTTTCGAGCAAAGCGCGGGCTTTTTGCGCATCCGCGGTGGCCAGAACCCGCTGGACGTGACCGGCGTGCACCCCGAAACCTACCCGGTGGTCGAGCAGATCATCGTCAAGACCGGCAAGCCGGTGGACCAGCTGATGGGCCGCGCCGAGCTGCTCAAGCCACTGAAGCCCGAGCAGTTCGTCACCCCACAATTCGGCGCACTGACGGTCAAGGACATCCTGGTCGAGCTGGAAAAACCCGGCCGCGACCCGCGCCCCGATTTCAAGGTGGCGCGCTTCAACGACGGCGTGGAAGACATCGCCGACCTGCGCGAAGGCATGGTGCTGGAAGGCACGGTGAGCAACGTGGCTGCGTTTGGCGCCTTTGTCGACCTGGGCGTGCACCAGGACGGGTTGGTGCACGTGAGCCAGTTGGCCAACAAGTTCGTGCAGGACGCGCGCGAAGTCGTCAAGGCCGGCCAGATCGTCAAGGTGAAGGTGCTGGAGGTGGACGCACCACGCAAGCGCATCAGCCTGAGCATGAAGCTGGACGCCGCGGCCACCCCGCGCCGCGATGGCCCGCGCGAGAACCGTTACGAGCCGGCCGGGCGCGGCGCCCGGGGCGGCGGCCATGGTCAGGGCGCGAACGCAGGGGCTGGTGGCGGCACGGCGATGGCCTCGGCGTTTGAAAAACTCAAGGGCATCAGGCGCTAAAGTCTCGCCGACCGGCCTACTTGGCCCGCAAGGAGCCCCCCATGACCACCGCCATCGCCCCGTTTCACCTCGCCTTTCCGGTCCACGACCTGGACGCGGCGCGCCGCTTTTATGGCGAACTGATGGGCTGCGCAGAGGGCCGCAGCACCGAGGCCTGGATCGATTTCAACTTTTTCGGCCACCAGCTGGTGGCCCACCGGGTGCCCGGCGCCCGAGGCCACGACGACACCAGCCCGGTGGACGGCCACAACGTGCCCGTGCCGCATTTCGGCGTGGTGCTGTCGATGGCCGACTGGCAGGCCCTGGCCGAGCGGTTGCGCGCACGTGGCGTCAAGTTTGAGCTGGAGCCGCAAATCCGCTTCCAGGGCCAGGTCGGCGAGCAGGCCACCATGTTCTTCTTCGACCCTTCGGGCAACGCCTTGGAGTTCAAGGCCTTCCAGGACATGGGTCAGTTGTTCGCCAAGTAAAGCCGCCGGCCGAAGGGATCGTGCAGGGCTTCGACCAGCTCAGCCCGAACAGGTTTTATAAATTCAGCGCCCGCACCACCTCTCGAATGGCCGCGGAGCAGGCCAGCCCAGCGGCAGCCGTGGCCGGGGTTTCCCCGGTCAGTGGCTGCGCCCCCGGATGGGGGGAGGCGCAACATCGCGAAGCGAGTGGAGCCTGGGGGCGAGGGTCACTCCACGGCGGAGCATTCCAAGCCAGGGGCCGCTGCGCACGGCCGCTCCGAAGCGGCCGGCCCGCCCCCTGGGGGGAGGCGCCGCAGGCGCTTCGGGGGGGTTAATGCGACGTACCCTCGGAGCGCATGATCTTGTTGAACACGTTGTACTTGCCCACCGGCTTGCGCATGGGCAGGCGCTTGACTTCCTTGAAGGTGGCCGCGTCGTAGACGATCAGCGCGCCGTCGTCTTCCCACAGGCTGGCCAGGGCGTACTTGCCGTCCTTGGTGAATTCGATGTGCGCCAGCGTCTTGCCCGGCTCGCGCACGCTGGCCACGGGCTGGAGCGTGCGTTTGTCGATGATGGTGAGCGTGTCCTTGGCCTTCGGGCTCATCATCGAATCGACCCAGGCGTAGGGCGTGGCCTCGTGGCTGCGCATGAAAAAGCCGGGGCCGGGCGTGTCGATGGTGGTGACCAGGCCCCAGGTCTTCATGTCGATCACCGTCACGGCGCCGCTTTGCAGGTTCGGGCTGGCCAGCACGCGCCGACCCTGGTGGTCGAAGGTGATGCCCGAGCCCAGGTGCGGCATGCCCTTGATGGGCAGGGGGGCGATCTTGCGGCGCGCATCCAGGTTCACCACCTGGCCGGACGGGCTGCCGTCGGCGTGCGGGCGCGCCGCGCCCAGGGCGTAGGCGTAGTCTTGGCTGAAGAAGAAGTCGTCCAGCGGCTCATCCAGCGGCGTGCGGCGCACGCCCAGAAAGCCCGGCTTGGCGATGCCTTCCTTCATCTTGTAGTCGTGCACCAGGCCGTCGTAGATGGGCGGCGCCTTGGGGTCGTAGCTGATCTCCCACAGCTCGGGAAGGTCTTTCAGGGCCACCACGAAGCTCTTGCGCGGCGTGGCGTCGTACACGGCCGACACGCGCGAGCTGCCGCCACCGTCCAGCGCGCGGGCCGGGTAGCTGCGCTGGGGCTTCAGGTCGGCGTCGAACAGCACCACGGTGTGCGGCAGGTAGTTGGCCGCCATCACCCACTGGCCGTCGCCGCTGACGGCGATGTTGCGCATGTTGATGCCGGCGCGCACCTCGGCCACCACCTTCAGGTTCCACAGGTCGTACTTGGTGATCCAGCCGTCGCGCGAGCCGAAATACACGTAGCGCCCGTCGGGCGTGAATTTTGGGCCGCCGTGCAGCGCAAAACGGCTGGCAAAGCGGTGGATGGGCTCGAACTTGTCGCCGTCGACCAGGGACACATGGTGGTCGCCGCCTTCCACCACCAGGAACAGGTTCATGGGGTCGGCGGACCACTGAGGCTTGGCCGGCCAGTCGCGCCAGCCGGCGGTTTCGGTGCGGCTGGCCGCGATGTCGGCCTCGCTCCAAGTGGGGGCAGGGGTGACGGGGGTGTAGATCCAGTCGGCCAGGGCGGCGATGTCTTGCGCGCCCAGCGTGGCCGCAAAGCCCTGCATCTGCGTGGCGGTGCGGCCTTGCTGAATCACCTTCAGGGCTTCGGGCTTGCGCAGCCGCGCCAGGCTTTCGGGCAGCAGGGCCGGGCCCATGCCGCCCAGGCGCTGCGCGCCGTGGCAGCTGGCGCAATGCTGCTGGTACAGGGCCGCGGCGTCGGCGTGGGCCGTGGGCGCCGCGGGTGCGGTCTGGGCGCTGGCGCCGCCGAACAGGGCGGCCAGGGCCAGCGCGGCCAGGGCAGGGCCGGGTCGGGTCGGGGCCCAGAATGCTTCAAAAATCATAGCTTGTCTGGCTTATTCCACGCCGACTGATGGCATGTTTTATTCAGAATCTGCCGGCACCAGGCCGATCACGCGTCGGCGCGCCGAAAAGGCCGTGGTGGTCACGCGCGGGCCGCCGCCGGCCACGCCGATCTCTTCGTCGGTCAGGTAGCAGCCCGGGTCTTCGGCCCAGGCGTCGCCCGTCACCTGCTGGGCGCGCACGCGGGTGTTGCCGTTGCAGATGGCCAGGTGTCGGCAGCAGGCGCAGCGGCCAGTGACCGGGCGCGGGTGGATTTTCAGGCCGGCCATCAGCGGGTCGCTGGTGTCCTGCCAGATGGCCGAGAACGGGCGCGCCTTGACGTTGCCCAGGCCGTAGTGCCACCACATGGTGTCGGGGTGCACGTCGCCCAGGTTGTCGATGTTGGCCACGTTGACCCCGCTGGAGTTGCCGCCCCAGGCCACCAGGCGCTCTTGCACGGCGTCGTGCCAGCGCGGCAGGTGCTGCTGCACCCATTGCAGCAGGTACACGCCGTCGGCGTCGTTGTTGCCGGTGACGTACTCGTGCCGGCCGCCGGCCTGGGCATCGGCCCAGGCGGTGTCGTACAGCAGATCGAGCGCGCGGCGCGTGGCCAGATGGCGCGCGTCCTGCCCGCGGTGGATGTTGCCGCGCCCGGCGTAGTTGAGGTGGCTGAAGTAGAACTTGTCGACGCCCTCGTCCTGCATCAGCTGCAGCAGCGGGGGCAGGTCGTGCGCGTTCAGCTCGGTCATGGTAAAGCGCAGGCCCACCTTGGTGCCCAGCTTCTGCAGGTGGCGCACGGCGCCCAGGCTGCGGTCGAACGCGCCCTGCAGCCGGCGGAACTTGTCGTGCGTGGCGCCGATGCCGTCCAGGCTGATGCCGACGTAGTCAAACCCCGTGCCGTGGATGCGCTCGGCCAGGGCTTCGTCGATCAGCGTGCCGTTGGTGGACAGGCCGACGTAGAACTTCATGGCCTTGGCGCGCTCGGCGATCTCGAAGATGTCGGGCCGCAGCAGGGGCTCGCCCCCCGAGAGGATCAGCGCCGGCACCTGGAAGCTTTTCAGGTCGTCCATCACGCCAAACACCTGTTCGGTGGACAGCTCGCCGGGGTAGTCGTGGTCGGCGCTGAAGGCGTAGCAGTGCTTGCAGGTGAGGTTGCAGCGGCGGATCAGGTTCCAGATCACCACTGGCCCCGGCGGGCCGCCGCGCCGTGCGGGCAGCGGGTAGCTGCCCGTGGCTTCGGCGCGCGCCAACTCGTGCATGAACTGGGAAATGCGGAACATGGGCGATGGCCTTGCGAAAGAGGATGTGCCCCATGCTAGGCCGCAGCGGGCCCCTGGCCCATGACTTGTGTCAATTTTGGCCGCCGCCAGCGGCGTGCTAGGCTGGGTGGCGATGGCCCAGATCACGACCCACCCGCCCCGCAAGACGCTGCTGATCGTCTACCACTCCGCCACCGGCGGCACGCGCCAGATGGCCGAAGCCGCCGCCGAAGCCGCGCGCGGGCAGGAGGGCGTGGCCGTGCGCCTGCTGCGCGCGCCCGAGGCCGGCCCGGACGACCTGCTGGCCGCCGACGGCTACCTGTTCGCCGCGCCCGAGAACCTGGCCGCCATCGCCGGCGTGATGAAGGATTTTTTCGACCGCTGCTACTACCCCGTGCTGGAACGCCTGAACGGCCGGCCGTACGCCGTGATGGTTTGCGCCGGCAGCGACGGCGGCAACGCCCAGCGCCAGATCGAGCGCATCGCCACCGGCTGGCGCCTCAAGCAGGTGGCCCCGACGATCATCGTCTGCACCCACGCCCAGACGCCGGAGCGGATTCTGGCCGCCAAGACGATTGGCGCGCCCGATTTGGCGCGTTGCGCCGAACTGGGCGAAGGGCTGGCGGCGGGCTTGGGGGCGGGGGTGTTTTGAGCCAGGCCCCCGAGAAGGCCTGGCGCCACCGGCTTACTTGAAGCCGACGCGGTCCAGCATCTGCTGCACCTTGAGTTGGTTGGCGCCGACCGCGCTGACCGGAATGGTCTCGGCCTTGAACTGGCCGCCGCCGGCCATGGCTTTCAGCGCCGGGTTGTCGGTGGTCACGCCCTTGGCCACCGGCCATTCGTTGTTGCCGTTGGCGAAATAGTTCTGCGCCGAGGGGCTGGCCAGGTATTCGAGGAACTTGACGGCGTTGTCCACATGCTTGGCGTGGCGTGCCACGGCAGCGCCGGCCACGTTGACGTGCGTGCCCCAGGTGCCTTGGTTGGGAAAAACCACGCCCACGCGCTCGACCACGGCGCGGTCGTCGGGGTTGCTGGAACGCATCAGGCGCGCCAGGTAGTAGCTGTTGGTGACGGCGATCTGGCATTCGCCGGCCGCCACGGCCTTGATCTGGTCGGTATCGCCGCCCTTGGGTGAGCGGGCCATGTTGTCGACCATGCCTTTCAGCCAGGCCTCGGTCTTTTGCGCCCCCAGGTGCTCGGTGACGGCGCCGAACAGGCTCAGGTTGTAGGGGTGGGCGCCGCTGCGGATGCACAGCTTGCCCTTGTTCTTGGGATCGCCCAGTTCCTCGTAGGTGTCGACGTCGTCGCGCTTGACCTTGATCTTGTCGTACACCACGACCCGCGCGCGGGTGGAAAAGCCGAACCAGGGGATGCCGCCGCCGGCCACCGGTTGGGCGCGCAGGCTGGCGGGGATGGCGTCGTTCAGCAGTTTGGACTGGATGGGCAGGAACAGGCCGTCTTGTTCGCCGCGCCACAGCCGGGCGGCGTCGACCAGCAGGATCACGTCGGCCGGCGAGGCGCTGCCTTCGGCCTTCAGGCGCGCGATGATGCCGGCGTCGTCGGCGTCCACGCGGTTGATCTTGATGCCGGTGGCCTTGGTGAAGTCGTTG
>JAIUOM010000203.1 GCA_020161215.1 Pseudomonadota bacterium
CCGCTGCTGGCTGACCGGCACGTCGCGGCTGGTCATCACGTAGCGGGGGAGACGGCGGATGTTGCGCCGGTAGCGCAGGATCACGCGGGCATCGCGATAGCGGATGGCACCGTAGGCGCTGAACGCCAACGCGCTGCCGATGCCCATGGCCGGGCTCAGCGCGAGCGACCACGGGGCCACCAGGGACAGAAACGCGGCGCCTGCACACGCTGCGACGGTGTAAAGCTCCACCGCTGGGCGAAGCAGAACCTCGACCGGCTGTTTCCCCGACATGGCTTCATTGCTCGATGCCGGTGGCCGTAACCAGCGCCGGGTAGTGCCGCAGGCCCAGGCGTTCGGCCAGGTCGTCGCCGGACACGGGCGCGAGGGGTACGCCGAGCGCCAGTGCGCGCAGCCGCGCTAGGCCCTGTACGGTCTCGACGTTGACCACCAGGCCGACCGCGCCGCGCTCGCGCAACGAGGCTGCATGGCGCTGCAACCAGTCCTGGGAAGCCTTGTCGTCGCCGACGACCACGAATGGCCGCAGGCCAGGCGCCTCGATCACCCGTCGCGCGACGGTGCCGGGTGTGAGCTTGGCGCTGCGCACCGGCAGCATCGCGGCTTCATCCGCGGGTGTCGCGGGAACCTGCGGCATCGGGATGGGTGACCGCGCTGCACCGTTGCCCCGCGGCTGGAGGTTGAGTGCTTCGTAGTACGGCAGCGCCGATACGCCGCCACGGTCCTCGACCACGATCAGCGGCTCGCCGGCAAGCGAGGCCAGTGGCAGGGCGGTCAGCAGCATGAGCAGGCTCTTGAACGTGAGATTGGCCAGATGGGATTTCGTCATGGGGAGGTCTCCTGGCGCGCGGTGGACGCCGCAGTGGTTGGGCGCGCACCCTGCACGCGGGCGAGGTGGCGGGACACGCTGCGCCGATAGCGGGCGGCGGGCTCGCCACCTGCGGGGCGGTGGTATCGACCGATCGCCAGCAACCAGTCCTCGCCGGGGGTGTGTTGTTCGTGCAGGATCTCGGCGGCGATGGCGAGGTTGCGGTACGGGTCGAGCAGGTCGCAAGCGGTGCTGTAGCGCTGCTGGTGGTAGCCGAGGTTGATCTGCCCCAGGCCTGCGTCGATGCGTGTGTGCGGCGTGGCTCGTATTGCCTGCTGCAAACCAGCGCAGGCGTCGGCTCGGGTCGCGTAACGGTGCGACTGGCCTGCGACGTTGAGGGACCAAGGCCACGGGACGATGCGCCCGTTGCGCCGGACGCCGCTCTCCTGCAAGGCCACGGCGTAAAGCACCGTCGAGGGGATGCCGGCGCGCTGGGCGGCAAGCTGGTAGGCCGGTGGCGGAACCTCCTGGGCGTGGGTGGCGCAGACGTACAGGGCAGCAGCGAGCACCAGTGCGCGCAAGAACTGAGAAACGGAGGTGGCCGCTACGGCTGGCGCTGCCATTGGCCGTTCGCCTCACGCACGACCGCTGGCAAGTCGCCGGGCAGGCCCAGCGACAGCCAGCGGCCGCCGTCGTGGTTGAGCGTGATGCTGCCGCTGCGCACGCGCGCCGGGTCGATCTGCGCGCGCTTGGCCCAGTCGCGGATGCGCGCATCGTCCTGGCGGCTGCCGACCATGTACAGGTCGAACTCGGCCCCTGAAGTCTGCAGGCGCTGCACGAGTTGACCGCAGGCGACGCAGCCGTCCTTGATGAAAACCGCGGTGCGACCACTGCCGCGCATGGCGGCAGCATTCGACCTGTCATCAGGGAGGTTCACGCGCTGCATGCCGGGGTTCAGCCGCTGCCAGGCTTCGTCGTAGGCGCGCTGGTAGGCGAGTAACTTCTCCACGCGGCGCGCCTCGGCCTGCACCTGCATCTCCGCGTAGCGGCGTCTCTCTTCGTCGGAGCGGGCCTCGATGCCCAGCGCGGAAAGCGGGTCCAGGTTGGGCGAATGGATGCCCAAAGGCCCTGCCATGAGTTCCTGGTAGCGCGCCCACTCCTGCGGTTGCAGTCCCCAGTCGCGTGCCGCGCGGTCGTCCAGGGCGCGACCGACCAAGGGACGTTCCTGGCTCTGCGCATTGCGAGGCTGGGCCGTCGCGGGCTGCTGTGCCCAGGCGGTCCACTGCGGTGAGACCAGCAGGAGCATGGCGAGCAAGATCGCGGGCTTCATGGCGAGTCGGCCTCCATCAAGGAATCGCCAGGCGGCGGACCTGCCCGTCGATCTGGAATACGGCGGCGTTGCCGTCGATTGCCAGCAAGCGCCATGGGCCAACCGCATCGCCTGGCAGCAGCACCTGGAGCTGGTCAGGCGTGAAATCCCCGGCGCCCGGCGCGACGGACACGCTGCGCTGGCCGGCGCGCAGTTCGGCGCCGACGACGCGGAAGGGCAGCGGCGGCGGTGGCTCGGGTTTCGCGGCAGCGGGCTTGCCAGGCGCGCGCGGCTGGACCGGCACGGCGGCACGCGCTGCCGTCTGGCGCACCTTGATCTGCTCGACCTCCGCGCGCAGCGCCTGAAGGTCGTCGGCAGTTGCGCGGTCGCTTAGCGCCTGCTCGAATTGGGCAATGCGCGCCTCCAGGGCCTGACGGGCGTCTTGCAGGACTGTGGCGGTCGCGGCTGCGGGCCGCTGTTGCAAGGTCTGGGTCGTTTCGGCCAGACCGGCTACCTGCGCTTCGAGGCGTTGCAGGCGGGTGCCAAGCCGCTCCTGGTCAGCCAGGTCGCTCATCGTCTGGTAGCCCAGAACCACGAGGACGCTGAGGCAGATCAGCCAAAGCCAGAGCAGGCTCTGCACCACCACGGCGGCGGTCGGGCGCCGGGAAGATTGCGAAGTGTTCATGGCCGGCCTCCCGCGAGGGGGAACGGCTGCGCCGCGGCGGCGGTGGCGGGCGGTTCAAGAATCGGGGCGCCGCCAGTGGGTTCGCCGATCTGCTCAAAGCAGACTTGGCGCGTACGGTCATCCGCGTGCAGTTCCCAGGCCGGGCCGGCCAGGGTGAGCAACGCATCGCGCAGGCTCATGGGGCCCAGATGCAGGTGCGCCGCTGGCAGCGGCAGCGTGTACAACTCGATCACGGCATGCGCCGTCTCGCAAAGCTGATAGCCGCTGCGCTTGAGCACATGCCGCAGCCCATCGCCGACCGTTGCTCGGGCGTCTTCGGGCATAGATACATCGACGGTTTGCAGCAGCAAGTCGCGCTGTGCAGCCATCGGCGCAAGCTCGACGAGGGTGTAGCGACCGTAGCGCACGACCGGAATGAACTGGGCGGCTTCGGGCTGGGGTCCGGGCGAGGCTTCCTCAATCGCAATGACGTCGGGCGCCATCTGCGTCGTGGTCGTCGTCGCGCAGCCACCGGCCAGGACCGATAAGAGCAGGCCGAGAAACCCCGACAGCAGGCGGCGTTCGGGATGGTGGAACCGGGGATGGGATGGGCACATAGCACGGTGTCCTGAAACATCGAGCCCTCACCATCGCCGCTACGTCTACACGCGACAGCAAACAATGCGAATCGCACAGCGTCCGATTTGCCGGCAGCGCTCCTGCCAAAAAAAAGGCCCCGAAGGGCCGCAAGTGGAAAGGATCAAACCATCACAAGTTGCCTTGCGAGGGCAACCTCGACGGAATCGCCATCCTGGTTCAGGACATCGAGCCCGGACTCTGGTACATCGCCCGAGGTGGACTGCGAGACCATGATCTTCTTGGCCATCAGCTCAAGGCAGGTCATCTGCGAGGAACCCGCGTAGCCGAGGTAGATCACGCGCACGGACAGCTTCTGCCCGATGCGCCAGGAGCGGCGTGCCGCCTGCTGGAGCGAATACACGTTGTAGCCCGACTGCATGAACACGATCGTCGGAAACTCCAACAGGTCCAATCCCGTTTTGACCAACTCGGGATTGGTGATGAGCACATCGATGCCACGGTCCAACTGCTCAGCGATCCAGTCCTCGCGGCGGCTGGCATCCACGCTTGCGCGCAGTACCGCCACCTTGAAGCCATCCTGCTCCAGCAGCACCTTCAAACGCGAGGTGGTGTCCCGCGTTCCGGTATAGACCGTATAGGCCAGAACCTTGCGACCCTGTGCCTTCTCCTCTTTGCAGATGTCGAGTAGCTCACGCTCCTTGGGGCTGATCTCGAACTCGTTGAACTGAGCCGGGACGAACGCCAGGGTGTTGCGCGTGCGCGGATGCACCACGGTCTCCGACCGGAAGCAGCAATCCGGCCAGGCCAGCAGCACGTTGAGCACCACGCCGAGCAAGGTCGTATCGCGTCGCGCCAGAGCCTGTTTCAGCTCCGCGGTCAGCCGACCCGCCAGATCGCGGTAGGCCGCGGCTTGCGCCACGTCCATCTGGACCTCGCGAAACTCCTCGTCATACGGCGGCAGGATGTTGCCTCCGATGTCCTTGAGCTTGAGGAAGATGGTGAACGGCAGGATGCACCGCAAGACCCCTTTCGGCCCGAAGCCGGGAGCCTTGACCGTGCGCACCGATACCTTGGTGCCCTTGGCCGTCTTGTGCGCCGTGCCGGTGCTCTCGGAGTAGATGTCCTTCAAGACACCGTGATCGCGCATGAACGCCATCGCGGCCGACGTCATGCTGCCGCTCTTCGTCGGCCGGTAGCCGTCTTCGATCATCCGCCCCGGCAGGGCTCGGAACAGCAGGTAGAACAGGTCGTCGCCGTAGCCGCCCATCAACGTGCCGGTCAGCAGCAAGGTCTTGCGAGCCTTCGCTGCCAGCACGCCCATGGCCTGGCCCTGGGCGCTGCCGCCGTTCTTGTACTCGTGGGCCTCGTCGGCGATGAGCAGATCGAAGGTGCCTTGCGGCAAGTACCTCTTGATGAACTCGGACGGCTGGTAACCACCCTCGCCAAAGCCGAACTCCATGTTGGCCATCGCACGTTCCATGCGCGTGGCCTGACGGTCGGAAAACACCAGCTCGCCGTTGCCGTCCATGAGGTTGATGAACTCATGGATGTTGTCGCCCAGCATCGAGGCCAAGAAGCCATCGCCGAACTTCTGCATGAGCTTCTGCGCGGTGACTTCGCCAATCGTAGGAATCCGTTTGAGGGCTTTGAGCACGGCCGAGGACTGGTCGCCGCCGGACAGGCTGCGCGGACGGATCAACGTCCACAGGGGCGCAGCGCACTGGCCGCACTTCCTGCGGTACTCCTCGGCTTCGAGCGCGACCGGGTTGACCGGCTCGCCGTCGAGGTCGGTGATGATCGTGCCGCAGTCAGGGCACGCTGCCACGTCGCCATGGCGGGTGCGCCGCGTGGTGAAGACGGGCTTCCAGTGGAATCCCATCCGCATCCTGACGCGTCCCAGGACAAAGAACTCCTGGCCCGTGGGCTGCACACCCAACTGCTCGCGCAGCTTGATGAGCTTGACCAGCGTGTCCGGGCCATTGAGCACCCAGACCTTGGCGCCTGCCACC
>JAIUOM010000011.1 GCA_020161215.1 Pseudomonadota bacterium
AACCCTGATCGCGCGCGGCTGCCGCCTGCCCATCGTGTTTTTGACCGGCCACGGCGACGTCGAGCTGGCCGTGCAGGCGATGAAGCACGGTGCCTTCGACTTTCTGGAAAAGCCGTTCAAGGACCAGCGCCTGCTCGACATCGTCTCGGCCGCGCTGCGCCAGCGCGAGGTGGAGCTGGCCTCGCGCGAGCGCGCCGACCAGGCCAGCGCTCGGCTGGCGCGCCTGTCCCCGCGCGAGACCGAGGTGGCCCGGCTGGTCGCCCAGGGCCTGCCCAACAAGCTGGTGGCGCGCGCTCTCGACATCAGCGAGAAAACCGTGCACATCCACCGCCAGCACGTCATGGAAAAGGCCGACGTGGGCAGCGCGGCCGAGTTGGCGCGCCTGATGCTGCAGGCGGACCCTGCGGCCTTGGACTAAGGCTCGGGGTCGGCCTGAGTGTATTTTGATATCAAAACAATAGCTACTCACCATTTATTGACGACGACATCCGCCTATTTCTTCAGTTGATCATGGCAGCAAGGAAATCTTCCCCTGACCCCAGTTTTCCTCAGTTCCCAGATCAGGTGCACCCGCACGTCCCACATCAGCCCAAGCAACCAGCCAGGGCAGTTCTGCCGGGCTGTGGGCCATGGTTACCGCATTTCAGCTCAGCGTGCCTGCGCCATTCAGCGCCGAGACTGCGTTTGGCACCGCTTGCGCCTTCAGCTTCTCCAGCACCCACTGCGCGCCGTCCGTACAGGCCATGCCCTCGGGGCGGTTCTTCACGCTGTCGATGGCCACCAGGAGTTGCGCCTTCGTCTGCGCCAGGCGCGCCTGCATGGCGTCAATGTCGGCCAACTTGCGCTCCAGGCTGGCCAGCAACTCATCGTGTTCCCAACGGGCCTGGCTGTTTGGCAAAAGGCTGCGGATGTCGTCCAGCGCAAAGCCGGCGCTTTGTGCGCTGGTGATGATTTCCAGCGTCCACAAGGCCTCCGGCCCGTACTCCCGGTAGCCGTTGGTCTTGCGCGCTACACCCTGGATCAGGCCGCTCGCCTCATAAAACCGGATGCGGGAAGGCGCCAGACCGCTTCGCCTGGCCAACTCACCAATTTTCATGGGAACCCCATATTTCTCTTGACTATGAAGTTAACTTTAATCTTAGAGTTCACGCTTCGTCAAGTAAAAACACCGTCAAGAAGAATTTTTGACCGCCCCTGCGCCCATTGAATCGACGGAACTCCTATGAAGACCTTCTGGAAACATGTCATGGCATTGATCGCGGTATCCCACCTGGCCCTGGCCGGGCCTGCGCTGTCGCAAGCCTTGTCGCCCGCGCCGGCCACTGCAACACGCGTGCTGGTGGTGGTGACCAACCACGCCGACTACCCCAGCCGTGCGGACAAGACGGGTTTGTGGCTGACCGAGCTGACCCACTTCTGGGACGCAATGCAGGCCGCAGGCATCGACATGGACATCGCCAGCCCCGCCGGCGGCATGAGCCCGCTGGACGAGCGCAGCCTGGGCTGGCTCTACCTTGACGATGCGGCAAGGGCGCACCTGCGCGACCCGGTGTTCATGGAGCGCCTGGCCCACACCCGCCGCGCTGCCGACGTCGAGCCCTCAGCCTACGCGGCGATCTATTTCACCGGCGGCCACGGCACGATGTGGGACTTTCGCGATGCGCCCGCGCTCAAGCGGCTGGCGCAGGCCATTTATCACCAAGGCGGCGTGGTGTCTGCCGTCTGCCACGGCAATGCCGCGCTGCTGCAATTGCAAGACACCGATGGGCGGCCACTGATCGCTGGCCGCCGGGTGACGGGGTTCTCCAACCTGGAGGAGCACTTGTCTGGCGTGATGAGCCAGGTGCCCTTCTTGCTGCAGGACGCCATGGAGGCGGCGGGCGCCCGGTACGAGAAAGCCTGGCTGCCCTTTACCGCCTTTGCGGTCACCGACGGGCGGCTTGTCACCGGGCAGAACCCGCAATCGGGCAAAGCAGTTGCCGAGCAGGTGCTGGCGCTGTTGCGCGCACAGCCTGCGGCAGCGTTGAACTAGTCCACCCGCCCCCACTTGGAGCACCTCGGCATGAACCACGGCACACCCCTGGCAACCTTCGACCGGGCATCAGGCCCGGCCCGCCACCCCGCCGGCGCAGCCCACCCGCCCGAGCCCACCGAGCCGGGGCTAACCACGATCCACATGGCGGGCCAGCAGGTGCCGGTGGTCAAGGGCGGCTTGTACGACCGGTTTCGCTCCAACCCGCCGCTGGCGGTCATCGCTGCCGAGGCGCCCGAGCTGGACTTGAGCTGGTTCAAGCAGCTCAAAAAAGAGAAGGTGGACATCGGCTTCGAATCCTTCTCGCCCAACTTCTACTACCAAAACAGCCGAGTCACGGCCATCTTCACGGCCGACCTGGGGCGGCTCAGGTCGCTAATGCCGGCCAGGGTTCTGGAGACTGTTCAGCCGCTGCAGGTCTGGCCGGGCCGTGGCCTGGTGGCACTGACTGCGTACACCTACCGTTACTGCGACAACGACAGCTACAACGAGATCGGTTTGTCCGTCATCACCAACCGTCCTGGATCGACCAGCTTCGGGCCCTTCACGCTGCTGTGCCAATCGATGTCAAACGACTTCTGGGGCTATGTGCTCAAGCTGCCGGTGGATACCGAGCTGGCGCGTGTGCGGGGCGTGGTCGGCTACAACCTGCCCAAGTGGCTGACTGAAATCAACTACAGGGAGACCGCCCAGTCGGTCGTGGTGGAGGTGTTCGACAGCGTGACCCGAGAGCTCGACTTCACCCTCGAAACTCAAAAACTGAGCAACCTGTCCGGCAAGCAAACCCTGGTGGCGAACAGCTTCACCAACGTCGACCAGCAGGGGCAGCTGACCTCGGGCTACTCGGTGTCCCGCCAGCTCAGTCACGCCAGCAGTTCGAGCGCCAAGTCCGTCCGGCTGACGCTGACCGACGGCAGCATGTCCAGCTACATCAAGGCGCTGGACCTGGGCAAGCTGGTGAAGTACGAGTACGTGCCCAAGTTCCAGGGTGCCTTGTACGCCCCCAAACCGCTTTGAGCGCCCCCCGCAACCTTGGTGCAGAAAGGACAGTCATGCAAACGATTTTGGGCGCCACCGGCCAGATCGCCGTCGAGTTGGCCCGTGAGCTGCAGCGCAGCCAATCCCGCACGCTGAGGCTGGTAAGCCGCAACCCGCGCCAGGTCAACGGCACCGATGAGCTGGTGTCCGCCAATCTGCTCGACGCCGAGCAAACGGCCCTGGCCGTGCGGGGCAGCGATGTCGTGTACTTCACCGCCGGCCTGCCGCCGGACTCGGCGCTGTGGGAGTCCCAGTTCCCCACGATGCTGCGCAACGCCCTCGATGGGTGCCGCGCGGCGGGCGCCAGCTTTGTCTACTTCGACAACACCTACATGTACCCGCAGGACGATCGCCTGCTGACGGAGGACGCGCCTTTCGAGCCCCATGGCCGCAAAGCCAAGGTCAGGGCCGCGATGGCCTCGATGGTGCTGGCCGAAATGGCGCGTGGCGACATCCCCGTGCTCATCGGGCGAGCGCCCGAGTTTTACGGACCGGGCAAGACACAGAGCTTCACGAACACGCTGGTGATCGAGCCGATCAAGCTCGGCCACAAGCCTCGCGTGCCTGTGCGTGACGATACCCGCCGAACCCTGATCTGGACGCCGGATGCCAGCCGAGCCCTGGCGGCGCTGGGCAACGCGCCAGACGCCTTCGGCCAGACCTGGCATCTGCCCTGCGACGACGACCGGCTGACCTACAAGCAGTTTGTCGCTCTGGCCGCCGAGGTGTTTGGCCGCGCGCCGGAGTACAGCGTCATCAGCAGCCTGGCCATGACGGTGGCGGGGCTCTTCAAGAAGGAAGCCCGGGAGATCAAGGAGTTGCTGCCGCGATACCGGCAGGACAACCTGCTCGACTCGACCAAGTTCAAACAGCGTTTCCCGGACTTCGTGGTGACCACCTACAAGGACGGGCTGCGGCAGATCCAGGCGCAGGCAAAGATCGCCTAGCGCTTGGGTGCAGCGCTTTCAGCGGGCTTGGCACCAGCCCCTCACGTCACCGGCGCCGGATTGAACAGCACCAGCGCGTTGTGCAGCTTCCAGTGCTCGGCCCAGGTTTTGCGGCCGCTGGCGACGTCGAGCAGCAGGCGGAACAGCTCCATCCCGGCTTCTTCAATGCTCTGCTCGCCATCGGCGATGCGGCCGGCGTTGACGTCCATCAGG
Organism: Pseudomonadota bacterium; assembly: GCA_020161215.1. Classification (GTDB taxonomy): domain Bacteria; phylum Pseudomonadota; class Gammaproteobacteria; order Burkholderiales; family Burkholderiaceae_C; genus Ottowia. The sequence continues at coordinate 4,231 of JAIUOM010000011.1, forward strand.
TCGTGCCAGCGGCGGGCCAGGTCGCTGCGGGTGGCGACTTTGACCACGGGCACCGCCGCCAAACCGTAAGGCGTGCCACGGCCGGTGGTGAAGACGTGCACGTTCATGCCGGCGGCCAGTTGCAGCGTGCCGCAAATGAAGTCGCTGGCGGGGGTGGCGGCAAAGACCAGGCCTTTTTGATCGGCCTTGAGCTTTTCACCGGGCGGCAGCACGCTGCTGATGGCGGCGGTTCCGCTTTTGATGACGCTGCCCATGGCTTTTTCGGCGATGTTCGACAGGCCGCCCGCCTTGTTGCCGGGGGTGGTGTTGGCGGCCCGGTCGACGCGCGCGCGCTCCAGGTAGTCGTCGTACCAGCCCAGCTCGCGCACCACGTCTTTCGCCACCTGGGGGGTGGCGGCGCGGGAGGTGAGTTGCTCCACGGCGTCGCGCACCTCGGTGTTTTCGCTGAACATGATGGTGCCGCCAGCGCGCACCACCAAGTCGGCCATGCTGCCCACGGTCGGGTTGGCGGTGACGCCTGAAAACGCGTCGCTGCCGCCGCATTGCACGCCCACCACCAGGTGGCTGGCGGGCACGGTCTGGCGGCGGCGGGCGTTCAGGCGCGCCAGAATGGGTTTGGCGCGTGCCACGATGTCGTCGACCATCGACATGAAGCCGATGTGCGATTCGTGCTGCAGGGTGACGGTGTCGGGTCCGGCGTCGGGCTGGCGCGCATCGCGCACGGGGATGGTGCCGGGGGGCAACAGGCGGTCGGGCTGCAGCTTTTCGCAGCCCAGGCTGACAACCAGCACCTCGCCGCCAAAATTGGGGTTCAGGCTGATGTGGCGCAGGGTGCGGATGGGAATCTCGGCGCCCGGCGCGTCAATGGCCACGCCGCAGCCGTAGGTGTGCTCCAGTGCCACCACGCCATCGACCCGGGGGAACTGCGGCAGCAGCTCGGTGCGGATGCGCTCGGCGGCCACATCGACCACACCCGCCACGCACTGCACGGTGGTGGTGATGGCCAGCAGGTTGCGCGTGCCGACCGAACCGTCGGCGTTGACATAGCCCTCAAACGTGTAGCCGGTGAGCGGCGCCCACTCGGGCGCGGATACGGTGGCCATGGGCAGGCCCTGCAGCTCGCGCGCGGCGGGCATGTCGGTGATGCGCTCGTGCACCCAGCTGCCTGCGGGGACCGGCTGGCGCGCATAGCCCACCGGCACGTTGTAGCGGCGCACCACCCCACCCTGCTCAATGTCGACCAGCGCCACCTTGTGGCCCTGGGGCACCTTCTCGCGCAGCACCAGACCGCCCGGCAACTCGGTGCCCGCAGGCAGGCCGCCGTCGTTGGCGACGATGGCCACGTTGTCGGCCGGGTGCATGCGGATGGTGATGGGGGGGCGGGTGGTGGTGGTCATGACGGTGGCTGGTGACGCCGGGCGGAGCCGAATTCAGCCCGAACGGCGATAAAGGTGGGATGGCTGCAACGCCGCTCAGGTTCCCACTGCACTGGGCAGCGGTTGGCCGGCAAAAAAGGCGTTCAGGTTGTCCAGCACCCGCTGGGCCATGGCCTGGCGGGTTTGCTCGGTGGCGCTGGCGATGTGGGGGGCCAGCACCACGTTGTCGAGCTGGCGCAGGGCTTCGGACACTTGGGGCTCTTGGGCATAAACGTCCAAGCCAGCGCCAGCGATACCGCCACTTTGCAAGGCGGCAATCAGCGCGTCTTCGTCGATCACGCTGCCGCGCGCCACGTTGACCAGATAGCCCTTCGGCCCCAACGCCGCCAGCACCTCGGCGTTGATCAGGTGGCGCGTTTCAGCACCGCCGGCGGTGATGACGACCAGAAAGTCGGCCCAGCGCGCCAGCTCGGTCAGGCGGGGTTCGTGCGCCCAGGACGCATCGGCCACGGGGCGACGGCTGTGGTAACGCACGGCCATGTCAAAACCCGCAGAGCGCTGCGCAATGGTGCGGCCGATACGCCCCAAACCCACAATGCCCAGCCGCGCACCACTGACCTTGAAGCCCAGCGGAAACGGCTGCGGCGGCTGCGCCACCCAGTGGCCAGCGCGCACGTAGCGGTCGGCCTGGGCGATGCGGCGCCCAGCGCCCAACAGCAGCGCAAAGGCCATGTCGGCCACGCAGTCGTTCAGCACGTCGGGCGTGTACCCCACGGCGATGCCGCGCGCGGCGGTGTGGGTGGTATCGAACTTGTCCAGTCCGACGCCGAAGCTGGAAATCACGCGCAAACTCGGCATCGCGTCGATCACGGCGTTGGTCACGCCGTGAGCAGCCGAGCTGAGCAGCCCCACAAACTCGCCCCCACGCACGGCCAGCAACGCATCGCGCTCGGGTCCTGCCGGTGGCGCCAGCGTGATGTCGTACGCAGCCTGAAGGCGCTCGTTCAGCCAGGGGGTGAGAGGCAGCAGTTGCAGGACTTGGGGGCGTGGGGACTGGGTCATCGGTGCAATCAAGGAATCAAATGGAGGACTGGTAACGGCAATAGTTTGGACCGTCGTGGGTTGGGAGTTTTTCCTTAACGCGCCAACCCTTTCGTTCAAATGGCCGCGGAGCAGGCCGTGCCAGCTGACGCCGCGGGCGGGGTCTCCCTGGCGGCTGGCGTCGCCCCTTGAGGGGGAGGCGAAGCGGAACGAAGTCCGCGCAGCCTGGGGTGGGCTGTGTTCATTCCACCGTGATCCGCCGCGACTTGATGATTTCGGCGTACTTCGCGCGATCGTCCGCAATGGTTTTGGCAAACGCCACAGGCGTGCTGCCGCCGGGCACAGCACCCAGGCCAGCCAGCTTGGCGTTGACGTCGGGTTTGGCGATGGTCTCGCGCACGTCGGCCGAGATGCGCTCGACCAGTTCGGGCGGCGCGCCGGCCGGTGCCAGCAGGCCGATCCAAGACACGCTGTTGAAGCCTTTCAAACCCGATTCGGCCAGCGTGGGCACATCCGGCAAGGCGGCCACGCGCTTGCCGCTGGTCACGGCCAGGGCGCGCAGCTTGCCGGCCTTGATATGGGCGCTGGCCTCCAGCACCGTCATGAACGAGGCCTGCACGTGGCCGGCCAGCAGGTCGGCCACGGCCGGGCCGCCACCGCGATACGGCACGTGCAGGATAAAGGTACCCGAGGCGTCCTTGAACAACTCGGCCGCCAGGTGCGGCGCGCCGCCCGCGCCCGAGCTGCTGTAGTTCAGCTTGCCGGGCTGCGACTTGGCCAGGGCAATGAACTCCTGCACCGTCTTGGCCGGCACCTTGGGGTTGACCATCATGGCCAGGGGCAGCTCGGCGATCATCGAGATCGGCGCAAACGCCTTGTCCGGGTCGAACGGCATGCGCGGGTACAGCGACGGGTTGATGGCCTGCGTGCCGATGTTGCCCACCAACAAGGTGTAGCCATCGGGTTTGGCCTTGGCCACAAAGTCGGCCCCGACCTGGCCGGCCGCGCCGCCCTTGTTGTCGACGACCACCGGTTGACCCCATTTGCGCGACAGCTGCTCGGCCATGATGCGCGCACCGGTATCGGTGCCGCCGCCGGGCGGGAACGGCACCACCAGGGTGACGGCCCGGTCGGGCCAGTGGGCTTGCGCTGCGGCGACCGTGGCAACAGCAACAAGGGCCAACGCGGTGAGGGACTGCTTCAGCATGGAACTTGGTTCCTGGGGGATTGTTCGGTGAGTAAATTGCGTCTCTTGACCAGCTGGGCCTGGCGGATGAGGTGCACGACCACGGAGGCCTCAGGCTTTCGCCTCGAAGCTGGCCGTGGTCCAGCGACGCGCCTGTTCGCTGATCGACACGCCCAGGCCCGGGCGCGTGGGCACCCGCATGCGGCCATCGCCGATTTCGATGTGTTCGTTGAACAGCGGCTCCAGCCATTCAAAGTGTTCGACCCAAGGCTCGGTCTTGTAGGTGGCGGCCAAATGAATATGCAACTCCATCGCGAAATGCGGCGCCAGCATGACGCCAGCATGCTCGGCCAGTTGCGCGATCTTCAGGAAAGGCGTCACCCCGCCCACGCGCGGTCCATCGGGCATCAGGTAGTCGGCAGCATGGTGACGGATCAGGTCCCAGTGCTCCTGCACGCTGGTCAGCATCTCGCCGGTGGCGATCGGGGTGTCGAACTGAGCGGCCAGCGCGGCATGGCCTTCGTGATCGTAGGCGTCCAGCGGCTCCTCGATCCAGACCAGGTTCATGGGCTCGAGTCGGCGGCACATGCGTTGCGCGGTCGAGCGGTCCCACTGCTGGTTGGCATCGACCATGATCGGAAAACGCTCGCCCAGGTGCTGGCGCACGGCGGTCACGCGCTCGATGTCCTTGTCGCCGTCAGGCTGGCCCACCTTGAGCTTGATGCCACCAATGCCCTTGTCGACCGAGGCCGTGGCATTGCGCAACAGTTGATCCAGCGGGGTGTGCAAGAACCCGCCCGAGGTGTTGTAGCAGCGCACGCTGTCTCGGTGCGCGCCGATCAGCTTGGCCAGCGGCAATCGGGCGCGCTTGGCCTTCATGTCCCACAGCGCCAGGTCAAAGGCGCCGATGGCTTGCACGCTCAGGCCGCTGCGCCCGACCGAGGCACCGGCCCAGCACAGTTTGTCCCACAGTTTTCCGATGTCGTTGGGGTCCTCGCCAAGCAGAACCGGGGCAATCTCCCTGGCATGCGCAAACTGGCCTGGGCCGCCCGCGCGCTTGGAGTAGCTGAAGCCCACGCCTTCGGCACCGTCCTGAGACTTGATCTCGACAAACAGGATGGCGATTTCAGTCATCGGCTTCTGGCGACCGGTCAACACCTTGGCGTCGCTGATGGCCTGCGCCAATGGCAGCGTGCAAGCGCTGACCCGGAGCCAGGAAATCTTGTCGTGCATGGCGCAGCTCTCGCCCAAGGCTTATTGAGCCTTCAGGCCCGCAGTCTTGATGACCTTGGTCCAGCGGTCCAGTTCCTTGCCGACGAACTCGGTGTAGTGCTTGGCGCCCTGCGGCGGCACCACGAAACCTTGTGAATCCATGCGCTGCTTGATGGCGGACGACGCCATGACTTCACGCAACGCAGCCTCCAGCTTGGCGACCACCGGCGCGGGCGTGCCCTTGGGCACCGACAGGCCCGACCAGGACAGCGCCTCAAAGCCCGGGTAGCCCGACTCGTTGAGGGTGGGCACGTCGGGGTACAAAGCGTTGCGTTCCAGGCTGCTCACCGCCAGCGGGCGCAGTTTGCCCGATTTGATATGGGGCAAGGCAACGTCCTGGTTGATGAACATGACCGGGATCTCGTTGCCGATGATGGCGTTCAGCATGGGACCGCCGCCCCGATAGGGAATGCCGGTCATGAAAATGCCGGCCGTCTGCTTGAACAGCTCCATCGCCATGTGACCCGACGCCGCATGGACGTAGCCATAGTCCAGCTTGCCGGGGTTGGCCTTGGCAAAGGTCACCAGCTCCTTCACATTCTTGAAAGGCCGCTGGGTGTTGACCACCAGCACGTTGGGCCCCGAATGCACCTGCGTCAGGTGGATGAAATCGGTCTTCGAGTCGTATTTGAGGTTGGCGTCCAGACCGTGCGCCACGGCGCTCTGACCGACACCGGTCTGGATGATGGTGTAGCCATCGGGCGCGGCCTTGGCACCCCGCTCGGTGCCCACCACACCGCCAGCGCCCCCGACGTTCTCGATCACCACGGGCTGTCCAAGCGCCCTGCCCAGCGGCTCGGCCACCATGCGCGCCATCACGTCGCTGGTGCCCCCAGGTGGAAAAGGCACGAGGATCTTGACCGGCTTGTTGGGATAGTCTGTCTGTGCCCAGGCGCTGCTGAGGCCACCGACGGCCAGAACGGCACATGCCAGGGCTTGGATGACAGAACGTTGGATGCTCATGCGGGTCTCCTGGTGAAAAGTCGATGGGGTCTCTGTGGTGCGGCGCGGTTAAACCGGCACGCCCGCCCGCTGGGCCAGCCACGCGGGCGGGTCTTGCAGGGCGACGGGGCGCAGAAAGCGGTCCAGCGCGGCGTAGCCGACCGACGTGCTGGCGGGCGCGGTCGACGACGGGTACGGCCCGCCATGCTGCTGGCCCTGCGTCACGGCCACGCCGGTGGGCACGCCGGCAAACAGCACGCGGCCGGCGATCTGGGTGGCGTTGCGCACCAGTTCCACCTCGGCTGCGCCGGGTTCGGTGGCGCCTTCAAATCCCCACAGCGTGACGGTGAGCGAGCCGCCAATGGCTTGCAGCACTTGCGCTGCCTGGGCCAAATCGCGTGTGCGCACCACCAGGGCGGCGGGGCCAAAGACTTCTTCGTGCAGGTGCTCGTCGGCGATGAAGTCTGCCGCCGACACCTGGGCCAGGAACGGGCGTGGCGGCGCATCGGCCGCGGCGCGTTCGGTCAGCAGGGGTTGCAGTTTGGCGTGCTGTCCCCAGGCTTGCACGCCGCGCTCAAAGCCGGCGCGGATGGGGGCGTTCAGCATGGCATGCGGCGTTTGCGCGGCCAGCGCTTGGCTCAGCGTGGCGACAAAAGCATCGCCCTCGGCGCCGGTGGGCAGCACCACCACACCGGGGCTGGTGCAGAACTGGCCGCAGCCCATGGCAATCGACGCCGCCAGGCCCTGGGCCAGCGCGGTGCCGTTGGCCTTGAGGGCGCCCGGCAGCGGCACCACCGGGTTGATGGAGCCCAGCTCGCCAAAGAACGGAATCGGGCGCGGACGCTGCAGCGCCACCTGCTCCAGCGCGCGGCCACCACGGAACGAGCCGGTGAAGGCCACAGCGGCCACCGCGGGTTGCTGCACCAGACCTACGCCGACCTCGATGCCGGCGCCCTCGACCATGCCCAGCACACCCGCAGGTGCGCCCTGCTCAGCCACCACCTTCTGCGCCAGCGCCATCACGGCGCGCGACAGCTCGGCGTGCCCCGGATGCGCCTTGACGACGACCGGGCAGCCCGCGGCCAGGGCCGAGGCGGTGTCGCCGCCCAGCACCGAGAAGGCGAACGGAAAGTTGCTGGCGCTGAACATGGCCACCGGCCCCAGCGGCACGCGCACGCGTTGCAGGTACGGGTGACCGACCGGCGGTGCGCCGGCCACGGCGGCATCGTCGGTATGCGCAAAGGCGGCGCCGCCTTCCACCAGATCGGCAAAGCCGCGCAGTTGAAAAGCCGTGCGATCGATCTCCCCGCTCAGGCGGGCCGCACCCAGGCCGGTTTCCCGGTCGGCGAGCGGCACCAGGATGTCGCGCGCGCCCCCCAAGGCTGTGGCCAAGCCACGCAACAGGCGGGCGCGCTCGGCGCCGCTGCTGCGCGCCCAGGTGGGGGCGGCGCTTTCGGCGGCCTGCACGGCGGCGGCAATTTGGGTGGGGGTGGAATCGGCAAGTGTCATAGCTCTGTTTTTGATAGCTGCCTGCGCAATATTGACGCCGACATAGATACAAATAAATACAAAAAACCGTTTGGGATCAACGCACCATGCACGGCCGTTTGGGGTCGAACTTCCAGCCCGGGATGAGGTACTGCATGCCCATGGCGTCGTCGCGCGCGCCCAAACCGTGCTGCATGTAGAGCTGATTCGCCTTTTCCACCTCGGCCATGTCGATCTCGATGCCCAGGCCCGGCTTTTGGGGCACCTGCACGTAGCCGCCCTGGATCTGCAGCGGCTCCTTGGTCAGGCGCTGGCCGTCCTGCCAGATCCAGTGCGTGTCGATGGCGGTGACCTTCCCGGGCGCGGCGGCGCCGACGTGGGTGAACATGGCCAGCGACACGTCGAAATGGTTGTTGGAGTGGCTGCCCCATGTCAGGCCCCAGTCGCGGCAGGTTTGCGCCACGCGCACGCTGCCGGCCAGGGTCCAGAAATGCGGGTCGGCCAGCGGAATGTCGACCGCCTGCAGCGACAGCGCGTGCGTCAGCTGCCGCCAGTCGGTGGCGACCATGTTGGTGGCGGTAGGCAGGCCGGTGGCGCGGCGGAACTCGGCCATCACCTCGCGGCCGCTGAAGCCATCTTCGGCGCCGCAGGGGTCTTCGGCGTAGGCGACCACGCCGCGCATCTTTTGTCCCAGGCGGATCGCGTCTTTCAGCAACCAGCCGCCGTTGGGGTCGAGCGTGACGCGCGCCTCAGGAAAGCGCTCGTGCAGGGCGGTGACCGCCTCAACCTCTTCGTCGCCGCGCAGCACGCCGCCCTTGAGTTTGAAGTCCTGAAAGCCGTAGCGCTTTTGCGCCGCCTCGGCCAGGCGCACCACTGCATCGGGTGTCATGGCTTTTTCGTGGCGCAGGCGCAGCCAGTCGTCGGCGGCGTCCGGCTCGCTGACGTAAGGCAGATCGGTTTTGCTGCGGTCGCCCACAAAGAACAGGTAACCCAGCATCTGCACCGCATCGCGCTGCTGCCCCTCGCCCAGCAGCGCCGCGACGGGCACACCCAGGTGCTGGCCTTGCAGATCGAGCAGGGCCGATTCGACGGCGGCCACGGCGTGGATGGTGGTGCGCAAATCAAAGGTCTGCAGCCCGCGCCCGCCCGCATCGCGGTCGGCAAACTGCGTGCGCATGCGGTTCAGGATGGCCTGCAAGTGGCCGATGCCCTGCCCTTCGACCAGTGGCCGCGCGTCTTCCAGCGTCTGGCGGATCTTCTCGCCGCCCGGCACCTCGCCCAGGCCGGTGTGGCCGGCGCTGTCTTCAATGATGACGATGTTGCGGGTGAAAAACGGCGCGTGCGCGCCCGACAGATTGAGCAACATGCCGTCGCGCCCGGCAACCGGGATGACGCGCATGCGGCGGACGACAGGGGAAGTCATGGCGGATTCCGTTCAGTGATCGGCGGGAGAGCGACGTACGCCAGGCAACAAGCGCCGAGATTCAGATGGCCGCGGAGCAGGCCAAGCCAGTGAGGGCCGCGGCCGGGGTCTCCCCGGCCGCTGGCGCTGCCCCCTTGAGCCGCCGCCCGGCCGTCCGTAGGCGGCGCGGGCCCCCTCGGGGGGCAGCGGACCTCGCGCAGCGGGGCAGCATGGGGGCAGGTTGACGGGGTGGGAGTAACAGCGCGAAGCGCGTGAAGCCTGGGGGTGGACTTAATTCGCTGTGATCTTGCGTTCGCTGATCAACTTGCCCCAGCGCGCGTACTCGGCCGCCTGGAACTTGGCAAACTCGTCCGGCGTGTTCAGCACCATCTCAAAGCCCAGGTCGAGCATCTTGGCCTTGGTGGCCGGCTCGTTCATGATCTCCACGATGGCGGCCTGCAGCTTGCCGCGCAGCTCAGCCGGCACGCCGTGCGGCGCCACCACGCCCTGCCACGAGTAGACGTTGGCGCCCTTGACGCCGCTTTCTTCCAGCGTGGGCACGTCGGGCAGCAGGGGCGAGCGCTTGGCGCTGGTGATGACCAGCGGACGCAGCTTGCCACCCTTGATCTGCGGCATGGCGGTGTTGATGTTCATGAAGGACGACATCACCTGGTTGCCCAGCAGGTCGGTCATCACCGGGCCGCCGCCCTTGTAGGGCACGTGCAGGCCGCTGGTGCCGGTTTGCTGCCAGAACAGCTCGGCCGTCAGGTGGTCGCTGGAGCCGGCGCCCGAAGTGGCAAAACTCATCTTGCCGGGGTTGGCCTTGAGGTAGGCCATCACGTCGGCCATGTTCTTCAGCGGCGAGGCGATGGGCACCACCAGCACATTGGGCGCCTGCACCACCACGGTGATGGGGTCCAGGTCTTTCAGCGCGTCGTACTGGGTCTTCATCAGGTGCGGCGCGATCACCAGCGGGCCGAGCGAGGAGACCAGCAGGTTGTAGCCGTCAGGCGCGCTGCGCGCCACCTGGGCCGCCCCGATGGTGCCGGTGGCGCCAGCCTTGTTGTCAACGATCACGGTGCCGCCGATTTTCTCGCCCAGTTTGGCCGAGATGGCGCGGGCGATCAGGTCGGTGGAGCCACCGGGGGGGAACGGCACCACCAGGGTGACGGGCTTATCGGGCCAGGCCAAGGCGGCGGTAACGGCCAGGCCCAGGCTGAGGGCGCACAGGGTTTTCTTGAACATCTTGGGTCTCCTTCAGAACTGCGTTGAATCGACAGAACGGCGCGCGCGCCGCGTTCGTTTACTGCGGGCCGAGCTTCTGCATCAGGGCGCGCAGTTGCTCCACCTCTTCGGCTTTCAGGTCCGACAGCGGCGGGCGCACCGGGCCGGCGCTGTGGCCAGCAAGGGTGGCGCCGGCCTTGACGATGCTGACGGCGTAGCCCTCGCCCTTGTTGCGGATCTCCAGGTAGGGCAAAAAGAAGTCGTCAATGATGCGGTTGACGGTGGCCTGGTCGCCCTTGGCGTAGGCGTTGTAGAACTCGATCGCCGTCTTGGGCACGAAGTTGAACACCGCCGACGAATACGTGGGCACGCCCAGGGCCTTGTAGGCGTTGGCATAGACCTCGTGCGTGGGCATGCCGCCGATGAAGACCAGGCGATCGCCAATGCGGCGGCGGATCTGCACGATGCGCTCGACATCACCCAGGCCGTCCTTGAAGCCGATCAGGTTGGGGCAGCGCTCGGCCAGCTTGGCCACCGATTCGGCCGTGAGCTTGGTGGCGCCGCGGTTGTAGACGATGACGCCGATCTTGACGCTCTTGCACACCGCCTCGACGTGGGCCACCAGGCCCTCTTGCGTGGCCTCGGTCAGGTAGTGCGGCAGCAGCAGCACGCCGGCCGCACCGGATTTTTCGGCCGCTTGCGCGTAGGCGATGGCCAGCCGCGTGCCACCGCCGGCGCCGCCAACGATCGGCACGTCGGTCTTGCAGGTGTCGACGGCCACTTTGATGATCTGGCTGTACTCGACCGGCTCGATCGAGAAGAACTCCCCCGTGCCGCCAGCGGCAAACAGCACCGTGGCGCCGTAGGGCTTGAGCCACTCCAGGCGGGCGGCGTAGCCCTTGGGGTCAAAGTTCAGTTCCTTGTCGAAGTCGGTCAGCGGAAAGGACAGCAGGCCGGTGGACAGGGCGGTCTTGAGTTCGTTGGGGGTCATTCAGAGATCTCCAGGTGAATATGTACGACATCGTACAACTACGGATGGATCTCAAAATCAGTGAAAACCCTAGATTTGGGCCCGCTAGGACTGCGCCAGTTGCTGGCGACGCTGGCGGCTGTTGGCCAGGTGGGTGCGCATGGCGGCGCGCGCGCCTTCCACGTCCTGGCGCACGATGGCGTCCAGCACGCTCTGGTGTTCGGCGTTGATGCGCATGAGGTAGTCGTGGCGCTCCGGCGTGGCGGCCGGCCCGGCCACCGCGCCGGACAGGCGGGCGCGCGGAATCATGCTGCCGCCCAGGGTGCCCATCAGTTCGATGAAGTGCCGATTCTGCGTGGCGCGGGCGATTTCCAGGTGAAACTGAAAGTCCTGGCCGACCGCGTCCTGGCCGCCTTTCAACGCGGTCTCGAAAGCACCCAAGGCTTGGCGGATGGCCTCCAGATTGGCTTCGGTGCGGCGCGCGGCGGCCAGGCCGGCGCTTTCGGTTTCGATGGCGATGCGCAGCTCCAGCACCTCGATCACGTCCTGCAGCGTGGCCAGTTGTTCGGGGCCGATGCGAAACGCCGAATCGTCGCCCCGCCCCACCACAAAGGTACCGATGCCGTGCCGCGTCTCGACCATGCTGGCGGCCTGCAAGCGCGAGATGGCCTCGCGCACCACGGTGCGGCTGACGCCAAACTCGGTCATCAGGTCGGCTTCGCGCGGCAGCTTGTCGCCGGCGGCCAGCGCGCCTTCACGGATGCGCGCGCCGAGCGACTCCACCACCTCGACCGCCAAGGAACGGGGTCGGCTGCGCAAAGGATGGGCGGTGGTCAGCATTGAGTCATCCTACAACATCCAACTGGTACGACATCACATTACACAGCGATGCCGCCCTTTTCAGGTTTGCGCCGCCTGCTTCCAGGCCTGCAGAGCCTGCTCGGCATCGCCCCGTTGCTCGGCCAGCTCGGCCAGGGCGCGCCAGGCATGGCGGCGCAAGGTCTCGTCGCGCAGCGCGGCGGCGGCCTGCGACAGCAGCAATTGGGCCCGCCCCCACAGGCCGCGCTTGAGGCAGGCCATGCCGGCCAGGTACTGCAGCACCGGGTCGCGCGGACGGGCCTGGGTGGCGGCTTCGATGCGGGCCAACCACTGCTGATCGGAAGGCGCGCCGATGGCCACCATGCCGGCCTCCAGCACACGCACCAGGCGCACGCGGTCGGCGTCGTTGAAACTCTCGGGCAGCTCCAGCATGCGCTCCCATACCGGCTTCAGCCAATCGCGCACCACGGCCGGCTCGCCACCCAGCTGCTGCAGGCGCTGGCAGGCGCGCAGCGCCAGCTCGGGCATGCCGCGCTCGACCGGGTCAAGCGCCGCCCACACCTGTTTCAGCTGCACCGTGTCGTGGGCGTCCTGGATCAGATCGACAGCCAGGCCGCGCACCAAGCTGCGCCCGGCCTCGGGCGAAAACGCGTGGTGCTTGGCCAGCAGGCGGGCGGTTTCCAGGGCCTCGGCGTGCCGGCCCAGCTGGTGCGCCGCCTTCAGGCGGATGCGCAAGGCCAGGGTGCGGCGGTGCGCGCCGGTGGGCAACTCTTGCAGGCGCGCCAGGGCGCCGGCCGGGTCACGGTCGTTCAGGGCCCAGCGCGCCGCGCGCAGCAGCCCCCCTTCACGCAACTCGGGGCCGGCGCCCGGCGTCCCCGCGACGTCGAGCGCGTGCGCCAGGTGCGCATCGCGCGTGGCCTGATCGCGCAAGGCGTGCGCGCTTTCGGCCAGCGTCAGGTGCGCCAGGCCGCGCAGCACGACGGCGTGGGCCGGAGCCTCGCCGCTGGCGCCGAGCGCCTGCTCGCGCAGCAGCGCGCCTTCGGCCGCCTTGCGCGCGCGCAGGTAGCGGCCAGCGGCGTGCTGCACGATGGCGTCCAGCAGCATGGCGTGGGTGGCGCGCTCACGCTGCTGGGCGCGCCAGCGCCGTGCCTGGCGCGGCAGCTCCAGCACCGCCCCCAGCGCGCGCAAGGCCACGTACCCCAGTCCGAACAGCAACAGCAGCAGCAGCAGCACCAGGTTGACCGACAAATCGATGCGGTGCGGTGGCCAGAAGACGGTGACGGTGCCGTGGTTGTCGCCGGCGAACAGCGCCACCGCCACGGCCATGGCGAACAACCCGACCAGCCAGAGCGCGGCACGCATGGCCATGGCGGCTCACTTCCCCCCGGGCGCCGGGCCGCTGGCGGCCACGGCGTTGCTGAGGGCGATCAGGGTGTCCTGCACGCGCGGCAGGTCGGCGGCCTTGGTCAGCCCCTGGACCTGCTGCAGCATGGTGGCGGCGGCCTGGGTGCGGCGCGAGGCGGGGTCGAACCAGGTGCCCAGCAGGGCTTGCGCGGCGGCCAGATCGGCGCGTCCGGCCTCGTACTGGCGCGCCAGCAGCGCCAAACGCGCGCCCTGCAGGCGCAGCTTGAGGTTCTCGCGCAGGAAGAAGGCTTGCTCCGGGCTGAGCAAGGCCGCCTCCGGGCGCTCCACGCGGCTCACGCGCAGCAGCCCGCGCGCCTCGTTCAGCAGAGCCATCGACCAGCGCCCCCACCAGGTGTCGGGCGCGGGCTGCACCGGCGCGCCGCGCGCGGCGGCCTCCCGGCCAGAGGGGCGCGCCTCATTGGCCACGGGCAGGTCGTCGACCTGGCGCAGCAGCTGATCGATGCGCGCCAGCAAGCCGGCGGTGTCGGGCACGCTGGCCGTCTTGACGTGTTCCAAGTCCTTGGTGACGGCCCGCGCCACCAGCGCCAGGCGCGGATCGCTGCTGCGCGCCAGACGCCGCTCGGCGGTGCGCAGGGCGGCCAGCAACGGCTCGACGCTACCGGTCAACTGGGTCTGGTCTTGCGCCACGCGCAGGGCCGCTTCCAGCTCCACCGCCAGGTTCTCGTCGCGCGCACGGGTCACGCTGCGCACCACGTCCTCCAGCTGGGCGCGGTAGGCGCTCATCTCGGAGACCTTGCTGTCCAGCACCGCCACCTTGGCGGCGGTGTCGCGCACGGTTTCCTCGGCCTGCCGCGCCAAGGTGCGGGCCTCGACCGACTGGCTGCCGGCGTCGGCGCTCTGGCGCGCCAGTTGCCGCTGCATGCCCTCGACCTTCTGCCACAGCAGCAGGCTGACGGTCAGGCCGATGGCGCCGACGATCCAGGCCGCAACCAGGCCCGGTTGCAGCGCGCGGCGACGCGGCGCGCGAAACACGGGGGGAGGCGCGGCGGCCACGCTGGGCGGCGGGGTGGGTTCGGGCGCGGCCGGCGGCGACACCGGCCCAGCGACCGGGACCGCCTCGGCCGCGGAAACCGTGGGCGGTGGCGCGGCGGGGGGCGGCGGGGCACTCATGACCAGGATTTTATCGACGCCACCACGTCGGCCAGGGCCGGGCGCGTCTGGTGCACGGCACCGAAGCCGGCGGCCTGGGCGGTATAAGCGATGCGCGGGTGGGTGACCAGGGCGCGCGCGGCCGACCAATCCTGCCCCGGCAGGCAGGCCCCCAGGTGGGCGATGGCCTCGGAGCTGCTGAACAGCCACACCGTTTGCCTGCCGTGCGCGCCGGCGCGGGCCAGCGCGGCCTGGGCCGCGTCCAGCACGGGTGCGCGGCGGCGGTAGGCCAGCACCTGGTCGACCTGCGCGCCCGCCGCGTGCAGGCGCTCGGCCAGCCAGTCGCGGCCGGCGATACGGCCCTGGGCGTCGCCACCGCGCACGATCAGCACGCGCTGGCCGGCCTGCACCTGCCCAGCGACCTGGGCCCACAGCGCCTCGGAATCAAACTGCGCCGCGTCGGCGGCCGGTGCGTCGATGCGCGCCGCGGGCCAGCCAGCGGCCCGCAGGGCCTGGGTGGTGCCCGGCCCGGGCGACCAGGCGCGAGGGCCCGGGGCCAGCGCGTCGGCGCCACCGCCCGGAAACAGGCCACGCACCGCATTGCCGCTGACGAACATGACGGCCTGCCAGGCATCCAGGCGAGCGCGCACGTCGGCCAATTCACCGGTCAGCGGCTCGGGCACGATGTCGATCAGCGGCAGCGCCTGGGCGGCCACGCCTTGCGCGGCCAGCTCGCGCACCCAGCGCGCCGCTTCGCGCGCGGGCCGCGTGACAAGCAGGCGCGCGGTCGACATCCGCTCAGTGCGCGCCGCCGGCACGCAAATCGGCGGCCACGCGCAAACCCAGGGCCTCGGCGGCGGCCAACTGCTCGACCTCCACCTCGGCCACACCATCGGCGCGCACCAGGCGAGCCTCGCCCTCGGGCTCGCCCCAGGCGGCGCGCAGGTGCAGGCGGCGGCCGTCCAGGGTGGCGTGCGCGGCCAGGGGCATGGAGCAACTGCCGCCCATGGCCCGGCTGACGGCGCGCTCGGCCGCCACGGCCAGCCAGGTGGTCTGGTCGGCCAGGGGGGCCAGCGCCTCGGCCAAGTCAGGTCGGCCGGCGCGCGTCTCGATGCCTAAAGCACCCTGACCAGCGGCAGGCAGCATCTCCTCGGTGCCGAAGATGTGGCGGATACGCGCCGCCAGCCCCAGGCGTTTCAGGCCCGCCGCCGCCAGCACGATGCCGGCGTACTGGCCTTCGTCCAACTTGCGCAGGCGGGTGTCGAGGTTGCCGCGCAGGGGCTCGATGCGGATGTCGGTGCGCTTTAAATTGGAGAGCAGCGAGCGCAGCAGCACAGTGCGCCGCAGGCTGGAGGTGCCGATGACGGCGCCGGGCGGCAGCTCGGCCAGGCCGGCGTGCTGCGGCGACACCCAGGCGTCTCGCGGGTCCTCCCGCTGCATCACGCAGGCCAGATCGAACCCGGCCGGCAGCTCCATCGGCACGTCCTTGAGCGAATGCACGGCGATGTCGGCGCGGCCTTCCTCCAGGGCGGCTTCCAGCTCCTTGACAAACAGGCCCTTGCCGCCCACCTTGGACAGGGTGCGGTCCAGGATCTGGTCGCCGCGCGTGGTCATGCCCAGCAGGGTAACGGCGTGGCCGCGTTGCGCCAGCAAGGCCTTGACGTGCTCGGCCTGCCACAGGGCCAGGCGGCTTTCTCGGGTGGCGATGGTGATGGATGGCAGGGACGGCATGGCAAGGGGGTGGCAAAGCGTCCGATGTTAGCCGCCCAGCGCCTCCCGCACGGCGGCGAGTTGGCGGCGCGACACGGCCAGCGGTTCGTCCGCGCCGGCCAGGCGCACGGCCCAGCCCTCGCCTTCCTCGCTGTCGTGGTGCCGCTCCAGGGCACGGATGGCGTGGCGCGCCACCAGGGCGTTGCGGTGCACGCGCAGAAAACGCTCCGGGTAACGCTCCTCCAACTGGTTCAGGCTGCCGTCTAGCACATGGCTGGCGCCCGCAGTGCGCACGGTGACGTACTTCAGCTCGGCCTTCAGGTACAGCACCTCGGTCACCGGCACGCGCAAGGTGCGGCCGCGCTCGGTGATCAGCAGGCATTCCGGATCGTAATCGGCCGTTCCCCGGCGCCCAAACTCCCTCATTCGCTCCGCTTTTCGTAGCGCCGCTTCCAGCCGCTCACGCCGCACGGGTTTGGTCAGGTAGTCCACCGCCTCGACCTCGAAGGCCTGCACCGCGTGCTCGGCGTGCGCGGTGACGAAGACAACCCAGGGCGGATCGGCCATGGCGCGCAGCGCGGTGGCCAGTTGCAGCCCGTCGGCGCCCGGCATGTGAATGTCGAGCAGCGCCACGTCGAAGGGCTGTTGCCGCACCAGGGCGATGGCGCGCGCGGCGTTGTCGGCCTCGGCGGCAACCAGCGCCTCGGGTGCGTGGCAATCGGCCAGCAGGGTGCGCAGGCGCGCCCGCGCCAGCGGCTCGTCGTCCACGATCAGCACGCGCAAGCTCATGTGTCGTTCCTCCCGGGCAGCGGCACCTCCACGCGGGCCTGGTACATCCCGCCGCGCAAGGCGGTGCGAAAGCCGCCCTGCAAATCGTGCAGCAGGCGCAGTCTGCCACGCACGTTGTCCAGCGCCAGCCCGTGGCCAGGGTCGCCCTGGCCGGCCGGCACGGTGTTGGTGACCTTGATCAGGGCCAGCGCGCCGCGCCGCTGGGTGGAAATGCGCAGCTGCGCCCCGTCCGGGCTCGGCTCGACCCCGTGCCGGATGGCGTTTTCCACCAGCGGCTGCAGGATCAGCGGCGGCAGGCGCGCGCCGTCCACGCGGGGATCGAGCGCCCATTCCAGGCGCAGGCGATCGCCAAAGCGCAGCTGCTCGATGGCCAGGTAGCGGCGCGCCAGCTCGATTTCCTGCCCCACCGTGGAGCTGCCCGCCTGCTCGCTCAGGGCGTGGCGGAACAGATCGGCCAGGTCTTCCAGCACCGTCTCGGCCCGGGCCGGCTCGGCGCGCACCAGGGCAATCGCGGTGTTCAGGGTGTTGAACAAAAAGTGCGGCCGGATGCGCGCCTGCAACTCGGCCAGCCGCGCCGCCGTCGCCGCCGGGGTTCGCCCACGCACCCGCCACAGCAGGGCCGCCACCAACCCGGCGGCCAGCAAGGCCCCGGTGCTGGCGCTGGCCAGCCAGGGCGGATCGGGCACCACCTGCAGCAGGGCCAGCATGGCGCAGGCGTACAGCCCGGTCAGCGCGCCCAGGCCAATGCCGACCGCCACCTGGCCGCCCGAGGCCAGCCGTGCGATGGGCCGCTTCAGGCTGCACCCCATCACCAGCCACAGCAAGGTGGCCGGCAACGCCCCACCGGTGGCCACGGCAAAGCGCGCCAGCCAGTCGGCCGGGTCGGCCGCGGGGTACATCAGGGCCACGCCCAGCACCGCCTCGACGTACAGCACGGCGCGCAGCACCACCCCCACCTGGCAGGCGTCGAACACCAGCACCGGCGGCGCCTGGCGCGACACCCGCCGGGGCACCCGCCGACGCTCGCGCTCGGTGAAGGTCGATAGAATTTGCGAATCTTTCATGCGCCGATCCGGTCGCCAGACAGTGTAGGCGCGCCGACGGGCCGCTCATCCGCCCGGCATCGCCGGCCATCCCGCGGCACCCACTCATCACCGCTTCATGACCTCCAATCAACTCGACAAAAAATCCGAAGCCTGGTCGGCGCTGTTCTCCGAACCCATGAGCGAGCTGGTGCAGCGCTACACCGCCAGCGTGTTCTTCGACAAGCGGCTGTGGCGCGCCGACATACAGGGCAGCTTGGCGCACGCCGAGATGCTGGCCGCCCAAGGCATCATTTCACCCGATGATTTGGCCGCCATTCAGCGTGGATTAAGCCAGATCAGCTCTGAAATCGAGAGCAACCAGTTCGACTGGAAGCTGGCCCTGGAAGACGTGCACCTGAACATCGAGGCGCGCCTGACGCAACTGGCGGGCGACGCCGGCAAGCGCCTGCACACCGGCCGCAGCCGCAACGACCAGGTGGCCACCGACATCCGCCTGTGGCTGCGCGGCGAGATCGACCTGATCGCTGACCTGCTGCGCGAGCTGCAAAGCGCGCTGATCGAGGTGGCTGAAAAGCACATCGACGTCATCCTGCCCGGCTTCACCCACCTGCAGGTGGCGCAGCCGGTCAGCTTTGCCCACCACCTGCTGGCCTATGTGGAGATGTTTGCCCGCGACGAGCAGCGCATGGGCGACGTGCGCCACCGCGTCAACCAGCTGCCGCTGGGCAGCGCGGCCTTGGCCGGCACCACCTACCCGCTGGACCGCGAGCGCGTGGCACGCACCTTGGGCATGGAAGGCGTGTGCCAGAACAGCCTGGACGCCGTGAGCGACCGCGACTTCGCCATCGAGTTCACCGCCGCCGCCAGCCTGGTGATGGTGCACATCTCGCGCCTGTCCGAAGAGCTGATCCTGTGGATGAGCCAGAACTTCGCCTTCATCCGCATCGCCGACCGTTTCACCACCGGCTCGTCGATCATGCCGCAGAAGAAAAACCCCGACGTGCCCGAGCTGGCTCGCGGCAAGACCGGCCGCGTGGTCGGGCACCTGGTGGGTCTGATCACCTTGATGAAGGGCCAGCCCCTGGCCTACAACAAGGACAACCAGGAAGACAAGGAGCCGTTGTTCGACACCGTCGACACGCTGCGCGACACCTTGCGCATCTTTGTCGAAATGATCGGCGGCCAGCCCGACGCCCAGACCGGTGCCAAGGAGGGCGGCATCACCGTCAACGCCCCCGCCATGGAAGCCGCGGCGCAAAAAGGCTACGCCACCGCCACCGACCTGGCCGACTACCTGGTCAAGAAGGGCCTGCCCTTCCGCGACGCCCACGAGACCGTGGCCCACGCCGTCAAGGCCGCCAGCTCGCACGGCTGCGACCTGTCCGAGCTGCCGCTGAAGGTGCTGCAGGAGTTCCACCCCGCCATCGACAAAGACGTGTTCGACGTGCTCTCCCTGCGCGGCAGCCTGGAAGCCCGCAACACCCTGGGCGGCACCGCGCCCGCGCAGGTGAAGGCGCAGATCGCGCGGCACCACGAGCGCCTGCGCGCATAACCCGGATCGAACCAGACCCGCGTTAGGGGCTCGCCCCAAGCCCCCTGCTGCCATCGCGGCAGATATCAGTTTTGGATCTATTTGGCATCTATTAAATGCCTATAAATAAAATCCAAACAATATTTGACCGAGACAAAAATCCTTCTCGGGAAAAGACAATCTGCCCACCCCAGATAATCTGGCGCCCGGCATTTGAGCGCCTGGGCGCCAAATATTCAAGGTTTTTCATGCTCGCACCCGACACACCCCGGGCGGCATCG
This sequence comes from Pseudomonadota bacterium, assembly GCA_020161215.1. Taxonomy (GTDB): domain Bacteria; phylum Pseudomonadota; class Gammaproteobacteria; order Burkholderiales; family Burkholderiaceae_C; genus Ottowia. The sequence goes on from JAIUOM010000011.1 coordinate 23,822, forward strand.
CGCCCGCGCAGGTGAAAGCACGGACCGCGTGGCACCACGAGCGCCTGCGCGCATAACCTGGGTCAAATCAGACCCTGTCAGGGCTCGCCCCAAGCCCCTGCTGTCACCACCGTAGACATCAGTTTTCGAGTCTATTTGGCATCTATTCGGCATCGTTGAATAAAAATCCAAAAATATATCTGACCTGAACAGAAGAACTCTTCTGGGAAAAAAGATAATTTACCCACCTCATACAATCGGTCGCCCGCCGATGAGGCGCCTGAACGTCAACTATTCAAGGTTTTTCATATTCGAGCCCGTTGTTTTTTCACGGGTATCAGCGTGTATTGAAATATGCATTTACAGTTGTAAACCATGTCGCTCATTTCCATCCAGCAGCGCGGCTTTTCGCTCATAGAGTTGATGATCGTGGTGGCCATCATCGGCATCCTGGCGGCCATCGCGCTCCCGGCCTACAACAGCTACATCGTGCGCAGCAACCGCAACGCCGCCCAGTCCTACATGACGGAAGTCGCCAATCGGCAGCAGCGCTATTTGCTGGACGCGCGCGCCTACGCCGCGGACATCGGCACGCTGGGCTTGGCGGCGCCAGCCGAGGTGGCACGCAACTACACCATCGCCACCGCGCCCAAGGCCGGCGCCACCCCGCCGGGCTTCACCGTCACCGGCACGCCCAAGGGCACGCAACTCGCGCGAGACACCGATTGCGGCACGCTGGGCCTGGACGAAACCGGCGCCAAGACAGCCTCGGGCAGCAAGGGCGTCGGAGGGTGCTGGTGATGACCCGTCGCCGCGCACGCGCGCAACTTGGTTTCACCTTGGTGGAATTGATCACCACGGTCAGCATCCTGGCGGTGTTGGCAACCCTGGCCGCACCCTCGTTCCGGGAGTTCATCGCCAATCAGCGCATCCGCAACGCCTCGTTCGACCTCATGGCGGCACTGAGTCAGGCGCGCAGCCAGGCCATCACGCAAAACGGCAGCGTCGATCTGAAAAAAACCGGCACCAGTTGGGACCAGGGTTGGACCGTGTCCGACAGCACCAGCACCTTCCTCACCCGCGAGGCGCTCAAGAGCCTCAGCATCAGCGATTCCGCCAACCTGGGCACGCTCACCTACGGGCGCGATGGGCGCACCACCACCGCGTCGACCAAGTTCACCATCCAGCCCACCACCACCCTGAGCGGCGTATCGCCGCGCTGCGTGACGGTCGGCCTGAGCGGCATGCCGACCAGCGTCATCGGGGCATGCACATGAAGCAGCACCGCGCGCGCCCTGGTGCACGCCGTCACGCCGGCATCGCCCTGATCGAGGTGCTGGTCACCCTGGTGATCCTGCTGTTCGGCCTGCTGGGGCTGGCCGGCATCAGCAGCCGCGCCAACATGGCCGAACTGGAGGCCTTCCAGCGCATCCGCGCGCTGCAGTTGCTGCAGGACATGGCCGCCCGCATCGAGGCCAACCGGCAAATTGCGCCGTGCTATTCCAGCGGCGCCACGGGTATCGAGGTCGGCATCGGCAAAACCCTGCCGAGCACCCTGCCGGCCTGCAACCTGATCAAGAAAGCCGCGGACGGCACGGCCATTGCCGCCAGTACCCAGCAGACCACGCAGCTCAAGGCCGACCTGGTGTCGTGGGACCAGCAGATCAAGGGAGAGGCCGAGGTGGTAGGCAGCAACAAGGTCGGCGCCATGATGGGCGCCATCGGCTGCATTACCCAGGACGACGCCGTCGCCAACGTCTACCTCATCGCCGTGGCCTGGCAGGGCCTGGCACCCACCGCCCAGCCCATGCTGGAGGACGGCACCACGCCGTTTCCCTGCGGCTTGAACGCTTTTGGCGATGAAAAACTGCGCCGCGTGCTCACGACCAAGGTGCGCATCGGGAATATTTCATGACATCGCTCCTGTATCCGTCGCGCCGCTCGCGCCCCCGGTTGCCTCGCCAGCGGGCCAGCGGCTTCACCCTGGTCGAGTTGCTGGTGGCGCTGGCGCTGGGCCTGCTGCTGCTGGGCGCGCTGGTGGGCTTGATCGTCTCGTCGGTCACCAACCGCACCGAGCTGGACAAAACCTCGCGCCAAATCGAAAACGGGCGCTACGCGCTGGAGCGGCTGCAGAGCGACATCCAGATGGCGGGGTTCAAGGGCACCACGGGCCTGCAGTCCTGGGACAAGGTGAACCCGGTGGCCTGTCCGGCGTCCCCCGCCGACATGGGGTACAGCGCCGTGCTGGCGGGCACCACCAACGTGCCCTACCCGCTCCGGGCCCAGACCTCGACCCCGGCCTGCCTCAGCACGGCGAATGTGCGCACCGGCACCGCCATGCTGCTGGTCAGCCGGGCGGCCTCGGACACCGTCGCGCCCTCCGCCGCCGTCAAGGACGAGGCCTACATCCAGGTGTCGACCTGCGGCACGGACAACCTGCCGTTCAAGGCCGAGGTGGCCGGCACCGATCCCGCCAGCCAGTTCACCTTGCTGCAAAAAGACTGTGTCTCCACCCATCCGGCGGAACTCCGCAAGCTCGTCCATCGCATTTACTTCATCAGCGACTGCAACGACTGCGGCAAGGACACCACTCCCACCCTGAAAGTGGCCGAGCGGATCAAGGGCGCGCTGGTGATTACGCCCCTGGTCGAGGGCATCGAAGACCTGCAGTTCGACTACGGCATCGACATGGACGAAAACGGCTCCCCCGATTGCTACATCAGCTCGCCCGACGCCCCCGCCACGACCGAGGTGGCCGTGACCGTGTGTCCCCAGACCGCCCCGGCCTACGTCTGGACCGACGCCGCCAAGAACTGGACCAACGTGATGGCCGTGCGCATTCATCTTCTGGCCCGCAACCTCGACAAGAGCAGCGACGCCGACAGCCGCAAGTTCTTGATGGGCCTGGCCAAGTCCGAGGTCGGTCCGTTCAACGACGGCTACAAGCGCCACGTGTTCAGCACGGTGGCACGCGTGGTGAACGACTCCGCGCTCCGGGAACTGCCATGACGCCCATCTTGCCCCGCCGCCACGCCTTGCCGCCACGCCAGCGCGGCGCCACCTTGCTGGTGGCCATGATCTTCCTGGTGGTGCTGATGCTGGTCGTCGCCTCCGCCGTGCGGGTGACCACCATCAACACCAAGCTGGTCGGCAACATGCAGACCCAGCAGGAAGCCACGGCCGCCGCCCAGCAGGCGATCGAGGACACGGTCAGCTACGACTTCACCAAACTGCCTCAGGCCCAGACCATTGAGGTGGACATCAACAACAGCGGCCAGGCCGGCGCCACCTACACGGTGAAGGTGGCCAAGCCACAGTGCCTGGTCGTGCGGCCAATCAAGAACGCCGACCTCGACGTCGGCAGCGCGTCCGACCGCCCGTGTTTCGCCAGCGGTGCGGCGATCAACTCCGGCATCATCGGCTCCACCCCTTCCGGCAACTCGCTGTGTTCCGACTCCATGTGGAACATCAGCGCCTCGGCCATTCCGAGCAATTCCACCCAACCGGCGGCCACCCTGCGCCAAGGGGTGACCCAGCGCGTCGATCCGGGCGCCAACTGCTCCTGAACGCAACTTCCCAGCGGATGCACACCATGAGTACGCTTTTCCTCCGCCGTCCGTTTTCCACACTCGCGCGCCATGGCGCCAGCATCGTATGTCTGCTGGCCGCGGCCGTCACGGGTGCGCACGCGGAAGACATCGATATCTACAACGGCGTGCAGGCGGGCGGCAGCTCGAACCTGATCGTCGTGCTGGACAACGCCGCCGCCGCCAGCGGTTCGTCGTCGTTCAGCTGTCCGACATTCCCCGGCGCGGACAGCAGTTTCACGGTGAAGGACTCGGGCAAGAACTTCGGCTTCGAGCAGTGCGGCCTGTACGGCGCGCTGGTCGGCCTGGGCAACACGCTCACGGCCAGCAAGCAGACCAGTCTGCCGCTGAACATGGGCTTGATGTACTTCCCCGGCGGAAGCACCGACGGGGGCCAGTTCGTGCTGCCGACCTCGCCCAACAACGTCGGCGACCTGATCCAGATGGACAGCGCCGGCATCGCCAGCTTCAAGACCCGCGTCGCCGCGCTCAGCCTGTCCAAGGACAAGAGCAACAACAACCAGGCCAGCCAGGCACTGCAAGAGGGTTTTGCGTTCTACAACGGCCTGACCGGTTTGTCCGGCACCAGCTACGGCAGTTTGCCGGCGGACCTGCAGTCGTGCGGCAAGAACTACATCGTCTACATCACCCTGGCCACCAACAACCAGAAACCGCAAGACGGTGGCAAGCTGGCTCAGAACAGGCTGCAAAGCACGCAAGGCAGCTATTCGGAACTCACGCTCCCCGCCTATAAGCAGAGTTTTTCACCCTACGCGGCGGCCAAGGCCAAGTACCAAAGCGACCCGTCCGACGAGTGGGCGCGCTTCATGTCCAACGCCCCGAAGAACCCCTCCACGGGCAAGGCGTACAACCCGGTCACGACCTTCACCATCGTCTTGTACGACGGCTCCAACCCCGACTACGAGCAGTTGATGTCGAACGTCGCCGATCAGGGCGGCTCGAAAGCCTATTTCGTCAAACTGGGCGACACCACCGGCTTGCAGACCGCCATTGAGGATGTCATTCGCCAGGTGATGGCCGTGAACAGCGTGTTCGCGGCCCCGGTGTTGCCGGTCAGCGCCAACACCCAGGGCACCTACGCCAACCAGGTGTACATGGGCATGTTCCGCCCCGACGAGAACGGCCTGCCGCGCTGGGTCGGCAACCTGAAGCAGTTCCAGTTCGGCCTGGACCTGACGAACAAGACCAAACCGGTGCTGTTCCTCGCCGATGCCACCGGCAAGGGCGCGCTCAGTTCGGCCGGCACGGGCTTCATCACCCCGACGGCCACCAGTTTCTGGACTTCCAAGAACGACAGCACGCTGCCCGACAGCAAGGGCGGGTTCTGGGCCGACGCCGTCGCCAAGCAAGGGGGCGTCGACGGCAAGGATTTGCCGGACGGCCAGGTGGTCGAAAAAGGCGGCGTCAGCCAACGACTGCGGCTGACGCACCTGACCGATCTCAGCAAGCGCAACGTGTTCACCTGCGCCGGCACCGGCTGCGTCAACAAGGCCGCGCTGAGCACCATGGCCTTCAATACCGGCAACACCAACATCACCGACACCCTGCTCGGCACCGGGGGCAGCACGGGCCTGACCAGGAACAACCTGATTCGCTGGGTGCGCGGCGAGGATGTGTACATGAGCATTCCGGACACCAGCGCGGGGCCGGAAACCAGCGACCGGGTGGACAACAGCATCAAGGTCCGCGGCTCGATCCACGGCGACGTGCTGCACTCGCGCCCGGCGGTGATCAATTACGGTTCGACCTACGGCACGGTGGTGTTCTATGGCGCCAACGACGGCACCTTCCGGGCCATCAACGGCAATCAGCCGAACAACCCGAGCAACACCTCCCAGCCGCTGGGCAGCTGCACGCTTTCGACCAGTTGCGCCATCAGCACCAAGGGCGGCGACGGCAGCGACATCGACGTGCCGCCTGGCGGTGAGTTGTGGAGCTTCATCCCGACCGAGTTCTATGGCGGGCTCAAGCGCATCTACCAGAACAACGTGGAACTGACCTTGGGAGACGCCGCCACCGCCGCGCGCCAGCCCAAAACCTATTTCTTCGACGGCTCGCCCTCGGTGTACCAAAACGGCAGCACGGCCTACCTGTTCCTGTCGGCGCGCAGGGGTGGCCGCATGCTGTACGCGCTGGACATCAGCAACCCGACCACACCCAAGTTCATGTGGAAACACAGCAACACCGACACCGGTTTCGGCGAACTGGGCCAGACCTGGTCGCAACCCAAGGTGGCGATGATCAAGGGCTACACCAATCCGGTGCTGATCTTTGGCGCCGGCTACGACCCGAACCAGGACAACGACGTGGTCACCCTGCCCGACGCCATGGGCCGCGGCATCATGGTGCTGGACGCGGTGACGGGCGACGTGGTGTGGCAAGCCAAATACGGCGCCACCGGCGGGGCCACCTGCAAGGGCACGCCCTGCCAGCTGTCGGAGATGAAGTACTCGATTCCGGCCGACATCACCCTGGTGGACCGCAATTACGACGGCCTGATTGACCGCCTGTACGCGGCCGATCTCGGTGGCAACCTCTGGCGCGTGGACCTGGCCACCAGTATCAGCGACTGGCAAGTCACGCAAATTGCGGCCCTGGGCGGCACCGGAACGACCAAGCGCAAGTTCTTCTTCCCACCCGACGTGGTGGTCACCAAGAACTTCGACGCCGTGGTGGCGATTTCCGGCGACCGCGAGCACCCCCTGCTCAGCAACACGGCCAACAGCGTGGTGAACCGCTTTTACATGATCAAGGACACCCAGGTGTCCGGCCCGTCCTCCAGCTGGGTGACCGTGCACGACGACACCCTGACCACGGCCAACACCAAGCCGGCGGACTTGTACAACGCCACCGCCTCGGTGTACGACAACTCGGGCAGGGGGTTCTACATGTCGCTTTTGGGCAGTGGCGAGAAAGGCGTCAACGCCCCCACGACTTTTGGCGGTTCCGTGTACTTCGGCACCAACCGCCCGATCGCCTCGACATCGCTGACCTGCCAGGCCAACCTGGGTGAAGCGCGCGGCTACACGGTGAACTTCGTGACCGGCGCGTCGAAATCCACCGTGTTCGATGGCGGCGGCTTGCCCCCGTCGCCGGTCACCGGCGTGGTCGAGATCACGCACAAGGACGGCAACGGGGACACCACCACCTCCTACGTCCCGTTCGTCATCGGTGGCGGTGGCGGCACCGGCGCCGACGCCAAGTCGGCCTTGGGTGGCGAGCGGGTCATGATTCCCATCCCGACGACCAAGCGCCGCACCTACTGGTACCGCCTGCGCGACTGAGGGCACCTCCTGCGCGACCGAGCGCCCGCCCGGCATCTGGCCGACGCCCGTGCCTGGGCCAGCAGAAGCCGCCTTCCCTCGGGAAGGCGGTTTTTCTTTTTTTGATCGGTCGATCTCCGCCACCGCCCCGCCCGAGGCACGGACAGGTTTGCTACCCTATCCACCGTCCCAGCCGCATTGGCCTTCGGCCGCTCGCCATGAACATTTCCGCGCACGCCCCCGCCTCCGTGCGGCGCTCCCTGCAACTGCTCCTGGGGCTGGCCTGCGCCGCGGCGGGGGCTGCCCAGGCCTACACCCTCACCGCCCTCAGCCCGCAAGGCGAGGTGGCGCGAGCGCGACAGATCACGGCCAAGTTCAGCGAACCCATGGTCAGCTTTGGCGACCCCAAGGCGCCGGCGCCGCTCACCGTCAGCTGCGACAACGCCGCCGCCTCGCGTGGCCAGGGGCGCTGGACCAGCGCGCGCGAGTGGGTGTACGACTTCGAAGCCGACCTGCCGCCCGGCGTGCGCTGCCGGATGGACGCGGTTTCTGGCTTTCAATCCCTGTCCGGCCGGCGCCAGGAAAGCCGGAGCAGCTATCAATTTAATACCGGTGGCCCGTTCGTCCAGCAGATTTTCCCGAACCGGTCGCAGCGCATCGAGGAGGATCAGGCCTTCGTGCTGCGCCTGAACGGCGCCGCCACGCTCGACAGCCTGCGCGCCAACCTGGCCTGCGTGATCGACGGCCTGGGCGAACGCGTGCCGATTCGCCTGATCGAGGGCGAGCCGCGCGCCGCCCTGCTCAAGGCCCTGGGCATGGACAAGGACGCGGCGCCAGAACCCCTGCGCTACGTCGCCTTCCACTGCAACCGGCGCCTGACCGCCGACAGCCGGGTGCAGATCGTCTACGGCAAGGGGGTGGCCACGCCCAGCGGCGTCGCCAACAGCATCGAGCGGCGCTTTGCCTACCAGGTGCGCGAGCCCTTCACGGCCAGCCTGGCCTGCGAACGCGAGAACGCCCAGGCCGACTGCCTGCCGATCCGGCCCCTGGCGCTGCGCTTCAGCGCCCCGGTGCCGCGCCGGCTGGCCGAACAGATCCGGCTCGGCTCCGACAAGCTGCAGCACGCCCCGGTCATCGAGGACGGCACCGACGCCGACGCCTTGCTGGAGGCGGTGCAATTTCCCTTCCCCCTGCCCGAGCGCACCACCTTCAGCCTCAGCCTGCCGGCCGATCTGAAAGACGCCAGTGGCCGCGTGCTGGCCAACGCCGCCAGCTTTCCGCTGAAAGTGGCCACCGGCCCGATGCCGCCGCTGGCCAAGTTCGCGGCGGGCGCGTTCGGCATCGTCGAGCGTTTCGCCGAGGGACCGGACGGCCCGGCCCTGACGCCCGTTACCCTGCGCTACGTCGAGCCACAGCTGCCGGCCCAGGCCCTGCAGATCAGCCAGTTGCAGCCGCAGAACGACGCCGAGATCATCGCCTGGTTCACCCGCGTGCAGCGCTACGACGCGGCCCTGGTGCCGCGCGCGCTGGCCGCCAAGGAGCTGCGCCAGCCGCTGCCCAAGCCGGTGGGCCAGGACACCAAGGAGATGGTGGAGTCGCGCACCGTCTCGCTGCTGGCCGGCCAGCCCAACCTGCGCACGCTGGAGCTGCCCGCTCCGCCGGCCGGCACGGAGCGCCCGTTCGAGGTGGTCGGCATCCCACTGCAGCCGGGCTTTCAGGTGCTGGAGCTGGCCTCGCGCCGGCTCGGCCAGTCGCTGCTGGACGCCAAGTACGGCCCGGCCCGCACCCTGTACGTGCGCAGCTCGGTGCTGGTCACCAACCTGGGCGTGCATTTCAAGCTGGGGCGCGGCAACGCCCTGGCCTGGGTCACCACGCTGGACAAGGGCCAGCCGGTGGCGGACGCGCAAGTGCGCGTGTCGGATTGCCGCGGCAAGGAAGTGGCCAGCGCCCGCACCGACGCGCAAGGTATCGCCCGCTTCACACAGGTGCCGGTGCAGGCGCCGAGCTGCGACAGCGCCGACGACGGCTTCTACAGCGACACCCGCCAGGCCTATTTCGTCAGCGCACGGGCCGAGGTGCGGGGCGTGCCGGACATGGCGTTCACCTGGTCGTCGTGGCAGCGCGGCATCGAGCCCTGGCGCTTCAACGTGCCCACCAGCCGCGACCCCGAGCCCGACGTGCGCGCCCACACCGTGTTCGACCGCACCCTGCTGCGCGCCGGCGAAACGGTGTCCATGAAGCACCTGCTGCGCACCGAGACCGATGGCGGCTTCGGCCTGCCCAAGGCCAACCCGGCCACCCTGGTCATCACCCACGTCGGCAGCGGGCAGGAGTACACCCAGCCCCTGGCCTGGCGCGCCACCGCCACCGGCGGGCGCAGCGCCGAATCCAGCTTCGCCGTGCCGCGCGCGGCCAAGCTGGGCGTCTACCAGGTCACGCTGCGCGGCAACGGCGAGCAGGCGCCCGGGCCGCTGGAGACCGGGCAGTTCCGCGTCGAGGAGTTCCGCCTGCCGGTGCTGCAAGGCCGCGTCGGCCCGGAACAGAAGGAAGCGCTGGTGGCCGCCGTCAGCGTGCCCGTGCAGGTGCAGATCAATTACGTGTCGGGCGGTCCGGCCACCCAGCTGCCGGTGCGCGTGTCGGCGCTGACCCGCGCCAAGACGCCGTATTTCGCCGACTATGAGGGCTTCAGCTTCAACGCCCCACGCCCGGCGCAGGACAGCGGCGGCGAAGGCGAGGAAGAAGCCACCGCGCGCCAGGACCAGCGCGTGGTGGCCGACAAGCTGCCCGCCACGCTGGACCGCAACGGCCTGGGCAAGGTGACGATTGCCGAGCTGAAACCCGCGCCCCAGCCGCGCGATCTGCTGATGGAAGCCAGCTTCGCCGACCCGAATGGCGAGATCCAGACCCTGCGGGGCAGCACCACCCTGTGGCCGGCGGCGGTGATCCCGGCCATCAAGACCGAGGGCTGGGTGTCGGCCCAGCAGCAGGTCAAGCTGCAGGCGCTGGCGCTTGGCCTGAACGGCAAGCCCAAGGCCGGCGTGCCGCTCGACGTGCGGGCCGTGGCGCGCGTCACCACCACCAGCCGCAAGCGCATGGTGGGGGGCTTTTACACCTACGACAACCGCACCGACACCAAGGACCTGGGCACCGTCTGCACCGGCTCCAGCGATGCGCGCGGCCTGCTGGTGTGCGACGTCAAGCTCAGCCAGGCCGGCGAGGTCGAACTGATCGTCACCGCCCACGACGAGCAGGCACGCCCGGTGCAGGCGGCCAGCTCGGTCTGGGTCACGCGCCAGGGCGAGCTGTGGTTTGGCGGCGAAAACCACGACCGCATGGACCTGCTGCCCGAGAAAAAGCTGTACCAGCCGGGCGACACCGCACGCTTTCAGGTGCGCATGCCGTTCCGCTACGCCACCGCCCTGGTGGCGGTCGAGCGCGAGGGCATCGTCGACACGCAGGTGGTCGAGCTGACCGGCGCCGACCCCACCATCACGCTGAAGGTTCAAGAGAGCTGGAGCCCCAACGTCTATGTCAGCGTGCTCGCCCTGCGGGGGCGCCTGCGCGAGGTGCCGTGGTACAGCTTCTTCACCTGGGGCTACAAAACCCCGCGCGACTGGTGGCGCGCCTTCTGGCACGAAAGCAAGGACTACGTGGCGCCCACGCCCCTGGTCGACCTGAGCAAGCCGGCCTTTCGCCTGGGCCTGGCCGAGATCCGCGTCGGCGCCAAGGCGCACGAGCTGGCGGTGCAGGTCAAGGCCGACCAGGACAGCTACCCGGTGCGCGCCAAGGCCCGCGTCAGCATCGAGGTCAAACGCCCCGACGGCCAGCCCGCCGCCGGTGCCGAGGTGGCCCTGGCCGCCGTCGACCAAGCCCTGCTGGAGCTGATGCCCAACACCAGCTGGAAGCTGCTGGAGGCCATGCTGCGGCGCCGCGCCTGGGGCGTGGAGACCTCCACCGCGCAGATGGAAATCGTCGGCCGCCGCCACTACGGCCGCAAGGCCGTGCCGACCGGCGGTGACGGCGGGGGCAAGAGCCCGACGCGCGAGCTGTTCGACACCTTGCTGCTGTGGCAGCCGCGCCTGCAACTGGACGCGCAGGGCCGCGCCGAGGTCGAAGTGCCGTTGAACGACGCCCTCACCACCTTCCAGATCGTGGCCGTGGCCGACGCCGGCACCGGCCTGTTCGGCACCGGCCAGACCAGCGTGCGCGCCACGCAGGATCTGCAGCTCATCAGCGGCCTGCCGCCCCTGGTGCGCGAGGGCGACGCCTTCCGCGCCCAGCTCACGCTGCGCAACACCACGGCCAAGCCGATGACCGTGGAAGTCAGCCCACGCGCCACCTTGCTGGAGCTGAAGGCCCAGAACGTGGACATCCCCGCCGGCGAGGCGCGCGAGGTGTTCTGGGACGTGACGGCACCGGCCCAGCTGGCCGCGACCCGCGCCGAGGCCCTGCTGTGGGAGATCGAGGCGCGCGACAGCGCCGGCGGCGCCCGCGACGCGCTCAAGATCAGCCAGCGCATCGTCCCGGCCGTGCCCTTGACGGTGCAGCAGGCCACCCTGGTGCAGCTCGAAGGCCCCTTCCACCTCGAGGTGGCACCCCCGGCCGACGCCCTGCCGGCCGAAGGCGCCAAGCGCGGCGGCCTGTCGCTGGCGCTGCAGCCGCGCCTGGCCGAAGGCCTGCCCGGCGTGCGCGACTGGTTCGCGCGCTACCCCTACAGCTGCCTGGAGCAAAAAACCAGCAAATCCATCGGCCTGCGCGACGAGGCGCTGTGGCAGCAAACCGTGGCGCAACTGCCGGCCTACCTGGACGCGGATGGCCTGGCCAGCTATTTCCCGCCGCGCAGCGGCGGCGCCGAGCTGGGCAGCGACACCCTCAGCGCCTGGTTGCTGGCCGCCACGCACGAGGCCAGCCAGCTGAACAAGGCCTTCGCCCTGCCCGACGACGTGCGCGCGCGCCTGATCGCCGGTCTGACCGCCTTTGTCGAAGGCCGCATCGAGCGCAAGCACTGGTCGCCGCGCGACGATCTGGCGGTGCGCAAGCTGGCCGCTATCGAGGCCCTGGCGCGACACGGCGCGGCCAAGCCGGCGATGCTGAGCAGCCTCGCCATCGCCCCCAACCAGTGGCCAACCAGCGCCGTCATCGACTGGATCAATGTGCTCCGGCGCCTGCCCGCCATCGCCGAGCAGCCCAAGCTGCTGGCCGAAGCCGGGCAAATCCTGCGCGCGCGCCTGTCCACCCAGGGCACGCGCCTGGTGTTCAGCACCGAGGCCGAGGACCGTTGGTGGTGGCTGATGGCCGGCGGCGACGTCAACAGTGCGCGCCTGCTGCTCACCGTGATGGCCGACCCGGCCTGGAAGGACGACTTGGGCCGCCTGGTCGCCGGCTTCATCGGGCGCCAGCAAAACGGCGCCTGGAACACCACCACCGCCAACCTGTGGGGCGGCCTGGCGCTAGAGCAATTCTCGCGTCAGCACGAATCCGCGCCCGTCACCGGCACCACCCGCGCCACGCTGGGCGCGGCCAGCGCCGCGATCGACTGGAGCCGGGTCGCCCGGCTGAAAGCCAGCAACCCGCAAGGCTTGGCCCACGCCGCCGGCGGGTTCGGCGCACCGGCCTCGCCCGGGCAGTTGGTCAACAACAGCGCCTTGCTGCCCTGGGGCGACATCCGGCCGGGCGCCAAGGCCGCGCTCGACGTCGGCCACGCCGGTGGCGGCAAGCCCTGGCTCACGCTGCAGTCGCTGGCGGCGGTGGAGCTGAAGGCCCCGTTTGCCGCCGGCTACCAGGTGCGCAAGACCATCACGCCGGTGGAGCAGGCCAACACCGCGCTGCCCGCCGGCCAGTATTCGCGCGGCGACGTGCTGCGCGTGACGCTGGAGATCACCGCCGCCAGCGACATGACCTGGGTCGCCGCCACCGACCCGGTGCCGGCCGGCGCCACCATCCTGGGCAGCGGCCTGGGGCGCGATTCGGCCATCGCCACCCTGGGCGCCAAGCTCAGTGCCGGCGTGCAACCGATCTTCGACGAACGCGCCTTCGAGGCCTACCGCGCCTACTACGCCTACCTGCCCAAGGGCGTCACGCAGCTGGAATACACGGTTCGGCTGAACAACATCGGCCAGTTTCAGTTGCCGCCGACCCGGGTCGAGGCCCTGTATGCGCCCGAGATGTTCGGCGAGACACCGAACGCCCGCGTGCAGGTCCGGCCGCCACGCTGAACCTAGGCGCGGCCTCAGCCGGGGGGCGCCGCCGGCGTGCCCGATTCCAGCAGCAGCATGGTCTGGCGGGCCAGCAGCTCCAGCGTGCGGATCTGCACCGGCGTGAGCTGGCGCGGCACCAGATCGACCACGGCCACCGCGCCCAGCGGCACGCCCTGCGAGGTGGTGAGCGGCACGCCGGCGTACAGGCGCACCCCCGGCGGGCCGGCCACCAGGGGCAGTCTGGCGGTGCGCGCATCCTGGGTGGCGTCGGGCAGCACCAAGGTGGCGCCGCCGCCGGCAATCACGTACTGGCAAATGGTCTGGTTCAGCGGCATGGGCGCCGTGTCCACGCCCACGCTGGCCTTCACCCATTGCCGATCGCCGTCCATCAGCGCGATCAGGGCCATCGGCGTCTGGCAGATGCGGGCCGCGGTTTCCACCACGTACTGGTAGGCGTTGTCGCCGCGCGCGAGCAAGACCGACAGTCGGCGCAGCTCGGATTCGCGCCGCAGGGCGCTCTCATCGAGCGCCATCGGCGACGAGCTCAACTCGGCCGGAGCCCAGTCGGTGGGGCGATCGGCGGCCTTATCCACGCCGCCCGGGCGCGCACCGCGCCCGGCCTTGGGCCGGCCTGGGATGAAACTGCGCTTGCCGATGACCATCGCGTGTTCAGCCGATGATGTCCGTAGTGTGTCCTTATTTCACCATATGTAACTTGTCAGGGGGGAATATTCTGTGCCCCCGCCCCTCGACGCCGCATCGGGGCCGCCTCGCCGGCACTGTCAGAATCGGCCCATGCGCGCCTTGACGCTCCGTTTCGCCGCCTTGCTGCTGGGCCTGGCTGGCGCCTGCACGGCCGCCGCCCAGACCTTCGACGACGTGCGGCGCGAACACCGCCCCTCCGAGCAGACCGTGCTGGACCGCCATGGCGAGCCGATTCAGCGCCTGCGCACCGACCTCCGCGTGCGGCGCGGCGCCTGGGTGGCGCTGAAAGACGTCTCGCCCGCACTGCGCCAGGCCCTGGTGCTGTCGGAAGACCGGCGTTTTTACGAACACAGCGGCGTCGACTGGCGCGCCGTGTCGGCCGCCGCCTGGGCCAATTTGTGGAACACCCGCACGCGCGGCGCCTCGACCCTGACCATGCAACTGGCCGGCCTGCTGGACGAAGACCTGCGGCTGGGCGCGGGCGGGCGCGATTTGGGCCAGAAAATCGGCCAGGCGGTGATGGCCACCCGGCTGGAAAGCCGTTGGCGCAAGGACCAGATCCTGGAGGCCTACCTGAACCTGGTGCCCTTTCGCGGTGAGCTGGTGGGCATCGACGCGCTCTCGCGCACCCTGTTCGCCAAGGCCCCGCACGGCCTGCAAGACAGCGAAGCCGCCATCGCCGCCGCCCTGGTGCGCGCGCCCAACGCGCCGGCCGCGCGCGTGGCCGAGCGCGCCTGCGGCGTGCTGCGCGCCATGCGCCCGCCCAGCGCGGCCACCGACTGCGTGGCCCTGGACATGCTGACCGAAGGCGTGCTGACGCGCCGCGCCTGGCCGGCCAGCGAGGGCATCGCCCCGCACCTGGCGCGCCGGCTGCTGGCCGAGCGCGGCGCCGACGCCCCCGCCGCCCCCTTGCGCAGCACCCTGGACGCCGGCACGCAGCGCCTGGCGCTACAAGTACTGCAGCAACACCTGAAGGAGCTGCGCCGGCAGAACGTGGAAGACGGCGCCATCCTGGTGCTGGACAACCGCAGCGGCGAGGTGCTGGCCTGGGTCGGCTCCAGCGGCGACTTGAGCCGCGCCGCCGAGGTCGACGCCGTCACCGCGCCGCGCCAGCCGGGCAGCACGCTGAAGCCCTTTCTGTACGCCCAGGCCCTGGCCGAGCGGCGCCTGACGGCCGCCTCGCTGCTGCACGACTCGCCCGCCTACCTGGCCACCGCCGGCGGGCTGTACATCCCGCAGAACTACGACCGCCAGTTCAAGGGCTGGGTGTCGGTGCGCACCGCGCTGGCCGCGTCGCTGAACGTGCCGGCGGTGCGCACCCTGATCATGGTCTCGCCCGACGCCTTCGCGCGCCAGCTCGGGCGGCTGGGCATCGCACTGCGCGAGGGCGGCGACTACTACGGCTACAGCCTGGCCCTGGGCAGCCCCGAGGTGACCCTGCTGCAGCTGAGCAACGCCTTCCGCGCCCTGGCCAACGGCGGGCGCCTCAGCCCCGTGCGTTGGGCGCCCGGCGGGCCGCCCCCGGCCTTCACCCCCGCGCTGGACCCGGGCGCCGCCTTCATCGTCACCGACATCCTCAGCGACGGCAACGCCCGCGCCCGCACCTTCGGCACCGATTCGATCCTCGCCACGCGCTTCTGGAGCGCGGTCAAGACCGGCACCAGCAAGGACATGCGCGACAACTGGGCGCTGGGGTTTTCCGAGCGCTACACGGTCGGCGTATGGGTCGGCAACGCCAGCGGCGCCGCCATGTGGGACGTCAGCGGCACCAGCGGCGCGGCGCCGATCTGGGCCGCGCTGATGGCGCACCTGCACGCCGAGCGGCCCTCGCGCCCGCCGCGCCCACCGGGGGCGCTGCTGCGCCAGGCGGTGCGCTTTGGCGAGCAGCTGGAGGCGGCGCGCGAGGAGTGGTTTCTGCCCGGCACGGCCCAAGCCTTGTTTGCTATCGATAATGAAGCAAACTGGGACGTATCCACGCCGACTGACGGTCAAAAACACCCCAAATCAGCAACCGCCCACGGGCTGGCCGTGCCGCCGCGCATCCTGGCCCCGCAGGACGGCACCATCCTGGCGCTGGATCCGGACATCCCGCCCACCCGCCAGCGCCTGGCCCTGCGCGCCGACGCCGGCGGCGCGGCACCGGCTGGGCTGCGCTGGTGGATCGACGAGCGCGAGATCGGCCGCGGCCCGCAAGCCCGCTGGCTGCCCTGGCCCGGCCGCCACGTCGTCCGTCTGCGCGATGCCGCGGGCCAGGTGCACGACGAGCGCCGCATCGAGGTGCGCGGGGCCGCGGTGAAACCCGGCGCGAAACCCACCCAACCCTAAACCCCCAGCGTGGCGCCCACCCGCCGGGGTGCCTACACTTGTCCCATCACCAGCAAGGAACACGACAGATGGCGGATTTTGACTTCGACCTCCTGGTCATCGGCGGCGGCTCGGGCGGCGTGCGCGCCGCGCGCTTCGCGGGCCAGCGCGGCGCGCGCGTGGCGCTGATCGAGCAAGCGCGCATGGGCGGCACCTGCGTCAACGTCGGCTGCATCCCGAAAAAACTGTACAGCTACGCCGCCGGCTACGCCGAGAGCTTTGCCGAGGCCCCGGGCTACGGCTGGCAGATCGGCCACCCGCCGGCGCTGCACTGGGACATCCTGAAAGCCCGGCGCGCCGCCGAGATTCAGCACCTGAACGGCATCTACGAAGGCCTGATGGACGGCGCCCAGGTCACGCTGCTGCGCGGCCACGGCCGCCTGACCGGCGCGCACGCGGTCGAGCTGAGCAGCGCCACCGGCGAGCGGCGCGCCCTGACCGCGCGCCACATCCTGATCGCCACCGGCGGCACACCCTTCGTGCCCGAGTTTCCCGGCCACGAGCTGGCCGTTACCTCCGACGACATGTTCGACCTGCCGGTGTTCCCCAAGCACCTGGTGGTGCTGGGCGGCGGCTACATCGGCTGCGAGATGGCCAGCATCTTCCACGGCCTGGGCGCGCAAGTCACCGTGCTCTACCGGGGCGAGCAGATCCTGCGCGGCTTCGACGATGAGGTGCGCGCCTTCACGGCCGAGGAAATGCGCAAGGCCGGCGTCGATATCCGCCTGAACAGCGACGTGGCGCGCCTGGAGGCCACGCCTGAGGGCGGGCGCCGCCTGACGCTGGAAGACGGCAGCCAGTTGCAGGCCGACGTGGTGCTCTCGGCCACCGGCCGCATGCCCAAGGTGGCCGGCCTGGGCCTGGAAGCCGTCGGCGTCCGGCAAGGCAAGGGCGGCGTGATCGAAATCGACGACGACTTCCAGACCAACGTGCCCGGCATCTTCGCGGTCGGCGACGTGGTGGGGCGCAAGACCCTCACGCCGGTGGCGCTGGCCGAGGGCATGGCCCTGGTCGACCACCTGTTCGGCCCGCTGCCCGGCCAGACCGCGCGCCGCATGGACTACGCCGACATCCCCACCGCCGTGTTCACCCACCCGCCGATCGGCACCATCGGCCTGACCGAGGAAGAGGCGCGCCAGCGGCACGGCGCCATCCGCGTCTACCGGGCCGACTACAAGCCGCTGCGCCACACGCTGTCGGGCCGCGGCGAACGCACCCTGGTCAAGCTGGTCGTGGACGACGCCAGCGACCGCGTGGTGGGCCTGCACATGGTCGGCGCCGACGCCGGCGAAATCGTGCAGGGCTTTGCCGTGGCCATGAAATGCGGCGCCACCAAGGCCCAGTTCGACGCCACCATCGGGGTGCACCCGACCAGCGCGGAAGAGTTCGTCACGCTGCGCCAGGTGTCCAGGGCCTGATGGGCCGCAGGTCGGCGCCCATGCATCCTGAGCAGCTATCGTTAGCGTAGCATTTTGGGGTGCTCGGCGAAGGCACCCGGATCAGGCGCCCGGGCGCCGCACCGCCCCATAGCGGGCCAGCGTGCGCTCACGCGCCGCGTCGTGGGCCACGATGGGCTCGGCCGGGTAGCCGGCCGGCAGCGTGGCGCGCTCCAACGGGCTGAGCAGGCGCAGATCGTGCAGCGCGGCGCTGGGCAGGTGGGCCAGCTCGGGCAGCCAGTGGCGGATGAAGCAGCCGTCGGGGTCGAATTTGCGGCTTTGCAGCACCGGGTTGAAGATGCGGAACCACGGTTGGGCGTCGCAGCCGGTGCTGGCCGCCCATTGCCAGTTGCCGTTGTTGGCCGACAGGTCGAAGTCGTCCAACTGCTCGGCGAAATGCGCCTCGCCACGGCGCCAGTCGATGCCCAGGTCTTTCACCAGAAAGCTGGCCGCCACCATGCGCAGCCGGTTGTGCATGAAGCCGCTGCTGGCCAACTGGCGCAGGGCGGCGTCCACCAGCGGGTAGCCGGTGCGGCCCTCGCGCCAGGCCGCCAGGTGGGCCTCGGCCTGGGCGCCCTGCTCCCAGGCGATGGCGTCGTACTCGGGCCGAAACGCGCCGCCGATGGCGTGCGGAAAATGGGCCATGACCTGGGCAAAGAAATCGCGCCAGATCAACTCGGACAGCCAGGTCGCCGGCCCCGACGCCGCCTGATCGGCCGCGGCCGCGGCGCCGGGCAGCCGGGCCAGCGCCTGGCGCAACAGGGCGCGCACGCTGACGGTGCCAAAGCGCAGGTGCACGCCCAGGCGGCTGGTGCTGTCCAGGCACGGCGTGTCGCGCGTGGCGTGGTAGCGCTCCAGGTGCCGCCGCAAAAAATCCTGCAGCGCGGCCTGGGCGCCGGCCTCGCCGGGTTCGGGCAAGGCGGCTTGCGGGCCGTCCGCCGGGGGCTGAAAACCCAGTTCGGCCAGCGTCGGCATGCCGGTGGGGCCGGGGTACAGCAGCTCGGGCGGCGGTGCGGCCAGCGCGGCGGCGTGGGGGTCGGTGGCGCGCTCGGCCCAGTCCTCGGGCGCCAGCTGGGCGCGCCAGGCGCGGGCGTAGGGGGTGTACACGGTGTAGGGCGTGCCGGCGCGGGTCAGCAGCTCGGCGCGCTCGAACACCAGGTGGTCCTTGACGGTGTGCCAGGCCACCTGCCGCGCACCCAGGCGCTGGCGCACGGTGGCGTCGCGGGCCTGGGCGCTGGGTTCGTCGTCGTGGCTGGCGAACACCGCCTGCACGCCCAGTGCTTCGGCCAGGGCCGGAATATGCTCCCGCGGGCGGCCGTGGCGCACGATCAGGCGCACGCCTGCGTGGCCGTGCGCGCGGCCGCGCTCGGCCAGGGTCGCGTCCAGCCGCGCCAGGCTGTCGCGGATGAAGGACACGCGCCGGTCGCGCCGTGGCAGGGGCGCCAGGATGTCGGTGTCGAACACAAAGGCCAGGTACACCGCCTGGCTGTGCGTCAGCGCCAGGTGCAGCGCGGCGTGGTCGTGCCAGCGCAGGTCGCGGCGCAGCCAGACCAGGGCACGGGAGATGGCGGGAAGGCGTGACATCCAGGTGGTATTGACTATGATTTGAATAGCTGCTCAGGCAATTTGGGCACCGACCGAAGCCATTTTTCAATCCATTTTTGAATGGAGAGATCGCCAGTAACGCCAGCCGCCCCAGCCCAACATGCCGAGCAGCAAGGCGGCGAACAGCGCCTCCTCGATCGGCCGGATGTGCTCCAGCGCCATTTCGGCGGCGTGGCCGAACAGCCACCCGGCACCGGCCACCAGCACGGCCCACAGCACCGCGCCGAGCAGGTTGAACAGCACGAAGCGCGGCCACGGCAGGCCGGTGGTGCCCAGCAGCACCGGCCCGGCGATGCGCAGGCCGTACATGAAGCGCACGCCGACCACGATCCAACTGCCGTAGCGTGTCAGCCCGCGGTCCAGCCGCTCGCGGGCGCGGCCGATCCGCGGCCAGCGCGCCAGCACGCGCGTGCCGTGGCGGCGCCCGAGCCAGAAGAAGAACATATCGGCCAGCGCGCCCATGCCGGCGCCCAGCGCCATCACCAGGGGCAGGCTCAAGTAGCCGCGCCGCGCGGCGAACCCGGCCAGCACCAGCAGGGTTTCGCCTTCCAGCAGGCAGCCCAGGGCCACGGCCCAATAGCCGTAGTCGGTCAGAAACTGGGCCAACGGGGTGGTGGCGTGCAAGGCGGTGGCGAGGAAGGTGAAAAGCCCGATTGTCGCGGCAGCGGCGGGCCCGGACGGGGGCGGTTCAGGCGGCCCCTGGGCGAGGCGGGAAATTCTGGTTAAAACCGGTCTTGGTCGGCGTGTAGTCTTCCTGTCTCGCTATCATTTTTAAATTTTTGGCTGCCTTCCGGTCTTGGCCAGCCGCGCGCTGGCGCAGGTTACGATACCGGTCGAAGGAACGAGGGGACCCGACATGACCGATCTGAGCAAGATCACCTGCATCGAAGACCTGCGCCTGTTGGCCAAGCGCCGGGTGCCGCGCATGTTCTACGACTACGCCGATTCCGGCAGCTGGACCGAGGGCACCTACCGCGCCAACGAGTCGGACTTTCAGAAAATTCTGCTGCGCCAGCGCGTGGCCGTGAACATGGAGGGGCGCAGCACGGCCACCACCATGATCGGCCAGGACGTGACCATGCCGGTGGCCATCGCCCCCACCGGACTCACCGGCATGCAGCACGCCGACGGCGAGATCCTGGCGGCGCGCGCGGCACGCGCCTTCGGCATCCCCTTCACGCTCTCGACCATGAGCATCTGCTCCATCGAGGACGTGGCCCAGCACGCCGCGCCGGGCTTCTGGTTTCAGCTCTACGTGATGCGCGACCGCGACTTCATCGAGCGCCTGATCGACCGCGCCAAGGCCGCCGGCTGCGGCGCGCTGGTCATCACGCTGGACCTGCAGATCCTGGGCCAGCGCCACAAGGACATCAAGAACGGCTTGTCCACTCCCCCCAAGCCGACCCTGGCCAACCTGATCAATCTGGCCACCAAGCCGCGCTGGATCATGGGCATGGCCGGCACGCCGCGGCGCAAGTTCGGCAACATCCACGGCCACGTCAAGGGCGTCACCGACATGAGCAACCTGGGCGCCTGGACGGCCGACCAGTTCGATCCGCGCCTGAACTGGGGCGACGTGGAATGGATCAAGAAGCGCTGGGGCGGCAAGCTCATCATCAAGGGCATCATGGAGCCCGAGGATGCGCGCCTGTCCGTCGACAGCGGCGCCGACGCCCTCATCGTCAGCAACCATGGGGGCCGTCAACTGGACGGCGCGCCCTCGGCCATCGAGGCCCTGCCGGCCATCGTCGACGCCGTCGGCAAGGACATCGAGGTGCACATGGACTCCGGCATCCGCAGTGGCCAGGACGTGCTCAAGGCCTGGGCCCTGGGCGCGCGCGGCACCTACATCGGCCGGGCTTTTCTGTACGGCCTGGGCGCGGCGGGCGAAGCCGGCGTGGCCAAGGCGCTGCAGCTCATCCACAAAGAGCTGGACACCACCATGGCCTTCTGCGGCCACACCCGTATCGGCACCGTCGATCAGCGCATTCTGCGACCCGGCACCTTCCCCACCGTCTGAGCACCCCGCTATGCTGCACCCGCAAACCCGCGCGCTGATCGACTTCATGGTCGAGCGCCAGATTCCGCCCACCCACACCCTGGCCCCGCCCGAGGCGCGCCGCCTTTACCTGGAGCGGCGCGGTTTCACCCAGCCCGATGCCCCCGAGGTGGCCGAGGCGCGCGAGTGGACCGCCAGCGGCCCGGCCGGCGACATCCCGCTGCGCGCCTACCGCCCGCTGGGCGCCGCACCCGAGGCCGTGCTGCCGGTGCTGGTGTACTACCACGGCGGCGGCTGGGTGATTGGCGATCTGGACACCCACGACACGCTGTGCCGCGAACTGGCCAACGGCGCCGGCTGCGCCGTGGTGGCCGTGCACTACCGCCTGGCGCCGGAGCAGCCCTTCCCGGCCGCCTTCGACGATGCCCTGGCCGCCACGCGCTGGGTGGCCGAGCACGCCATCGAGCTGCGCATCGACCCCGCGCGCCTGGCCGTCGGCGGCGACAGCGCCGGCGGCAACCTGGCCGCCGCCGTGGCGCTGGCCGCGCGCGACGACAGCGACGGGCGCGGGCCGCTGGCCATCGCCTACCAGCTGCTCATCTACCCGGCCGTGGACATGCGCCGCGGCCACGAGTCGCACCAGCGCAATGGCCAGGGCTACGTGCTGACGCAGGACACCATCGCCTACTTCGCCAACCATTACCTGCCCGATGCCGCCCAAGGCACCGACTGGCGCGCCTCGCCCCTGCTGGCCGCCAGCCACGCCCGACTGCCCCCGGCCCTGGTGCTGACCGCCGGCTACGACCCGCTGGTGGACGAAGGCCTGGACTACGCCCGCGCGCTGAGCGAGGCCGGCAACCGCGTCAGCTACGTCAGCTTTGGTCGCCAGATCCATGGCTTCATCCCCATGGGCAAGGTGCTGGACGAGGCGCGCACGGCCGTGACGCTGTGCGCGGCGGAACTGCGGAGAGCGCTGGCGCGCTGACCCCCCATGAACCGACAATGGACCATCGGGGCACTGGAGCAGCTGCGGCGTGACGCGCAGCGCTCGGCGGACACGCATCTGCTGTGGGTGGATTTGCCGGGCCTGAAAGGCGTGCGGCTGTACCTCAAGGACGAATCCACCCACCCCACCGGCAGCCTGAAGCACCGGCTGGCCCGCTCACTGTTCTTCTATGGCATCTGCAACGGCCACATCGGAGAAGGCACATCGATTGTCGAGGCCTCCTCCGGCAGCACGGCGGTGTCGGAAGCCTATTTCGCGCGCATGCTGGGCCTGCCCTTCGTCGCCGTGATGCCCCGCGGCACCTCGCAGGCCAAGATAGATCAAATCACCTTCTACGGCGGGCGCTGCCATTTCGTCGACGACCCCTCCACCGTCTACCACCAGGCCGAGACGCTGGCGCGGGAGCTGCGCGGCCACTACATGGACCAGTTCACCTTCGCCGAGCGGGCCACCGACTGGCGCGGCAACAACAACATCGCCGAGTCCATATTTCTGCAGATGGAGGGTGAACCCTGGCCAGTGCCGCGCTGGATCGTGATGTCGGCCGGCACGGGGGGCACCTCGGCCACCATCGGCCGCTACATCCGCTACCGCGGCCTGGACACGCAGCTGTGCGTGGTCGATCCGGAAGGCTCGATCTTCGCCGACTACTACCGCACGCGCGACAAAACCCTGACCAGCCCCAGCGGTTCGCGCATCGAAGGCATCGGGCGCCCGCGCGTCGAGCCGTCGTTTCTGCCCGACGTCATCGACCGGCTGGAAACCGTGTCCACCGCCGCCTCGCTGGCCGCCATGCGGCAGCTGGAGCGCGTGCTGGGGCGGCGCTACGGCGGCTCCACCGGCACCAACTTCCACGGCGCGCTGAAACTCGGCTGCGAGATGGTGGAACGTGGCGAGTCGGGCGCCATCGTCACCCTGGCCTGCGATGCCGGCGACCGCTACCTGGACACCTACTACAACGACGACTGGTTGCGGCAGCAAGGCATTTCCATCGCCGCGCACCAAGAGCTGCTGGCCACGGCGTGCAAGGAGGGGCGCTGGAGCGAGCCGCCGCCGGCCTGAGCTGTGGGCCGGCCGGCCGGCCCGCGCCCCTCATCAGCCCGCGCGCTGGCGCAGCACCTCGATCAACTTGCGCACCATCGGGTTGTCGGCCATCACGGCAGGCTTGACGCAGATGCGGTGCAGCCGCAGCGCCCAGGATTCAGCCAGTCGAAGAACCGCCACGCGGGCCAGGCCTTCCTCGTTCAGCACCGAGCGCGGCAACACCGCCACGCCGGCACCGGCCGACACCAGGCGCACCACCGAGCGGTGGCTGGACACCTGCACCCGAATGTCGAGCCGCCCGCCCAGGGCATGGGCTTGCTGCGTCAGGTAGATGTGCAGCGCCATGCCGTTCTGCAGGCTGATGAAGGGCTCTTTCAGGCAGTCGATGAAACGCGTGGTGGCGCGCTGGGCCAGTGGGCTGCCCAACGGGGCGATGACCACGAACTCGTCCTCGCAGTACGGCAGGTACAGCAGCTCCGGGTGGGGATCGCCCACCACCGCGATCCCCAGGTCCGCCCGCCCGGCCGCCACCGCCGGCACGATGTCCGAGCCCAGGCGCTCCTCCAGCGTGACCCGGATACTGGGGTTGTCGGCGAAAAAGCGCGACAAATCCTCCGGCAACTGGGAGTTGATGACGTTGTTGTTGGCGAACAGGGTCACGTGTCCCGTGATGCCGCGCGCATAGGGCTCCAGATCGGCGTGCATCTGCTCCAGCTGCGCCACGCAGCGCCGCGCGTGCTCCAGCATGACCAGGCCCGCCTGGGTCGGGCGCACGCCGCGCGCCTGGCGCAGCAGCAATTGCACGCCCAGCACCTCCTCCAGCCCCTTCAGCCGCAAACTGACCGAGGACGGGGCCAGATGGCAGCGCTCGGCGCCCCGCGACAGGTTGCGCTCCTCGACCACGGCGATGAACACCTTCAAGTCGGTCAGGTCGTAACGCACGGCAAGCTCCTGGCGGTGGGCAATGGGGCGATGAGGTCAGGAATTCTCTGTCCAGGATTTGCGCTTAACCGACACTTGGTGTGCGAAATTTCGACCGCTTGATGGTCGGCGGACGGCAGAGTGAATGCGTATCAGCGCCATCCGTGCCTGCGCCGCCGCCCTCACCTATCCACCACCACGAAGTCCGGTTTGCCGACCCCTTGGATGAGCATGTAGCGGGCACCACCCGGCTCGCCGGCCTTGAACTTATGCACTCGACCGCAAGGTATTTGATGGCTTTGGCCGGCGTGAAGCGCCACCACCTCCGTGGGCTCGGCCAGCAGAAGATCCAGACGTCCGCTTAGAACGTAGAAAAGATCAGAAGTGGAGGTGTGAAAATGCCACGGACTTTGCTGACCCGGACTGACCGTGAATTCCGTGATGCAGTAATTTTCCGTTTCCGCCAACCGCTTTCTGGCGTCGGTTTGGTATTTTGTCGACGTATTGGCGTCTGCTGCCTGGCCGGCTGTTTGGGATGACATGGCGGTTCAGCTCCTCATTTTCATATCTGATGCAATCGTATCCGACGGGCCCTGTTCAATCATTCAGTTGCCGGTTTTTGTGCTCTCCAGCACCTCCGACTTGGACATGATCTCTTCGAGTTTTCTGGCCGCCGCAACCACACTTTTGTCTTGCCCTCTTGGGCCAATTAATGAAATCCCCACCGGGGCACCGTCCAAGCTTATCCATGGCAGCGTCACCTGAGGTAGGCCTGCAAGTCCCGCGGGCGCCAACAGCATGTGGCTGCGTTCCCGCGCGGCGGTAAGTTCCTCCTCGGCGGCAGTAAGCAAAGGGGCAGTGCCAGGTGCTGTCGGAACCACAAGAATTCCGCAGCGATCAAACAGCTCCGCCAAAGTGCCACGCGCGCCTTCCCGAGTCGTTTCGGCCGGTAAAATTTGATCCGTTTTTATTTTTGAGATGGATTCGAATCTCTCCCGGATAGAAGGTGCCAGCGCATGGCCTTTTACCCTGACCCATTCGCCATGCTGTGACCATATTTCGGCGCCCTGCAATATTCGGTGTGCCGTTGCCCAGCTCCGCAAGGCAAGGGTATCCGCCGCGCACCAAGTCACCCTGGTGTATTTTTCAAGCTGCAAAATCAGCTGTTCGTACGCCACCTGGACCCGAGGATCGCAGACGTCAAGAACATCTCTCGAAGCACACCACCCGAAATCCCTTGTGCTTTGGGCATGGGGTGCCAAAACCTCCAGTACCCGCTGCATCACATCGCCTGTGCGGGAAAACCACCCCACCGTATCGAAACTGGGCGCCAACGGAAAACCAGAAACCCCGCCAACCAAACCGTGCGATGGGCGGATGCCCCAGACGCCGCAATAGCTCCCAGGCAACCTTGCCGATCCGCCGCAATCCGTGGCCAAGCCGATATCTGCGTAGGCTCCGGCCACCGCCACCGCGGAACCAGAGGAAGACCCGCCGGGGATTCTCGTCGGAGCAAGAGGGTTTTCCGGCGTGCCGTAGTGAATGTTGTTGCCGGCCAGACTGAACGCGAGCTCATCGGTGACGGTTTTCCCCAGCCAACGCGCTCCGGCACGCAACAGTGCATTGACCGCGCTGGCCGTGTACGTCGATTCGAGCTGTCCTTTTCTCCATTCTGGGTTGCCCGCGCCGGCGCGCAAGCCCTGGATACTAAAAACATCCTTCACCGCCAACCTGAGCCCAGTCAGTTGTTCGGAATCGCACTCCGGAACACAAGGCAGCGCCCCAAAACCATCTTTCACGAACGCACCGGCGTACCCGCTTTGCACAAGGCTATCGATGGCGGATGGAGGTACTGACTGGAGATTGCGGCTCATTTTTTTATCATGTGAAGTGACGGAGATTCAAAGAAAGCGTCGGCGGGACCATGGCCCCAGCGACACCACCCTAGTCGACGCGAATACCGGCTCGGCGCACAATATCGCCGTTGTTCTTCACCTCGGAGGCCAGCAGCTTCTGGAACTCCTGTTGAGAAGAACCGACCGGCGTCAGCCCCAGCGATGTCAACTTTGCCTTGACGGACGGCTCGGACAGCGCACTGACGAAATCCGCGCTCAGCTTGCTGGCAATCTGTGCGTCCAGGCCAGCGGGCGCCAACATGCCGAACCACGCACCGGATTGAAATCCGCTGAAACCCGCCTCAGCGAAGGTCGGGACATCGGGCAACTGCGGCGCGCGCGCGGCGCTTCCGACAGTCAGCGCCACGATCTTGCCGCTGCGGACGTACGGCAATACATCCGGCAAGGGGGCCATCAGAAGATTCGTCTGTCCGCCCATTAATGCGACAACGCCGGGAGCCGAACCCTGAAACGGCACATGAAGGATATTCATGCCCGACAATGTCTTGAGTTTCTCCAGCGCAAGGTGCGCGGCGGTACCGTTGCCGATGGAGCCGGATGAAAGGTCTTTTTTGCCCGACTTCGCGACCTCCTGCAGTTCCTTCACGGTCTTGAAGTTTTCGCTCCGGTTCGCAACCAGGACGTTGGGCGTGAAGGTGAGCTGGGTCAGGGGCGTGAAGTCCTTGAGCGTGTCGTAGGGCATGTTCTCACGCATGCTGGGATTGGCCGAGAATGCGTTCGCGACGATCCCGAGCGTGTACCCGTCCGCCGCAGCGGTGGCCACAGCGTTGGCGCCGATTATGCTGCTGCCCCCGGGGCGGTTTTCAATCACCACCGACACGCCCCATTTGCTCTGCAACGTAGGCGCCATCGCACGCATCAACGCATCGGTGGAGCCGCCGGCCGGATAAGGCACCACGATCTTGATCGGCCTGTTGGGGAACTCGGCCGAGTGACTCTGTTGCGGCGCGATGATGGCCATGGCGGCGGCTACGGAAACCATAAAACGTTGAAGCATCGGTCTTCTCCTTTTGTGTCGTGTTTGATACCGTCGAAACAGTGATTCCTGAACAGGTGTCAGTGTCCGCAGTCCCACGACCCGGGACAAGTGAGTTCTCACAAGCCAACCGTTTGTCAAATACAAAATCACGGGCAACGCGAGGGTTGAAAACCGCCAAGCACCATGGCGAAGCCGCGTGCTCCAGTTCCCTCTTTTTGCTGCCGGCCCCGCTCTCAGGTCACGGCGCTGCCCCGCCGAATTGCCGCAGCACGTTGCCCCGGGGCATGGCCCAATGTAGGGTCGCCACGGTACGCGGCCGAACTTCACGTCATCGGCGAGCGCGGCCAACGGTCCGCTGGTCAGCGCCAGGTTGCGTGAGCAGGCCCTCAGGCTGCACCCCGGCCACCAGGGCCGGCCGCCCGAGATGACTGCGTCAATCCAGCACCGGGCGCGGTATCAAATCCAGCGCCGCACCTGCCGCATGTAGCGTTCATAGGCCTCGCCAAAGCGTTCGCGCAAAATTCGCTCCTCCGGCTTGATCTGCAACCGGTTGAGAGTCAGCACGAACAAGGGCAGCGCAAGAAAAGCCAGCGCATTGCCCAAGTACACGCCCCAGCCGGCCAGCACCAGCAGCATGCCCAGGTACATGGGGTTGCGGGTGCGGCGGTAGATGCCGACAACCACCAACTGGCTGGCCCGCTGCGGCGCCAAGGGGTTCACGGTGGTGCGGGCGCGGCGAAAAGCCAGCACCCCGGCCAATGCGATGCCGGCACCGAGCAGCGCCAGACCCACGGCCACGCCCCATACCGCCAACGACCCGGCACGCGGCCACAGTTGCGCCGCCGGCACCCCTACGCTAAGCCCCCACATGAGCAGGGCGTAGCCGAGGTCGATCAGGGGCGGGGGAATGCGGTGTTCCAGCAGACGCGGCATACCGATCTCCAGCCAGTCGGGCCTGCGTCAGTGGGGCAGGGTTTCGCTGCCGGCCACACGCCGCCGCTGACCATGCCAGCCCAGCAGCTCATTGCCGACCAAGGCACCAATCACCAGCAAACCACCGGACAGCACCTCGGGGCGCGGGGCCTCGCCCACGATCCCCCACACCAGCGCGATGCCGAACACGACTTCGAGCAGGGCCAGCAAGGACACTTCGGCCGCCGGCAGCGCACGCGCGCACAGCACGGCCAGCACGCAGGGGATGGCCAGTTGCGCCAGCCCCAGAAAAGCCAGCCAGCCCAAATCGGCCCCCGACGCCCGGAACGGCCAGGCCAGCGGCAAGGTGACCAGGCAGGACAGCACCGCCCCAAGCAATACGGCGGGCACCAAATCGAGCGGCTCACCCTGCGCCTGGCTGCGTTGCGCGACCGTCCAGTTCACCGCCGCCGCGATGGGCACGCCCAGCGCGACCAGCGAGCCCAGCCACTCCTGCGGGGTCACGTCGCCCCCCAGTTGCGCGGCAAACATCCAGGTCATGCCGACGCCGGCGATCACGATGGCGGCCCAGGTGCGCCAGGGCAGACGCCGGCCCGTCACCACGCGCGAGATCAACGCCGTGAGCAGAGGCGCCACCGACATGGTGATGAGCACGCGGGCCACCCCAGTCAAGGTCAGTGCCACCATGAAGGCGGTGAACATCACGGCCCAGCACAGGCCGGCCAGCCAGAACGTGCGCCGCCGCCACGGCAGGCGCGCGAGCACACCCGGCCCCCGCCACGCCGGCAGAATCACCAGCAGCGACAGCACGGTGAAGAAGCTGCGCCAGAAGGTCACCTCGAAGCCCTGGGCGGCCTGGATCTGGCGCGTCACCACGCCAGCGGTGGACCACAGCAAGGCCACCAGCACCATGGTCGATGCCGCGCGGGCATGAGACCAGCCTGGGCGCGGCGCGGGCAAATCGGTGGTGCTCGCCAACTCAGGCCTCGCGGCTGGCCCGCTTGCGGTCGTGCTCCTTCAGGTGGCGCTTGCGCAGGCGAATGCTCTTGGGGGTGATTTCAACCAGCTCGTCGTCCTCGATGAACTCGACGCCGTATTCCAGCGTGGCGTCGATCGGGGGCGTGATCTTGATGGCGTCTTCCTTGCCGCTGACGCGGAAGTTGGTCAGCTGCTTGGTGCGGGTGGCGTTGACGACCAGATCGTTCTCGCGGTTGTGCATGCCAACGATCATGCCCTCGTACACCGGATCGCCCGCGCGCACGAA
This sequence comes from Pseudomonadota bacterium, assembly GCA_020161215.1. GTDB lineage: Bacteria > Pseudomonadota > Gammaproteobacteria > Burkholderiales > Burkholderiaceae_C > Ottowia. The sequence continues at coordinate 53,041 of JAIUOM010000011.1, forward strand.
CATGCGGCCACGGTCGTCCAGCTTGCCCAGGGCGTAGGTGAAAATTTCTCCGTCGTCCATGGAGATCAGCACGCCGTTCTTGCGGCCTTCGATCTCGCCCTTGTGCGCCTCGTAGCGGTCGAAGATGTTGCTGATCAGGCCCGAGCCGCGGGTCAGGTTGAGGAATTCGTTGGTGAAGCCGATCAAGCCGCGCGCCGGGATGCGGTATTCCAGGCGCACGCGGCCGCGGCCATCGGGCTCCATGTTCACCAGCTCGCCCTTGCGCTCACCCAGGGCCTGCATCACGCCGCCTTGGTGGCCTTCTTCGATATCGGTGGTCACCAGCTCGATGGGTTCGTGCTTTTCGCCGTCCACGTCGCGGAACACCACGCGCGGCTTGCTGACGGCCAGCTCATAGCCCTCGCGGCGCATGTTTTCCAGCAAGATGGTCAGGTGCAATTCGCCTCGGCCGGAGACCTCGAAAATACCGTCTTCGTCGGTCTCGCTCACCCGCAGCGCCACGTTCGACTGCAACTCTTTTTGCAGCCGATCCCAGATCTGGCGGCTGGTGACGAACTTGCCCTCGCGCCCGGCCAGCGGACTGGTGTTGACGCAGAAGTTCATGGTCAGCGTCGGCTCGTCGATCTTGAGCATGGGCAGCGGCGCCGGGTTGACCGGATCAGTCACCGTCACGCCAATGCCGATGTCGGCAATGCCGTTGATCAGCACGATGTCGCCGGGCCCGGCCTCGGTGGCCTGCACGCGGTCCAGGCCCTGGAACTTGTGCACCTGGTTGATGCGGCCCTTCAGCGTGTTGCCGTCCGGGCCTTCCATCACCAGCACGTCCATGCCGGGTTTGATGGTGCCGGCGTTGATGCGGCCCACACCGATGCGGCCCACAAAAGTGGAAAAGTCCAGCGCCGAAATCTGCAGTTGCAACGGCGCGGCGGCATCGCCTTCGTGCGGCGGCACGTGCTTGAGCACGGTCTCGAACAGGGCCGACATGTCGGGGCCCCACTGCTCGCCGGCCTCGCCCTCTTCCAGCGACGACCAGCCGTTGATGCCCGAGGCGTAAACCACTGGAAAGTCCAGCTGCTCGTCGGTGGCGCCCAATTTGTCGAACAAATCGAACGCGGCGTTGATGACCTTGTCGGGGTTGGCGCCCGGCTTGTCGACCTTGTTGACGACGACGATGGGCTTCAGGCCCAGGGCCAGCGCTTTCTTGGTGACGAAGCGCGTCTGCGGCATGGGGCCTTCCTGGGCGTCGATCAGCAGCAGCACGCCGTCGACCATGGACAGCGCGCGCTCGACCTCGCCGCCAAAGTCGGCGTGGCCCGGGGTATCGACGATGTTGATGTGCGTGCCCTGCCAGGACACGGCGCAGTTCTTGGCCAGGATGGTGATGCCACGCTCGCGCTCGATGGCGTTGTTGTCCATCACGGTATCTTCCACCTTCTCGTGCGCCGCGAAGGTGCCGGACTGGCGCAGGAGCTGGTCGACCATGGTGGTCTTGCCGTGGTCGACGTGGGCGATGATGGCGATGTTGCGGATTTGTTGCTGACTCATGTTCAAGCTTCTTGGGGTAAGGTGCCGTGCGAGGGCGCGGTTTGCAGGGTTTGCTGGATTTCTAGGGGACTGAGCAGGCGCGTCGGAATCAACTCACCGGCCTTGACATGGGCGGAACCCAGCAGCGCGCGCGGCTGGGTTCCGAACACCGCCACATGCTCGGCGTCGGGCCAGGCGCCGCGGCGGCGCATGCCGCTCAGAAAACGTCCGGCGTCCTCGGGCGGCAAGGTGATGTGGGCATGGTGATGCAGCAGCACCTCGGCCGGCTGCAAGGCGAGTAGCCGCGCGGGCTCGGTCAACGCCTCCAGCGCCTCCAGTGTCAGGCACTGCGCGGCGTGAAACGGGCCGGTCGCGGTACGGCGCAGCCGCGTCAGGTGCGCGCCGCAGCCCAGGGCCTGGCCGATGTCTTCGCCCAGGGTGCGGATGTAGGTGCCCTTGCTGCAGGTCACTTCAATTTTTATAGCCGGATCGGATTCATCCACGCCGGCCAACGCCATTTTCAGCTCAATAATGCGCACCTCGCGCGGGCTGCGCTCGATCTCAACGCCGGCGCGCGCGTACTCGTACAACGCCTTGCCGTCCTTCTTGAGCGCGCTGTGCATGGGCGGCACCTGGGCGATGCGGCCCAGAAAGCGCTGGCGCACGGCCTCCAGTTGCTCAGGCGCGATGGCGGGCACGGGGCGCTCGGCCAGCACCTCGCCTTCGGCGTCGCCGGTGCTGGTGGTCACGCCCAGGCGCAAGGTGGCCTCGTAAGTCTTGTCGGCGTCGAGGTGGCCCTGGCTGAACTTGGTCGCCGCGCCAAAGCACAGCGGCAGCACGCCGCTGGCCAGCGGATCGAGCGTGCCGGTGTGGCCGGCTTTTTCGGCGCGCAGCAACCACTTGGCCTTTTGCAGCGCCTGATTGCTGGACAGGCCCAGCGGT
>JAIUOM010000204.1 GCA_020161215.1 Pseudomonadota bacterium
CCGCCAGCACCTCGTCGACGATGCGCTCCAGCTCGCCGGCATCGGACATCTGCTTCAGGCCCCTGGCCTCGATCACGGCATCGACGTCCGAACCCTCGCCGCTCCACAGCGCCTCGAAGACCTGGCGCGCGCCGTTGTTGGAGATCGTGCCGTCGGCGATGCGCGCGATCAGTGAGCCGAGCTGCGCTGCGCTCACCGGGCTGGCCTCGATCGCGAGGTCTTGCGCGTTCAGCCGCCGCGACACCTCGCCCATCAGCCAGTTGGCCACCAGCTTGGGCTGGCCGCAGGCCTTCGCCGCCGCCTCGAAGAAGGCGCCCATCGCCTTGCCCTGCGTCATCATCGCCGCGTCGTAGGCGGGCAGGCCGTAGTCGCGTTGCAGGCGCTCGCCCATCGCGCGCGGCAGCTCGGGCATCTCGCCCTTCACGCGCGCCACCCACTCGGGCGCGATCGCGAGCGGCGGCAGGTCGGGGTCGGGGAAGTAGCGGTAGTCGTGCGCGTCTTCCTTGGTGCGCATCGCGCGCGTCTCGCCGCTGTCGGGGTCGAACAGCACGGTGGCCTGCTCGACGCGGCCGCCGTCTTCGATCAGGTCGATCTGCCACTGGATCTCGAAGTCGATCGCCTGCTGCATGAACTTGAAGCTGTTCAGGTTCTTGATCTCGCGGCGCGTGCCCAGCGGCTGACCCGGCTTGCGCACGCTGACGTTGGCGTCGCAGCGGAAGCTGCCTTCCTGCATGTTGCCGTCGCAGATGCCGATCCAGGTGACGATCTTGTGCAGCTCTTTAGCGTAGGCCACGGCCTCGGCGCTGCCGCGCATGTCGGGCTCGGTCACGATTTCCAGCAGCGGCGTGCCGGCGCGGTTCAGGTCGATGCCGGACTGACCGTGAAAGTCCTCGTGCAGGGACTTGCCGGCGTCTTCTTCGAGGTGGGCGCGCACCAGGCGTACGGTTTTCTTCTCGTCGCCCAGAAAGAACGACACCTCGCCGCCCTGCACCACCGGGATCTCGAACTGGCTGATCTGGTAGCCCTTGGGCAGGTCCGGGTAAAAATAATTCTTTCGGGCAAAAATACTGCGCGAGGCAATGTGGGAGCCGAGCGCCAATCCCAATTTAATAGCACAGCGCACCGCCTCGCGGTTCATCACCGGCAGGGTGCCGGGCAGCGCCAGATCGACCGCGCAGGCCTGGGTGTTGGGCGCGGCCCCGAAGGCGGTGGCGGCGCGGCTGAAAATTTTGCTCTGGGTTTGCAGCTGGGCGTGCGTTTCGAAGCCGATCACGACCTCGTAGCCCTGAATCAGTTGGCTCATGCGGGACTCTCTCAGATGCCGGCGGGCTTGGCGGCGTGCCAGTCGGTGGCCTGCTGCAGGCGGTGCGCCAGGTTCAGCAGGCGGCCTTCCTGCAGGTAGTTGCCGATCAGCTGCAGGCCCACGGGCATGCCGCCCTCGCCCAAGCCGGCCGGAACGCTCATGCCGGGCAGGCCGGCCAAGGAAGCCGGCAGGGTGTAGATGTCGGCCAGGTAGTCGGCCAGCGGGTCGGCGCCGTGCGCGCCCAGCGACCAGGCCACGGTCGGCGCGACCGGGCCGGCAATGACGTCGCAGTCCTGGAAGGCGCGCTGGAAGTCGTCGGCGATCATGCGGCGCACCTTCTGCGCCTGCAGGTAGTAGGCGTCGTAGTAGCCGTGCGAAAGCACGTAGGCGCCGGTCATGATGCGGCGCTTGACCTCGTCGCCAAAGCCCTCGGCACGGGTCTTCTTGTACATGTCTTCCAGGTCGGTGTAGTCCTTGGCGCGGTGGCCGAACTTGACGCCGTCAAAGCGCGACAGGTTGGAGCTGGCCTCGGCCGGCGCGATGATGTAGTAGACCGGAATCGCCAGCTCGGTGCGCGGCAGCGAGATCTCGACCAGGCGCGCGCCCTGGCGCTCCAGCTCGGCCAGCGCGGCGCGCACCGCGGTCTGCACGTCGCCGGCCAGGCCTGGACCAAAAAACTCCTTGGGAAGCCCGATGCGCAAGCCAGAGACGCTCTCATTCAAGGAGCGCGTGAAGTCTTCGGCCGGCACGTCGAGCGAGGTCGAGTCGCGGTCCAGGTCGGGCCCGCACATGGCCGACAGCAGCAGCGCGCAGTCCTCGGCCGTGCGCGCCATCGGTCCGGCCTGGTCGAGGCTGGAGGCGAAGGCGATCATGCCGTAGCGCGAGGCGCGGCCGTAGGTCGGCTTGATGCCGGTCAAGCCGCAGAAGCTGGCCGGCTGGCGGATCGAACCGCCGGTGTCGGTGCCGGTGGCGGCCGGCACCAGGCGCGCGGCCACGGCGGCGGCGCTGCCGCCCGAGGAGCCGCCCGGCACGCGCGTGCGGTCCCAGGGGTTTTGCACCGGTCTGTAGGCCGAGTTCTCGTTGGCCGAACCCATGGCGAACTCGTCGCAGTTCAGCTTGCCGAGGTTGACCAGGCCGGCCTCGGCCAGGCGCGCGACCACGGTGGCGTCGAAGGGCGAGCGGTAGCCCTGCAGCATCCTCGAGCCGGCGGTGGTGGGAAAGTCGCGCGTGACGAAGATGTCCTTGTGCGCCACCGGCACGCCGGCCAGCGGCGGCGCGTCGCCAGCGGCCAGGCGCGCATCGGCGGCGCGGGCCTGGGCCAGCGAGACCTGGCGGTCGGTGGCCAGAAAGGCGCCCAGCTCGGCGTGCTGCTCGGCGCGGGCCAGGAAGTGTTCGGCCAATTCGACGGCCGACACCGACTTGGCGCGCAGTTGGGTGGCCAGCTCGGCCACGCTCAGGTCATGCAGGGAGGAAGCCATCACAGGGCGGCCTTTGTCAGAAAAAACAGGTCAATCATGTGCTGCGGGGCAAAAAGCCGGTCGGGCGCCGCCCGGCGCCAGCTCATTCGATCACTTTGGGCACCAGGAACAGGCCGTCCTCGACCGCCGGGGCGTTGCGCTGGTTGGCCTCGCGCTGGTCGGGCTCGCTGACCACGTCCTCGCGCAGGCGCAGGTGCACGTCCTGCACCGCCGCCAGCGGGTGGGCCAAGGGCGTCACGCCGGTGGTGTCGACGGCGCGCATGGCCTCGACGATGTCAAAAAAGCCATTCAGTCGAGTGAGCATGCGCTCACTTTCAGAAGAACTCAACTCCAGCCGCGCCAGGTGGGCAATGCGATCGATGTCCGGAAGGGTCAGGGCCATGGGGGATAAAGGGTGGCGGGCGCTCGGAAATAAGAATTTTTTGGCCTTCCGGCGCCCAGACGAACGGGGGGGATGCGGTATTATCCCGTCTTTACCGCAACGGCCATGAACTGGGCCGCATCTGCGCGAAATCCACGCTTAACTCGCACTGAACCCACGAGCGGCGGCATCCGGTACCGGCCGATGCCCTAAAGGATATTTCATGTTTGGAGCTTTCCGTCTGTACTTTTCGACCGACTTGGCGATTGACCTGGGCACCGCCAACACGCTGATCTACGTGCGTGACAAGGGCATTGTGCTGGACGAACCCTCGGTGGTCTCCATCCGCCACGAGGGCGGCCCACAGGGCAAGAAGACCATCCAGGCCGTCGGCCACGAGGCCAAGGCCATGCTGGGCAAGGTGCCCGGCAACATCGAGGCCATCCGGCCCATGAAGGACGGCGTGATCGCCGACTTCACCGTCACCGAGCAAATGCTCAAGCAGTTCATCAAGATGGTGCACGCGCGGGGCCTGCTGCGCAGCCCGCGCATCATCATCTGCGTGCCCTGCGGCTCGACCCAGGTGGAACGCCGCGCCATCCGCGAATCGGCGCTGGGCGCCGGCGCCAGCGAGGTGTACCTGATCGAGGAACCCATGGCCGCCGCCATCGGCGCCGGCCTGCCGGTCAGCGAGGCCAGCGGCTCAATGGTGGTGGACATCGGCGGCGGCACCACCGAGGTCGGCGTGATCTCGCTGGGCGGCATGGTCTACAAGGGCTCGGCGCGCGTGGGTGGCGACAAGTTCGACGACGCCATCATCAACTACATCCGCCGCAACTACGGCATGCTGATCGGCGACCCGACGGCCGAGATGATCAAGAAGCAGATCGGCAGCGCCTTCCCCGGCAGCGAGGTGCGCGAGATGGAGGTCAAGGGCCGCAATCTCAGCGAAGGCGTGCCGCGCAGCTTCACCATCAGCAGCAACGAGATTCTTGAGGCGCTGACCGAGCCGCTCAACAGCATCGTCTCCGAGGTCAAGAAGGCCCTGGAGGAAACCCCGCCCGAGCTGGGCGCCGACATCGCCGAGCGCGGCATGATGCTGACCGGCGGCGGCGCGCTGCTGCGCGATCTGGAACGCCTGCTGGCCGAGGAAACAGGCCTGCCGGTGCTGGTGGCCGAGGAGCCCCTGACCTGCGTGGTGCGCGGCTGCGGCCTGGCGCTGGAGCGCATGGACCGCCTGGGCAGCATCTTCACCAACGAGTAAGCGGGCTGGGCGCCGGCCGGGGCGCTGAAGGACGCCATGCCGATCGACACCCTCGACCGCTCGCCCCCGCCCTTCTTCAAGCAAGGGCCGTCGGCGCTTTCCCGGCTGGTGTTCTTCAGCGCGTTGGCGCTGTTCCTGATGGTCGCCGACGCACGCTTCGGCATCGTGCAGCCGCTGCGCGCGGTGATCGCCACCGTGCTGTACCCGGCGCAATGGCTGGCGCTGCAGCCGGTGCAGATGGCGGAGAACTTCGGCGGCTACCTGACCGACCTGAAAACCGCGCGCAAGACCGAGGAGGCCGCCCGCGTGAAGCTGGCCCAGCAGTCGCAGCGCGCCGGGCAGGTGGAGCAACTGCAGCTGGAAAACAACCGCCTGCGCGAGCTGCTGGCCCTGCGCGAGCGCCTGCAGGTGCCGGCGGTGGCCGCGCAGGTGCTGTACGACGCCACCGACCCCTACAGCCGGCGCGTGGTCATCGACAAGGGCCAGTTGCAGGGCATCGAGCCCGGCGCGCCGGCGCTGGACGAATCCGGCGTGCTGGGCCAGGTGACGCGCGTCTACCCCTTCATGAGCGAAATCACCCTGCTGATCGACCGCGAGCAGGTCATCCCGGTGCTGAACGTGCGCAGCGGCACGCGCAGCGTGGCCTATGGCGACCCCTCCCCGCACGGCGGCATGATGGAGCTGCGCTACATGTCGGTGACCGAGGACGTGAAAGAGGGCGATCTGCTCACCACCAGCGGCGTCGACGGCGTCTACCCGCCCGGCCTGCAAGTGGCCAGGGTCACGCGGGTGGACCGGCGCAGCGATTCGAGCTTCGCGCGCATCCAGTGCCAGCCGCTGGCCCGGTTGCAGGGCGTGACGCACGTGATGGTGCTGGCGCCGCTGCAGCGCGAGCCGCGCGAGGCCGTGGCGGCCAACACCGCCGCCGCATCGGCCGCGGCGCGCGCGCCGCGCCCGCCCGGCAA
>JAIUOM010000205.1 GCA_020161215.1 Pseudomonadota bacterium
TGCCGGCACCCGGCGCGCCCGCCCCCGCCGCCTCGGCGCCCCGGCCCTCTGCCCCGACGTCCACCGACGCCGCCGCCCCCGAGCTGCCCGAGGCGCACCTCACCGCCCGCCTCACGCCGTGGGCCGCGCAACCACTGCCCGAGGCCCACGCGCGGCTGCGCGCGCTGGACGTCGGCGCCATCTGGGCCGAGGCCCCACGCACCCATCTGACCGGCGAGCTGGACCTGGCCCCGCTGGCCGACGCCAGCGCCCCTGGCTGGTCGGTGCGCGCCGATCTGCACAACCGCATCCCCGGCCCCTGGGACCAGCGCCACCTGCCGGTGGACAGCGTGCAGGCCGACGTGCTGTGGCAGAACCAGACCGCCACCGTGCGCACGCTGAAGGCCGGCCTGGGCGGCGGCACCCTCGAGGCCAAGGGCCGCTGGACGGCCTCGGGCGACCTGGGCGGCTGGCAGATCGACACGCGCATCGACGGTGTCGACCCGGCGGCCCTGCACACCCTGCTGGCGGCGTTGCCCATCGACGGCACGGCCGAGGTAGCGGGCCAGGGCGCGGCGGTCGATTTCAGCGCCCAGTTGCGCGCCCGGGCCGGCGCGCGCGCGCCGCGCCCGGCGGCGCGCGGCGCAACGCGCGATCTGCGCGCCCTGCGCCTGCGCGACCTGCAGGCCACCGGCCGCTGGGACGACGGCTGGCTGAGCCTGAAGCGCCTGCGCCTGCGCACCGACGACGCCGAGCTGGCCGGCAGCGCCCGCCTGCGCCCGGCCGGCCCCGGCGGCAGCGCCGACCTGAATCTGAGCGCACCCGGCGTCCGGCTGGCGCTGAAGGGCGAGGCCCACCCCGACAGCGGCGCCGGCACCTTGCACCTGGACCTGTCCGACACCGCGCGCCTGCTCGACTGGGCGCGCAAGCTCCCGGGCGCGGCGCCGGGCCTGGCCGAGGTGCGCGCCAGCGGCCGCGCCACGCTCGACGCCAGTTGGCGCGGCGGCTGGCGCGACCCAACCCTGCAGGCACGCCTGGCCGTGCCCAGCCTGGACTGGCACCCCCCAGGCGCCGAGGCCACGCCGATCCAGGCGCGCGGCCTTGAGCTGAACGCCAGCGGCCGCCTGTCACAAGCCCAGATCGCGCTGAACGGCCGCGTCACCCAGGGCCCGCGCGAGTTGACGCTGCGCCTGGCCGCCAACGGCGGGCGCACCACGCCCCGGGCCACGCTGGCGCAGTCCAGCTGGCGCGCCACCCTGACGCAACTGCAGGCCAGCGTGCACGACCCGGCGCTGGGCCCCGGCAACTGGCAGCTGGCCAGCCGGCAACCGGTCACGCTCAGCACCGCACCGCGCCAGGGCGGGCAGTACGAGGTGGGCGCTGGCGAACTCAGCGTCACCTCGCCGGCCCCGATCTCGCAGGCCCTCATCGCCTGGGGCCCCGTGCGCTGGCAAGGCGGCGAGTTCACCAGCACCGGGCGCCTCAGCGGCCTGCCGCTGCAGTGGATCGACCGCGTGACCGGCGCCGCGGTGGCCGACGCCAAGGTCACCGGCAACGTCGTCTTCGACGGCAGTTGGAACGCCCAGATGGGGCGCCAACCGCGCCTGTCCGCCACCCTGGCCCGCGCCAGCGGCGATCTCACCTTGCTGGCCACCGACGAGCAGACCGGCCTGCAGACGCGCGTGGCCGCCGGGCTGCACGAGGCCCGCCTGACGCTGAGCAGCCAGGGCCCGGCGCTGCAATTGCAAGCCAAATGGGACAGCACGCACGCCGGCACCGTGGACGGCCAGCTGCGCACCGAACTGGCCACCACGCGCGACGAACAAGGCAACACCAGCTGGTCGTGGCCCGAATCGTCGCCGCTCAGCGGCCGCCTGCAGGCGCGCCTGCCGCAAATCTCGGCCTGGTCGGTGCTGGCGCCGCCGGGCTGGCGGCTGCGCGGCACGCTGCAGGCCGACACACGCTTCGAAGGCACCCGCGCCGCGCCCCACGTCAGCGGCACGCTCAGCGCCGACGACCTGGCGTTGCGCTCGGTGGTCGACGGTATTCAGTTCGAGGGTGGGCGCCTGCGCGCGCGGCTGGAAGGCACGCGCCTGGTGATCGACGAGTTCTTGCTGCGCGGCGCCGGCGACAAGGACGCCGGCGGCGTGCTGCGCGCCAGCGGCCAGGCCGGCTGGATCGACGGCCGCGCCCAGGCCCAGCTCGACACCACCATCGACAAGCTGCGCGCCAGCATCCGCGCCGACCGGCAGGTCACCGTCTCGGGCCAGCTCAGCGCCGCGCTGGACGGCCGCGCCGTGCGCGCCGAGGGCCGGCTGCGCGTGGACCGGGCGCTGATCGTGCTGCCCGAGGAAACCGCGCCCAGCCTGGGCAGCGACGTCATCGTGCGCGGCCCGGGCGGCCGGGTGATGTACGGCAAGGAGGCGCCCGCCACCGTGGCCCACCCCACCAGCAACGCCGGCCAGCAAACCGCCGCCCGCGCCGAGGGTCAGGGCGCCACCCCGCCGCCGCTCAACGTCCACGCCAACGTGCAACTTGACCTGGGCGAGAACTTCCGCCTGCAAGGCATGGGCATCGACACCCGGCTGGCCGGCGTGCTGACACTGCTGGCCGACGGGCCGATCACCACCCTGCCCAGGCTCACCGGCACGATCCGCACCGTGGGCGGCACTTTCCGCGCCTACGGCCAGCAGTTGGTCATCGAGCGCGGCAACATCGTCTTCACCGGCGAGCCCAGCAACCCCACGCTGGACATCGTGGCCTTGCGCCCCAACTACACCAGCGACCAGCGCGTGGGTGCCGAGGTGGCCGGCACCGCCCTGCTGCCGCGCGTGCGCCTGTACTCCTCGCCCGCCCTGCCCGACAGCCAGACCCTGGCCTGGCTGCTGCTGGGCCGCGCCGCGCCCGACACCGGCGCCGAGGCCGCCATGCTGCAAAGCGCCGCCCTGGCCCTGCTGGGCGGCCGCGAAGGGCGTGGCCTGGCCTCGCGTTTCGGCCTGGACGAGCTGAGCTTTGGCGGCGGCGAACGCGACGGCGCCGTGACAGGCGCCAGCGTGACCCTGGGCAAACGCTTGTCCGAACGCCTGTACGCCACCTACGCGCGCAGCCTGTCGGGCACCGCCGGCACCTTGATGATCTTCTACGAACTGTCGCGCCGCTGGACCCTGCGCGCCGAAGCCGGCGAGAACCCGGCCTTCGACCTGATCTACAGGCTGAGCTTCAACTGAGGGCGCAAACCGCCCCCCGATACAATGCCCGCTGCCCCGCCGCCGTAGTTCAATGGATAGAACGAGCGCCTCCTAAGCGCTAGATACAGGTTCGATTCCTGTCGGTGGTACCAGCCAAAAGCACCTTTTGAGGTGCTTTTGTTTTATGTCGGAAGCTGAAAAGTCGACCAGGCTTGGCTGGAAGGTCGCAGGACGGCCGATTGCCATGACTCGTCTCGACAAACTCGATGACAATTGAGCAGCAATTGCAGCCGGACGAGGCAATATGACGGCGGTCAGGGTTGGGGTAGACAGCGGTCAGCCGACCGTGGTGGCGTGGTGATGGTCTCGGATGCTCGAAGTTCGTTCTGTAGACTCTTGTGATTCATAAGAGGTGAAACAGTAAACCCGAACAACGCGTCGCTTGAAGGGGTAAGGATCGATGGCAAAGGCTAAGGACATGAAAACGATTGTTCGAGATTCGGCCGCGAGGAGCGAACTGCTGCCGGTCGCACGCCTCCACTTCGACCAGAATAATCCACGTTTCCCACCCAAGGTGGCACAAGGTCCACTAGACGACCTGATGCAGCGTTTCGTTCGGGACGAGCGCTTGATGGAGATCGTCGAGTCGATCGGCAATCACGGTTTTTTCCCAGGCGAACCGCTGCTGGTTGTACCCGATAGCGACAACGACTATCGGGTCGTTGAGGGCAATCGTCGGCTCGCGGCGCTAAAGCTTCTGGTGAAAGAACTGAAGCCGCCCCTTGGTCGTACATCAATAGAAGAGGCCGTAAAGGCCGCGAGTTTCCGTCCGAGTATGGTGCCTTGTCTCGTCTTCGATGACGAAAACGAGATCTTGCGCTATCTCGGCTTTCGTCACATCACTGGCATTAAGGCCTGGAGCGCACTACAGAAGGCGCGATACGCCGAAAGGATGTACCAGAACTACAAGAAACTGCCGCAAGACGAAGGGCTTCGCCTGCTCGCTCGCGAGACGGGCAGCCGACGCGACACCGTCGGACAGATGCTCACGGCGCTCAAGCTCTACGACCACGCCGAGGAGAAAAACTTTTTCGGGCTACCGATCATGCCGGAGCAGATCGAGTTTTCGGTTCTCGGGACCGCTCTCAGCTACTCCGCTCTCACTGAATTTCTTGGCCTGGAGTCGCGAAGCGACATCAAGGTAAAGGGACTGGACGAGCGTGCACTCAAGGACCTGTTCGATTGGCTCTTCGTCATTGAAGGCCGGGCAAAGCCCATCGTTACGGAGTCCCGGAACCTCCGAAAGTTGGCGGCGGTCGTGTCGTCCGACACGGCGATCAAGGAACTGCGAAAATCTGGCAACCTAGATCAAGCTTACGAGTTGAGCAGTGGGCCGGAAGAGGCGCTCGTGGGCAGCCTGCGAACCGCGCTTCGGCGGCTCGAAGCCGCTCAGACACTCGTACCAAAGGTGCCGAAGATCAGCGACGAGCATATGGAACTCGCAGATGGCTTGGTAGAAACGGCCTCTGCCGTACAGGACCTGGTACTCGGCGCTCACCGCCGGCAGAATCGGTCCACCACGAAGCCGTTGCGGGGTTGACCTATGCCCAGCCCGGCGAAGAGGCCAACGAAGAAGGCCATGCCCATCCTTGACGCCAAGATGAGCCGTCCCAACGGGAGCGACCTCTATATCTGGTGCGACTACATCGAACTGCGATGCCTCGTGGACAAGGATCGGCGACTGTCCCGAGGTCACATGCAGGAACTGCTTGACGACACCGCGCAGATGTATGGTGAGCAAACCGATGCAGATGTGGTGAACCCAGCGGACCCCGAGCCGCTTTCCGACTACGACGCCGACAATCTCGATGCGCTCGATGACGTGGATCCCGGTGGTGTCCAAGTTGGAACGCGCGACGAGATGCGCGTCGCCAACTGGTTCCGGAATCTGAAGTTTCGCGCCAAGATTTTCGGCGACGCGTACCCAATGAACTACCCCGCAGCAAGCTGCGGGGTATCAGAACAGCCCAAGTTGATGATCTGAATGAAGCTTCTCATAGTGACCTCCTTGACTTTTGACGTATCGACCAATCATCGCTTCGTCTCCATGCTT
>JAIUOM010000206.1 GCA_020161215.1 Pseudomonadota bacterium
AAGCATGGAGACGAAGCGATGATTGGTCGATACGTCAAAAGCCAAGGAGGTCACTATGAGAAGCTTCATTCAGATCATCAACTTGGGCTGTTCTGATACCCCGCAGCTTGCTGCGGGGTAGTTCATTAGCTGCCTACAGGAGTGACCGTTTCATGTCGACTGACCGCGCCGTTCGTTTTCATCGGGTGCTTCGCACCAGCCCTGAAAAGGTGTACCGGGCCTTCATCGAGGGGCCGGCGCTGGCCAAGTGGTTGCCGCCGTTTGGGTTTACCTGCACGGTGCACCAGTTGGAGGCCAAGGTGGGGGGCGGCTTTCGCATGTCGTTTCACAACTTCGGCAGCGGGCACGCGCATTCGTTTGGCGGCGAGTACCTGGAATTGGTGCCGTTCGAGCGCATCCGCTACAACGACCGCTTTGACGATGCCGGGCTGCCGGGGGTGATGGAGGTGGAGGTGCGGCTCAAGGCCGTGAGCTGCGGCACCGAGCTGAATGTGGTGCAAAGCGGCATTCCGGAAGCGATTCCGCTGGAGATGTGCCACCTGGGTTGGCAGGAATCGCTGATTCAGCTGGCCTGGCTCGTCGAACCTGAAATTTGACGTCCCCCTGAGCGCCTGACGGCGCCACGTGCTCACCGCCCCAGAAGCGGTGGCCCTTCGGCCCGTCCAGACCTGCACTGGCAGGCCTGGAGCCGCGGGCCTCAGCCCCCGCTCTCTGCGGGCGGGGGACGAGCCGGCCGCTTCGGAGCGGCCGTGCGCAGCGGCTCCTGGCGTGGCCTGCTCCGCGGCCATCGGACCGGGCAGCAGCTCCAAAAGCACCGCGCCCGCTCAAGGCGGGCGCAGCAGCCATCGGGTGCGCGTCAAGCGCACCGAGCCAGTGGGGTTAGCCCTTCTTGGTCACCATGCCGTAGATGAACAGCACGATCAGCGCGCCAACGACCGAGGCGATCCAGCCCACGGGCGAGCCGGCGGGGTACAGGCCCAGCGCGCTGCCGCCGTAGCTGGCCAGCAGCGAGCCGACGATACCGAGGACGGTGGTCATGATGAGGCCCATGCTCTGCGTGCCGGGCATGATGGCGCGGGCAATCAGGCCCACGATGAAGCCCACGATGATGGTGACGATCAATCCCATGAAAGTACTCCTAGCGAGGTTGGATGCAGACGAGGCTGCAGACGGGGCGGACTGTACCCGTTTTGCCGATTCCGTGCGACCGCCGCGGTTGGAATGCGAAATCGGCCTACACGGACACGGATTCCAACGCTTCGATGTCGGTGGTGAGCTGCAACCACTGGTCCTCGGCGTGCGCCAGCTCGATCTCGATGGCTTTCAGGCGCCGGCCCGCGTCGGCCAGCTCGGACGGGGGCAGGGGGGTGGTCAGGCTGTGCTCCAGCGCCGTGCGTTCGCTGCCCAGCGCCTGCATGCTGGCCTCGACCTTGGCCAGGGCGCGCTTCAGCGGGCGGGTGCGCTCGGCCAGTTGCTGGCGGCGCTGGGCGTCCAGGCGGCGCTGCTCGGCGGGGTTGACCAGCGTTTGCGAGGTATTTGGGGCTGATGTCGGCGTGGTTGCTTCGGTTGTTGCTTCTGATTTTGTAGCAACCGGCGCGGCGTTGCGGGTGTCGCGCCGCGCCCGCGCCTCGTCCATCAGGTAGCGCTGGTAGTCCTGCAGGTCGCCGTCAAAGGGCTCGACGCGGCCGCGTGCCACCAGCCAGAACTCGTCGCACACGCTGCGCAGCAGGGCGCGGTCGTGGCTGACCAGCATGACGGTGCCTTCAAACTCGTTCAGCGCCACGGCCAGGGCCTCGCGTGTGGCCAGGTCCAGGTGGTTGGTGGGCTCGTCCAGCAGCAGCAGGTTGGGGCGCTGCCAGACGATCATGGCCAGCACCAGACGGGCTTTTTCGCCGCCGCTGAACTGGCCCACGGGCTGCATCACCATGGTGCCGGGGAAGCTGAACGTGCCCAGAAAGTTGCGCAGCTGCTGCTCGCGCGCGGCCTCGGTGCTTTCTTGCCCGGTTTCGCGCGCCAGGCGCACCATGTGCTCCAGCGGCGTGTCCTGTGCGCGCAGCACGTCCAGCTCCTGCTGGGCAAAGTAGCCGATCGTCAGGCCCTTGCCTTCGGTCAGCTGGCCGCCCAGCAGCGGCAGGGTGCGCGCCACGGTCTTGACGAAGGTCGATTTGCCCTGGCCGTTGGCCCCCAGAATGCCGATGCGCTGGCCAGCCAGCACGGTGCGGTCCACGCCGTCCAGAATCTGCTTTTCGCCCTCATCAGCCGCCACGTAGCCAAAGCGCCCGCCGCGTACGGCCAGCATGGGGTTGGGCAGGTTGGCAGGCTCCTTGAACTCGAACTGGAACTCGGCGTCGGCCAGCACCGGGGCGATCTTTTCCATGCGCTCCAGCGCCTTGACCCGGCTTTGCGCCTGCTTGGCCTTGCTGGCCTTGGCCTTGAAGCGGTCAATGAACTTTTGCAGGTGGGCGATCTTGTCCTGCTGCTTGGCAAAGGCCGACTGTTGCAACGACAGCTGCTGGGCGCGCAGCTCTTCAAACGCGCTGTAATTGCCGCCGTAACGCGTGAGCTTGCCGCCTTCGATGTGCAGGGTGACGCGCGTCACTGCGTCCAGAAACTCGCGGTCGTGGCTGATGACGATCAGCGTGCCGGTGTAGCGGCCCAGCCAGCCTTCCAGCCAGACCAGGGCGTCCAGGTCCAGGTGGTTGGTGGGCTCGTCCAGCAGCAGCAGGTCGCTGGGCGCCATCAGCGCGCGGGCCAGTTGCAGGCGCATGCGCCAGCCGCCCGAGAAGCTGTTGACCGGCTGGTCCAGCTGCCCGGGCGTGAAGCCCAGGCCCAGAATCAGCGCCTCGGCGCGCGGGCGGGCGTCGTGCGCGCCGGCGTCCTGCAGGTCGCTGTGGGCGTGCGCAATCGCCAGGCCGTCGCCGGAATGCTCTGCTTGTTGTAGCTGCTCGCGCAGCTGCATCAAGCGCTCGTCGCCTGCCATGACGAAATCCGTGGCGGCCTCGTCGGTCTCGGGCATGTGCTGCGCCACCTGGGCCAGGCGCCAGCCCGCGGGCTGGCTGAAGTCGCCGCCGTCCTCATGCAGGCTGCCGTTCAGCAGCGCAAACAAGGTGGATTTGCCGGCGCCGTTGCGGCCCACCAGACCGACGTTTTCGCCCGGGTGAAGGGTGACGCTGGCGCCGTCGAGCAGCACTTTGGCGCCGCGGCGCAGGGTGACGTTGGAAAGACTGATCATGCCAATTGCAGGCGGCCAGGCAGCAAGCTCAGCCGGTTGGGGTTAGAGGGGGCGGGGGGCGCGCACGCCGTCATGGCGCGGCGCTGGCATCGGACAGCGCGGCGTCCAGCGCCGCGCGCAGATCCTGGGGCAGGGTGGCCACGCCCTTGACGACGAAGGCCCCGCCGTCGCGCCAGTGCGTGCGGCGCTCGGCCAGCAGCGCGCCGCTGGCGGCGTCGTGCACGCGCGTGCGCAGCACCACTTCGGTGCCGCCGGATACCGGGCCGCCGGCCCCCAGCACCTGCAGCACGGGGCCCAACTCGTGCAGCGTGAGCAGCACGATGCGGTCGGGCCGGTCGGGCCGGTCGGCGGCGCTGGCGCCTCGGGTGCGCAGTTGTTCGTCGGTCAACGGTGTAGCGGTGGGCAGGCGTTCGACGCGGACCCGGCTGTAGCACCGGGGCTGCCGCGCAAACGCCGCCAGCCCTTGCTGCGCGGCGGCCTCGCGCGCCGCCACGTCCTTCTGGTCGGCACGCCAGTCGGGGGCCCACAGGATCAGCGCCGACAGCGGCTGTCGCTCGGTCTGGCAGATGCGCGCGGCGGGCTGGCTGTCCTGGGTTTGCACCGAGGTGCTGGCGCAGCCGACCAGGGCGCCCAGCAGCGCCAGCAGAACGGGAAGGTCGAGGGCTCTCATGCGGGGCGATGGAGCAGCGCGTCGCGCGTGAGCAGCACCACCTGGTCGCCGCCGGCGCTGGTGTCCAGCCAGACGGGGTTCAGGTGCGGGAAGGCGGCCTCGAAGTGCGCGCGCTCGTGGCCGATCTCCAGCACCAGCACGCCTTGGGGCGACAGGTGCGCAGGCGCGGCGGCCAGCAGGGGGCGGATGAAGTCCATGCCGTCATCGCCGCCGGCCAGGGCCAGCGTCGGCTCGGCGCGGTATTCGGGCGGCAGCGCGGCCATGCTGGCGGCGTTGACGTAGGGCGGGTTGCACAAAATCAGATCGTAGGGGCCGGGGCAGGCGGCCAGGCCATCGCTTTCGATCAGGCGGATGCGCGCGGCCATGCCATGGCGATCAACGTTGATGCGCGCCACGGCCAGCGCGTCGGCGCTCAAATCGGCGGCGTCGACCTGCACCTCGGGCCAGGCCATCGCCGCCAGCACGGCCAGGCTGCCGTTGCCGGTGCACAGGTCCAGCACGCTTTGGGTCGCGTCACTGAGCCACGGGTCGATGCTGCCGTCGGCCAGGCATTCGGCGATCAGGCTGCGCGGGACGATGGCGCGCTCGTCCACATAAAACGGCACGCCCTGCAACCAGGCCTCTTGCGTCAGGTAGGCGGCAGGTTGGCGGGTGGCGATGCGTGCTCTTAAAATAGTAGCTACCCGGGCAGTGTCTTCGCCGACCAATGGCTGTTTTTGCACAGAATCCTGGTCCAGGTCGGTGTCCAGTGGCAGGCCCAGGGTGTGCAGCAGCAGCCAGGCGGCCTCATCGCGGGCGTTGGTGGTGCCGTGGCCGAAGGCGACGCCAGCCTCCAGCAACTGACGTTCGGCGTCGGCCAGCAGTTCGCCCAGCGTGGTGCTCATGCCTGGGCCAGGTTCTCGAGCACGCGGCGGTAGATGTTCTTCAGCGGCTCGATGTCGGCGACAGCGATGTGCTCGTCGATTTTGTGGATGCTGGCGTTGGGCGGGCCCAGCTCGATCACCTGCGGGCAGATCTGCGCGATGAAGCGGCCGTCGCTGGTGCCGCCGGTGGTCGAGAGTTCGGTTTCCAGCCCGGTTTCGGCGCGGATGGCGGCCTGCACGGCGCCGACCAGGCTGCCGGGCGTGGTCAGGAAGGGGCGGCCGCCCAGCGTCCAGGCCAGCGCATGGTCGAGCCGGTGCTTGGTCAGCACGGCTTCGAGGCGCTGTTGCAGGCTTTCGGGCGTGGATTCGGTCGAAAAGCGGAAGTTGAAATCGACCACCACCTGGCCAGGAATGATGTTGCTGGCACCGGTGCCGCCGTGGATGTTGCTGACCTGCCAGCTGGTGGGCGGAAAGAACGCGTTGCCGCTGTCCCACTCGATGGCCACCA
>JAIUOM010000207.1 GCA_020161215.1 Pseudomonadota bacterium
CTGGGGGCGCACGCCGACGGCGATCTCGCCGCTATCGGGCGTCATCACGCGCAGCCAGACCCGGTCCTGGCTCGCCAAGGCCACCAGTTGGTCCTGGCGCCGGTAGAACTCGCGCCGTTCCGTGTAGGTGGTGAACACGTCCGGCTCCTCGGTCAGGTCGAGCGCGCCGACCTTCAGCGCGCCGTCCAGGGACTGGGTGCCCAGGGCCACCAGGCGGGCGTCGCGGGGCACGCCCGCCTCCTGGGCGGGTCCACGCACCTGCACGATCTGCAGCCCGTCCTCGCCCCGCTTGGACGGCTCCAGGCTCAGCCCCAGCCAGGGGCCGCTGGTCAGCAAGGCGATGCAGCCGGCCCAGGTCAGCAGCACCAGCAGCAGGGCGACCGGCACGGCCAGGCGCGTGACCAGGCTGCGGGTGGCGGGCCGCGAGGGGTCGAGCGAAGGGGGAAATTCGGGCAGCGTGGAGGTCACGGTCGATTCGGCGAGAATGCGGCGGTGATTCTGCGTCATACCTTCACCCCCCACAACAACACGCGGCTGGCGCACCTGTGCGGCCCGATGGACGAACACCTGCGCACCGTGGAGACCGGTCTGCGGGTGGCCATCGCGCACCGGCACGAGCAGTTCAAGATCGACGGCCCGAAGAAAGCCGCCGAGCGTGCCCTGACCCTGCTGCAGGCGCTCTACGAGCTGGCCGACCGCCCGATCCAGGCCGAAACGGTGCAGCTGATGCTGGCCGGCGACGGCGAGCAGCCCGCGGAAGACGCCGACGGCGCCCCGCTGCTGCGCACCCGGCGCAACGACCTGAAGGCGCGCACGCCGGGCCAGAGCGTGTACCTGGACAACATCGCCCACCACGACATCACCTTCGGCATCGGTCCGGCCGGCACCGGCAAGACTTTCCTGGCCGTGGCCTGCGCCGTCGATGCGCTGGAGCGCCAGGCGGTGCAGCGCATCGTGCTGACGCGCCCGGCCGTCGAGGCCGGCGAGCGCCTGGGCTTTCTGCCCGGCGATCTGACGCAGAAGGTCGACCCGTACCTGCGCCCGCTGTACGACGCGCTGTACGACCTGATGGGCTTTGACCGCGTGACCAAGGCCTTCGAGCGCAACCAGCTCGAAATCGCCCCGCTGGCCTTCATGCGCGGGCGCACGCTGAACCACGCCTTCGTAATCCTCGACGAGGCGCAGAACACCACCCCGGAGCAGATGAAAATGTTCCTGACCCGCATCGGCTTCGGCGCCCGCGCCGTGGTGACCGGCGACGTGAGCCAGATCGACCTGCCGAAAGGCGCCACCAGCGGCCTGATCGACGCCGAGCGGGTGCTCAAGCGCGTCAAGGGCCTGGCCTTCACCCGTTTCACCTCGGCCGACGTGGTGCGCCACCCGCTGGTGGCGCGCATCGTCGACGCCTACGACGCGGTCGGCAAGGGCGGTCGGGCCCGCGCCGCCGCCGCCCATTGAAGCCCACGGCCATGGCCGCCGCCGATCTGCGCCTGTCCCTACAGTTCGCCCGCTTCGAGGGCGTCGCCGAGCACCGCCAGGCCCTGCCGCGCGCCCAGGTGCTGCGCTGGTTGCGGCGCGCGCTGCAAGGCGATGTGCGGGCCGCCGAGCTGACGGTGCGCGTGGTCGATGCCGAGGAGGGCCAGCGCCTGAACCGCGAGTTCCGCGCCAAGGACTACGCCACCAACGTGCTGACCTTCGACTACAGCGGCGCGCCGGTGGTGGTGGCCGACCTGCTGCTGTGCGCCCCGGTGGTGGCGCGCGAGGCGCGCGATCTGGGCCTGCCCCTGGGCGCGCACTACGCGCACCTGCTGGTGCACGGCGCCCTGCACGCCCAGGGCTTCGACCACGAGACCAGCGAGGCCGACGCCGAGGCCATGGAGGCCCTGGAAACCGCCGTCCTGGTCGGCCTGGGCTTTGACGACCCGTACCGGCCGCACTGAACCCGGGTTTTGGTCAAAAACCCGCTTGGCCGGCGTCAAATAAGCCAGCTTAGCTATCAAATAAATAGCAAAACACCGGTGTCGGCGATTTTGCACTCAAAACCCGGATCAGCCGGCGCCCAGCTTGGGCCAAGCGCTACGACATTCGAAGCGGAATGGTGACCGGCCCGTCGTTCACCAGGTGCACCTGCATGTCGGCGCCAAACTCGCCCGTGGCCACCCGCGGGTGGGCGCGCCGCGCCGCGGCCACGAAATGCGCGTACAGCCGCTGGCCCAGCTCGGGCGGCGCGGCACCGGTGAAACTGGGGCGGTTGCCGCCGCTCACGTCGGCGGCCAGGGTGAACTGGCTGACCACCAGCAGGCCACCGCCGACGTCCACCACGCTGCGGTTCATCTTGCCGGCCGCGTCGGCAAAAATGCGCAGCTTCAGCAGCTTGGCCAGCAGCCGTTCGGCCAGCGCCTCGTCGTCGCCCGGCTCGGCGCACAGCAGCACCAGCAGGCCGGCGTCGATGGCGCCGATCACCTCGCCGCGCACCCGCACGCTGGCCTGGCTGACGCGCTGGATCAGGGCTTGCATGGCGTTCAGTGCGCGTGCGGGCCGGCCGGAACCACCGGCTCGCTCAGGTCGGCGGTCAGCGGCTCGACGCCGATCGGCAGCATCTGGATGCCCGCGTGCAAACCGGGCACGGCCTCGATCAGCGCGCGCTCCAGCCGTTCGCGCACCCGCTCGGCCTCGCCCAGGGTCCAGTGGCCGGGCATGTGGATGTGCAGGCTGACAAAGCGGCGCTGACCGGCTTTGCGGGTCAAAACGTGGTCAAAACGCAACACACCGCCGCCGTGCTCAGCGGCGGCGAAACCCGCCAGCACGGCGTCGATGCGCGCCTGCACCTCGGGCTCCACCGCCATGTCCATCAGGCCCTGGACCGAACGCCAGATCATCCGCCCGCCCTCGCGGACGATGTTCAGCGCCACGGCCACGGCCACCAGCGGGTCCAGCCAGGCCCAGCCCGTCACCCCCACCAGCAGCAGCCCCGCCACCACGCCGACCGAGGTCCAGACGTCGGTGAACAGGTGGCGCGCGTCGGCCTCCAGCGCGATCGAATGGTGGCGGCGCGCGGCGCCCAGCATCACCCAGGCCAGCAGGCCGTTCAGTGCCGAGCTGACGACCGACAGCGCCAGCCCCCAGCCGACCTGCTCCAGCGGCTGCGGCGCCCAGAAGCGCGGCAGCGCCGCCCAGATGATGGCGCCGGCCGCGCCCAGAATCAGCACGCCCTCGAAGCCGGAGGAAAAGTACTCGGCCTTGTCGTGGCCGAACGGGTGCTCGTCGTCGGCCGGGCGCGCCGCCACCGTCACCATCAGCAAGCCGAAGGTGGCGCCGGCCAGGTTGACGAAGGATTCCATGGCGTCCGACAACAGCCCGACCGAGCCGGTCATCCACCAGGCGCCGGTTTTCAGCACGATGGTGAGCAGGGCCACCACCACCGAGGTCGCCATCAGGCGGCGCGGCGTCAGCCAGGAATGCGAGACCGTGTTCGTCATGCCCGGATTGTCGCCAAAGTCGCCCCGCCCCTCCGAGCCCGCGGGCACATTTCACGCCGGGCTAAGCCAGGGCCATGGCGCCGTCACGAAACAGGGCCAGAATACGGGTTTTCCCGATATGAACCGTGCCCAGCGCACGGCACAGGCCCATGGATCAGCATTACCTTCGTCCGCTGTTCGAGCCCCAGTCCATCGTGCTCTTCACCGGCCCGCAGGATGCGCCCGAGCGGCAGACACCGCAGGCGCGCGCGCTGCTGGCGCACATGGCCGAGCAACCCTTCAAGGGCCACGTGCAGCCGCTGGACGTGCACACCACCGGCACGCTGGGCGATCTGGCCCAGGCCCGCGCCGACCTGGCCATCATCGCCCTGCCCCAGGAAGAGATCATCCCCGCGCTGGAGCTGGCCGGCCGCATCCGCGTGAAAGCCGCCCTGGTGCTCTCCAGCGGCATCGCCGAGCCGCTGGCCCGGCAGATGCACCGCGTGGCACGGCGCCACGGCTTCTGGCTGCTGGGGCCCAACAGCCAGGGCTTTCAACGCCCCACCCAGCAGCTCAACGCCAGCGTGGCCGGCCCCCTGGCCACGCAGGGCCAGCTGGCGCTGGTGTCGCAGTCCGGCGCCCTGACGGCGGCCATCCTGGACTGGGCGCGGCAGAACCGGGTCGGGTTTTCCACCGTCATCTCGCTCGGGCCCAACACCCAGGTCGGCATGGGCGGGGTGCTCGACTTCCTGGCCAACGACCGCCACACCTTGGGCATCGTGGTGTACATGGAAGGCATCACCAACGCCCGGCGCTTCACCAGCGCCCTGCGCGCGGCCGCCAACGCCAAGCCGGTGGTGGTGCTGAAGGCCGGCCGGCGGCCGGACGGCACCGTCGCCGCGCACACCCATTCGGGCGCCATCGTCGGCAGCGACGAGGTGTTTGGCGCCGTGCTGCGGCGAGCCGGCGCGGTGCGCGTGCGCTCCTTCGTCGAGCTGTTCTCGGCCGCCAAATGCCTGGCCTCGCGCTACCGGCCGGTCGGCCCGCGCCTGGGCGTCATCACCAACGGCGGCGGCCCCGGCGTGCTGGCGGCCGACTACGTCAATGAACTGGGCCTGCAACTGGGCACCCTGTCCGAGGACAACCGCGCCAAGCTGGCGCCCCAGCTACCGCCCGGCGCCACGCTGGACAACCTGATCGACCTGGGCGAGGACGCCACGCCCGAGCACTACCGCGCCGCCCTCGTAGTAGCGGTGCACGACAAACGCCTGGACGGCGTGCTGGCCATCTACTCGCCCAAGTTCGACGGCCAGCCCGACGCCGTGGCGCACGAGTTGGCCCGGGTGCGCCCCAGCATGTCCAAGCCGCTGGTGGCCTGTTGGATGGGCGACGCCACCGTCGGCCAGGCGCGCCACCTGCTGGCCGAGGAACGCATCCCCACCTTCCGCACGCCCGAGGCGGCGGTGGGCGCGTTTGGCAACATCGCCAGCTTCTACCAGGCCCAGCAACTGCTGCTGCAGACGCCGCCGCCGCTGACCCACCTGAACGCGCCCGACGTGGACGGCGCGCGCCTGCTGATCGAAACCGTGCTGACCGAGCGCCGCCAGGTGCTGACCGAGATGGAATCCAAGGCCCTGCTGGCGGCCTTCCACATCCCCGTCACCCAGACGCTGCTGGCGCGCACGGCCAACGAAGCCATGCTGATTGCCAGCCAAATCGGCTTTCCGGTGGCGCTGAAGATCGACTCGCCCGACATCAGCCACAAGAGCGATGTCGGCGGCGTGGCCCTGAACGTGATGAACGCCACA
>JAIUOM010000208.1 GCA_020161215.1 Pseudomonadota bacterium
TTCAAGAAGAACAAGGTCAGCTTCTTCCACGGCCGTGGCAGCTTTGCCAAGGCGGTGGACGGCGGCTACGAGGTCACCGTGGCGGGCGCCAGCAACGAGACCCTGGTGGGCCAGCAGATCATCGTCGCCACAGGCTCCAACGCGCGTGCGTTGCCCGGTGTGCCGTTTGACGAAGAGAACGTGCTCAGCAACGACGGTGCGCTGCGCATTGGCGCCGTGCCCAAGTCCCTGGGCCTGATCGGCTCGGGCGTCATCGGCCTGGAGATGGGCAGCGTCTGGCGCCGCCTGGGTGCCGAAGTGACGGTGCTCGAAGCCCTGCCCACGTTCCTGGGCGCGGTGGACGAGCAGATCGCCAAGGAAGCCAAGAAGGCCTTCGACAAGCAGGGCCTGAAGATCGAGCTGGGCGTGAAAGTCGGCGAGATCAAGCCCGGCAAGAAAGGCGTGACCGTCGCCTACACCAACGCCAAGGGCGAGGCTAAAGAGCTGGCGGTGGACAAGCTCATCGTCTCCATCGGCCGTGTGCCCAACACCATCGGCCTGAACGCCGACGCCGTGGGCCTGAAGCTGGGCGAGCGCGGCGAGATCGTGGTCGACGACCTGTGCAAGACCAACCTGCCCGGCGTGTGGGCCGTGGGTGACGTGGTGCGCGGCCCCATGCTGGCGCACAAGGCCGAGGAAGAGGGCGTGGCCGTGGCCGAGCGCATCGCCGGCCAGCACGGGCATGTGGACTTCAACCTCGTGCCCTGGGTCATCTACACCAGCCCCGAGATCGCCTGGGTCGGCAAGACCGAGCAGCAGCTCAAGGAAAGCGGCGTCAAGTACAAGGCCGGCACCTTCCCGTTCCTGGCCAACGGTCGCGCACGTGCGCTGGGCGACACCACGGGCATGGTCAAGTTCCTGGCCGATGCGGCCACGGATGAAATCCTGGGCGTGCACATCGTCGGCCCCATGGCCAGCGAGCTGATCGCCGAGGCCTGCGTGGCCATGGCCTTCCGCGCCAGCAGCGAGGACATCGCGCGCATCTGCCACGCGCACCCCAGCTTGAGCGAATCGACCAAGGAAGCCGCCCTGGCCGTGGACAAGCGCACGCTGAACTTTTGATCTGTCGTGTTCACAGGTCATTTGACCTCGAGGCCGGCGCCAGTCCATCCTGAGTAGCTATGCTATACATAGCGTTTGAAGGGCGCGCATGACCCCTGTGCGCCAGGCCTACGAGGCCGAACTGGCCGCGCGCGGCTACCAGAGCGATCCGGCGCAGCTGCGCGCCGTGGCCGCGCTGGAGCGCTGCGCCCAGGAGTGGGCGGGCTACAAGTCGCGCCGCTCCAATGCCTTCAAGAAGCTGATCAGCCGCCCGCCCATCCCCAAGGGCGTGTACATGTACGGCGGGGTGGGGCGCGGCAAGAGCTTTCTGATGGATTGCTTCTACAACGTCGTGCCGATCCGCCGCAAGACACGGCTGCACTTTCACGAGTTCATGCGTGAAGTGCACCGCGAGCTGGCCAGCATGCAGGGCACCGTGAACCCGCTCGACGAGCTGGGCCGGCGCATGGCCCAACGCTTCAAGCTGATCTGCTTCGACGAATTCCACGTCGCCGACGTCACCGACGCCATGATCCTGCACCGCCTGCTGGCGGCGCTGTTCGACAACGACGTGGGCTTTGTCACCACCAGCAACTTCAAGCCGGACGATCTGTACCCCGATGGCCTGCACCGGGATCGCATCCTGCCGGCCATCCAGCTGCTGAACGAGCGCATGGAGGTGGTGAATGTCGACAACGGTACCGACTACCGCCGCCGCACGCTGGAGCAGGTGCGGCTCTACCATACCCCGCTCGGCGCCGAGGCCGACGCGGCGATGGAAGACGCTTTCTCCCGGCTGGCGGCCAGCGCCGACGAAGACCCGGTGCTGCGCATCGAGTCGCGGGAAATCCGCTCGCGCCGGCGCGCAGGCGGCGTGGTGTGGTTTGACTTTCGCACCCTGTGCGGCGGCCCGCGCTCGCAGAACGACTACCTGGAGATCGCCACCCAGTTCCACACCGTGCTGCTGTCCGACGTGCCCCACATGCCGGTGCGCATGGCGGCCGAGGCACGGCGCTTCACCTGGCTGGTGGACGTGCTGTACGACCGCCATGTCAAATTCATCCTGTCGGCCGCCGTGCCGCCCGAGCAGCTGTACACCGAAGGTCCGCTGGCGCACGAATTTCCCCGAACCGTCTCGCGCCTGGCCGAGATGCAATCCGGCGAATACCTGGCGCTCGCGCACCGGACCGTCGATACTCACATCACATGAGGACTTCCGCGATTGCCCTGACCCTGGCTCTGGCCGCCAGCCTGTGCGCCGCCTGCGCGCCTTTGGCGCAGCAGTCGGATTCCCCGGACGCCGGCCCCCCGGCCATCGATTTGGTGGCCCTGGTGGAGCAGGCGCCCAGCACCGAGCCGGCCTTTGGCCAGTGGTTGTCCGAGCAGCGCCCGCGTGTGCGGACGTTGCGCGAGCAGGCCGAGCAACGCTTCAAGAGCGATGAACAGGCGTGTTGGCAGCGCTTTGCCGTCAACGACTGCGTGCACGATGCGCGCGTGCGGCGCCGCGCCGTGATGGAATCGGTGCGGCTGCAGGACTTGGCGCTGAACGACCTGGAGCGCCAGCGCCGCACCGCCGACCGCTTGCGCGCTCTGGAAGAAAAGCAGCGCCAGCGGCCCTGATACCGCCTAGCGCTTCATCCACCAACGCCGTTCAGGCCGAGCCTGTCCACGCCCGGGTATTTTTGAACGCCTTGGGGTAGGAGATCGGAGGCGAGTTGGGCGGTCGGTGGCGGCCCGTCGGGCGTCTGATACCAAAAGGCGCTCAAAAACATCAAACCGTTCGCGTTGAGCCCTTCGACGGGCTCAGGGCAGGCTTGTCGAAACGCCGCGCCGGGCTCCGACAAGCTCAGCCTGAACGGTTCTTGTAGTTTGAACGCCAATCGGTATGACGTCAGCGCAGCGGCGCGTGGGCCGAACTGGCCGGCGTGGCTTTTTCCTCTGGCAGCGCTTCCACCTGCACGATCACCAGCGACAGGTTGTCGCCGCCGCCCATGGCCCGCGTGCGCGCCTTCTCGATCAGGAACTCGCTGGCCTCGCGCGGCGGCAGCGCGTGCAGCACGGCGCCCAGCTCCTCGGTGGTGAAGTAGTGCCAGACCCCGTCGGTGCAGGCCATCAAGGTGTCGCCGATCTGCAACTGGCTGACGAAATGCGTGTCCAGGCGCGGATCGTCCTCGGTGCCCAGGCAACCCATCAGCACGTTCGAGCGGGGGTGCACCGTGGCTTCTTCCTCGGTCAGCTGGCCCTGATCGACCAGCATCTGCACGTAGGAATGGTCCTTGGTGCGGCGCACCAGCGACAACCCGCGAAAGTGGTACACGCGCGAGTCGCCGGCATGCAGCCAGTGGCATTCGCCGCCCGGGTTGACCACGAAGGCGGCCACGGTGCTGTGCGGTTCCTGCTCGGCCGCGATGGCGGTGAGCTTGATCACCAGATGGGCCTCGCGCGCGATCTGCATCAACAGGCCGGTGGCGTCGTCGGAGTCGGGGGCGAAACGCTCGAACAGCTGGCGTGCCGTCAGCATCACCTGGTCGGCGGCCTTGCGCCCGCCGGTGCGCCCGCCCATGCCGTCCGCCACCACCCCCAGCACGCAACCGCTGACGCGCGGGTGTGCCAGCAACATCACCTGATCTTGCTGGTACTGACGGTCTCCTCGGTGCAAACCGGTGGCGGCGCTGAGTCGGTAGCCTTTTTCCATGCGGGGCGTTCGCCGTGTCGGGGCAAGGCCGTATTATTCAACGAAGTCCCCATGCGGACTTGTCGCGAGCCCTTTTTGCCATGCCCAACCTGCATTCGCCCGAGCGCCAACTGATCGAGTTGCGCATTGAGCACGCCGATTTGAACGCCACCATCGACCGCCTGGGCGACGCCGCCCCGCTTGACCAGTTGCTGCTGCAGCGGCTGAAGAAACGCCGCCTGGCGCTGCGCGACGCCATCGCGCGGCTGGAGCGGGTGCTGGAACCCAAAGAGCCCGCATGACGGCGGATCTGCGCCAGGCGGTGGAGGCCGCTTTCGCCCCGGGGGGGCCGTTGGCCGCCGCGGCCGAGGATTTTCATGCCCGCCCTGGCCAGACCGAGCTGGCCCTGGCCGTGGCCGAGATGCTGGAGCAGGGCGGCGCGCTGGTGGCCGAAGCCGCCACCGGCGTGGGCAAGACCTTCGCCTACCTGGTGCCGGCGCTGCTGTCGGGCGAGCGCGTGCTGCTGTCCACCGCCACCAAGACGCTGCAGGACCAGCTGTTTGGGCGCGATCTGCCGCGCCTGGCGCAGGCACTGGGCCTGCCGGTGCGCATGGCCTTGTTGAAGGGGCGCGGCAGCTACCTGTGCCTGCAGCGCCTGGCCTTCGCCGGCCAGAGCGTCGACGCGCGCGAGCCGCGCCTGCGCCACGCGCTGACCAAGGTGGAGCGCTGGGCCCACACCACGCGCACCGGCGACCTGGCCGAAATGCCGGGGCTGGACGAACGCTCGCCGGTCATCCCGCTGGTCACCTCCACGCGCGAGAACTGCCTGGGCGCCGAGTGCCCACAGTTCCGAGCCTGCCACGTCAACCTGGCGCGCCGGGTGGCCATGGCGGCCGACGTGGTGGTCATCAACCACCACCTGTTTTTCGCCGATCTGGCGATCCGCGAATCCGGCATGGCCGAGCTGCTGCCCACCGTGCGCGTGGCCATCTTCGACGAGGCGCACCAGCTCAACGAAACCGGCATCCAGTTTCTCGGCCGGCATCTGGCCAGCGGGCAACTGCTGGACTTTGCCCGCGACCTGCTGGCGGCGGGACTGGCGCAGGCGCGTGGCCTGGCCGACTGGAGCCTGCTGGCGGGCGCGGTCGAGCAGGCGCTGCGTGAGTTGCGCCTGGCCGCGGGCACGGCGCGCGGCAGCACGCGCCTGCGTTGGGTGGGCGCAGCGCCCGAAGGCCTGGATGAAGCCGATTGGCTGCGCGCGCTGGCACAGCTCGGTCAGGCGCTGGACGGCGCTGGCGCCGCGCTCGAGCAGGTGATCGAACTCTCGCCCGACTTCGCCCGTCTGCACGAGCGCGCGATCGCGCTGGCCGAGCGCGCCGCGCGTTTTGCCGCGCCGGTGGAGCCGGCCCTGGTGCGCTGGGTCGATATCGGCACGGGGCTTCGGCTGGTGG
>JAIUOM010000209.1 GCA_020161215.1 Pseudomonadota bacterium
CAGGTTTTTCACCTGCCGCCCACGGCGAAGGGACTCCGCCATGAACGCCCGCCTGCCCGCTTCCGCCCTGAACCCCACCGCCGCGCTGGAGCGCATCGGCACCCAGTGGGACACCGACATCGTGCCGCGCTTGAGCGAGTACATCGCCGTGCCGGCCAAGTCGCCCGGTTTCGACGCCGACTGGGCCGCGCACGGCTTCATCGACCGCGTGGTGCGCGACGCCGCGCACTGGGTCGAGGCGCAGAAGGTGCCCGGCCTCCGGCTGGAGGTGGTGCGCCTGGCCGGCCGCACCCCGGTGATCTTTTTCGAGATCGACGCCACCCGCGGCGAGGCCAGCGGCCAGACGGTGGTGATGTACGGCCACCTCGACAAGCAGCCCGAGTTCACCGGCTGGCGCGCCGACCTGGGCCCCTGGACGCCCAAGTACGAGGACGGCAAGCTGTACGGCCGCGGCGGCGCCGACGACGGCTACGCGGTCTACGCCGCCATTGCCGCCGTGCAGGCGCTGAAAAGCCAGGACGTGCCGCACCCGCGCATCGTCGGCCTGATCGAAACCAGCGAGGAAAGCGGCTCGCCCGACCTGTTGCCCTACATCGACGCTTTGCGTGCCCGCCTGGGCGACGTCGGCCTGGTGGTGTGCCTGGATTCCGGCGCCGGCAACTACGACCAGCTGTGGCTGACCACCAGCCTGCGCGGCATGGCCAGCGGCACGCTGAAGGTCGAGGTGCTGAGCGAGGGCGTGCACTCCGGCGACGCCTCGGGCCTGGTGCCCAGCAGCTTCCGCATCCTGCGCCAGGTGCTGGACCGGCTGGAAGACAGCGCCACCGGCCGCCTGCTGCCGGCCAGCTTCCACTGCGAGGTGCCGGCCGAGCGCATCGCGCAAGCCCAAACCACCGCTGCCATCCTGGGTGACGACCTGTTCAAGCGCTTCCCCTGGGTGCATTACGACTGCGGCGGGCGCGAGCAATCGGTGCTGCCCATGACCAGCGACCCGGTGGACGCCCTGCTGGCGCGCACCTGGCACCCCACGCTCAGCGTGACCGGCGCCGAGGGCCTGCCGCCGCTGCGCGACGCCGGCAACGTGCTGCGCCCCTACACCGCCTTCAAGCTCAGCCTGCGCCTGCCGCCGCTGGTGGACGCGGTCAGCGCCGTGCGCGAGCTGAAACACCTGCTGGAAGACAACGCGCCCTACCAGGCGCGCGTGACGTTCCACAGCGAGGGCGGCGCCACCGGCTGGAACGCGCCCGATGCCGCGCCCTGGTTTGCTCAGGCGCTCGATGCGGCCTCGCAAGCGCATTTCGGCGCGCCCTGCGGCCACATCGGCCAGGGCGGCACGATTCCGCTCATGAACCAGCTGAGCGAGGGCTTTCCCACCGCCCAGATGATGGTCTGCGGCGTGCTGGGCCCGCGCAGCAACGCGCACGGGCCGAACGAGTTTTTGCACGTGCCCTACGCCAAGCGCCTGACGGCCGCCGTGGCCGAGGTGATCGCGCGCATGCCCTGATGGCCGCGACGCCCACCCTGTCCGCGCTGCCGGACAACCCCGCGCTGGCGCTGTACGACTGGCCCCTGCCCCCCGGATCGGCACGGCGCGGCACGCTGCTGCTGGTGCACGGCCTGGGCGAGCACGCCGGGCGCTACGCCGAGCTGGCCCGGTCGCTGAACGGCGCCGGATGGGGCGTGCGCAGCTACGACCAGGTGGGCCACGGCCGCTCGCCTGGCCCGCGCGGCGTGCTGGCGCGCGACGCGCAGCTGCTGGACGACCTGGCGCGCGTCATCGACGTCACCCGCGCCGCGATGCCGGCCGGTGCGCCGCTGGTGCTGCTCGGCCATTCCCTGGGCGGCTTGGTGGCGGCGCGCGCCGTGTCGCTGGGGCTGCGGCCGGTGCAGGGGCTGGTGCTGTCCTCGCCGGCGCTGGACGCCGGCCTGAATGCCGTGCAGAAGGCCTTGATCGCCGTGCTGTACCGGTTGGCGCCCACCCTGGCGGTCGGCAACGGCCTGTCGCCCCGCTACCTGTCGCACGACACGGCCGTGGTGCGCGCCTACCAGGACGATCCGCTGGTGCACGACCGCATCAGCGCCCGGCTGGCGCGCTTTATTGCCCACGCCGGCCCGGCCGTGCTGGCCGAGGCGCCGCGCTGGCCGGTGCCCACCTTGCTGCTTTACGCTGGCCAGGACCGCCTGGTCGCCCCCGCCGGCAGCCGCGCCCTGGCCGCCGCCGCGCCGCCCCAGCAGCTCACCGCCCGGTGCTTTGACGGGCTGTACCACGAGATCTTCAACGAGCTGGAGCGCGCGCAGGTCACCGACGCGCTGCTGGACTGGCTGCGCTTGCGCTGGCCGGCATTTTGAACGAAAAACGGCGCCTGCCGGCGCCGTTTCTTCCCCATCAGCTATCCAAATAGTAGCTTAGTGGACGCTCCTCAGGCCCCCGCCTTGACCTTCTGCCGCCAGGCGTGCAGCAGCGGCTCGGTGTAGCCGCTGGGCTGGGCCAGGCCTTCGAAGACCAGGTCGCAGGCGGCCTGGTAGGCGGCGGATTTGTCGAAACGGCCGCCCATCTTGCGGTAGGCCTTGTCGCCGGCGTTCTGGCCATCGACCACGCGGGCCATGCGCTGGAAAGTCTTGCGCACCTGCTTTTCGGTCACCACGCCGTGGTGCAGCCAGTTGGCGATGTGCTGGCTGGAGATGCGCAGCGTGGCGCGGTCTTCCATCAGGCCGATGCCGTTGATGTCGGGCACCTTGGAGCAGCCCACGCCCTGGTCGACCCAGCGCACCACGTAGCCCAGGATGCCCTGGGCGTTGTTGTCCAGCTCCTGCTGGCGCTCGGCGGCGGTCCACTTGGCCTCGGGCGCGACGGGGATGCTGAGCAGGCTGGCCAGCAGCTCGTCGCGCAGGGCCACGGTGTCGGCCTGGGCCAGCTCG
Organism: Pseudomonadota bacterium; assembly: GCA_020161215.1. Lineage (GTDB taxonomy): Bacteria > Pseudomonadota > Gammaproteobacteria > Burkholderiales > Burkholderiaceae_C > Ottowia. The sequence goes on from JAIUOM010000209.1 coordinate 2,920, forward strand.
GCTTCCATCTGCTTTTGCACGTCGCTCACCAGCACCTGGTGGTAGTGCATGGCGTGCAGTGTGGCGCCGGTGGGGCTGGGCACCCAGGCGGTGTTGGCGCCGGCCTTGGGGTGGCCGATCTTCTGCTTCATCATCTCGGCCATCAGGTCGGGCATGGCCCACATGCCCTTGCCGATCTGCGCCTTGCCGCGCAGGCCGCAGGCCAGGCCCGTGAGCACGTTGTTGCGCTCGTAGGCCTGGATCCAGGCGCTGGTCTTCATGTCGCCCTTGCGGTAGACGGGGCCGGCCTGCATGCAGGTGTGCATCTCGTCGCCGGTGCGGTCCAGGAAGCCGGTGTTGATGAAGGCCACGCGCGACTTGGCGGCCTGCAGGCAGGCTTTCAGGTTGACGCTGGTGCGGCGCTCCTCGTCCATGATGCCGAGCTTGACGGTGTTTTCCTTCAGGCCCAGCAGCTGCTCGACGCGGCCGAACAACTCGCTGGCAAAGGCCACCTCGGCCGGGCCGTGCATCTTGGGCTTGACGATGTAGACACTGCCGGTGCGCGAGTTGCGGATGCCTTCGGCGCCCAGACCCTTCAGGTCGTGCATGGCGATGGCGGTGGTGATGGCGGCGTCCAGGATGCCTTCCGGGATTTCCTGGTACTTGCCGTCCGCGCCCTTGTACAGGATGGCCGGGTTGCTCATCAGGTGGCCGACATTGCGCACGAACATCAGCGAGCGGCCGTGCAGCTTGACCTTGCCCTTGCCGCTGGCGGCGGTGTAGACGCGGTCGGGGTTCAGGCCACGGGTGACGGTCTTGCCGCCCTTGTCAAACGACTCGGTCAGCGTGCCGCGCAGAATGCCCAGCCAGTTGCGGTAGCCCAGCACCTTGTCCTGAGCGTCCACGGCGGCCACGGAATCCTCCAGATCGAGGATGGTGGACACCGCCGCTTCGACCACCAGGTCGGCCACGCCGGCCGGGTCGTTCTGGCCGATCGGCGACTTGGGGTTGATGACGATGTCCAGGTGCAGGCCGTTGTGCACCAGCAGGATGTTGCTGGGCGACTTGGCGTCACCGGTGTAGCCCAGGAACTGGCTGCCGTCGGCCAGCTTGGTCGATTTGCCGCCCTTCAGTTTGACCACCAGCTCGCCATCCTTGACCAGGTAGCCGGTGGAGTCGACGTGCGAGCCCTTCTTGAGCGGCGCGGTGCGGTCCAGCACGTTGCGCGCCCATTCGATGACCTTGGCGCCGCGCCGGGCGTTGTAGCCCTTGCCTTTTTCCTGGCCCTTGGTCTCGGGGATCACGTCGGTGCCGTACAGCGCGTCGTACAGCGAACCCCAGCGCGCGTTGGCGGCGTTCAGGGCGTAGCGCGCGTTCAGGATCGGCACCACCAGCTGCGGGCCGGCCTGCAGGGCCAGCTCGGCGTCGACCTTGGTGGTGTTGACCTTCACCTTGGCCGGTTGCGGCCTTCTGATCGAACAAAAGAGTTTGGCCGATCACCCAATTCCAGCCGGGGGCTACCCTTTGGTCTTCCCCCCTGAGTTCACGGGTGGTGTCCTGGAAGCGAAGGTTGTCAACCAAGAGATTTGGCCGGGGTTCCCCACAACCGCTCTGGCCTTAAACGGTTCCTTGCCGGGGCCTACCATCCGAGTGAAGAAGGGGGACCACTTCAAGGCGCGGGTGCAAAACAGCCTTGGCGAGTCGCTCGTGCTCCATTGGCACGGAATTCTGGCCCCCTCGGAGATGGACGGAAACCCCCGTGACGCTGTCCCTTCCGGTGGCTTCTATGATGTGGAGTTTCCCGTGAACCAGAGAGCCGGCACCTATTGGTATCACGCGCACACGGACAAGTTGACCGGTAAACAGGTGTATCAGGGACTGGCCGGATTCTTCATTGTCGAGGATCCGGCGGAAGATTCCCTTGCCCTTCCGAAGGGTGAGTTTGATGTGCCGCTGCTCATTCAGGACCGAGTGAGCAATCCGGGTCACACGCTGGCCTATTCCCCGATGATGGATGATATGGTGCTCGGTTACTTGGGAGATGCGACGACTGTGAATGGCGTGCCCAACGCCACGCTGTCGGTTACTCGGTCGCTGTATCGCTTCCGTCTGCTTAACGGCTCAAACGCACGCGTGTTCAGGATTGCCCTTGGCGACAACGCCCCGCAGCCAGTCCATGCGCGCCTCCGTCGCCGCCAGCAGCACACCGCCGGTGATGTGCACGCCGGTCGCCTGGCCGGACAGGTCCTCGATCTCCTTGTAGAGTTCGATC
>JAIUOM010000012.1 GCA_020161215.1 Pseudomonadota bacterium
ATCGCTCGTCGTCAGTCAATGCCAATTCTGCCTTCGGTCTGCCTGTTCTCATCGCGGTATCTCCCTTCTAAAGATACCGCATTGGTATGCAAAATTAATGACAGTTATTTGCAGGACAGAACACTAGGCGGGGGACGTAGTGGGCCGGAACTGGGCGTGTCGGCTTGCCAGTTCACGTCGCCCAGCATATCGCCGTAACGATCAAGAATTCTGTGATAGCCGTCATCCGGGTAGCTGGCTGCGGTCGACGGCGCCCAGGGCGTCCACGGCACGCCCAGCGGATCGGTTTCGGTCTCGAAGCGCCCCTTTATGCGCCCCTCCATCTCCTGACCGATGCTCTGCATTGCCGGGGTGAGGTCGTCGAGGCGCCCTTGCAGGCGCGCCAGGTAGTCCCGGAATGCCTGATCATCCACATCAATAATCAGCATCGGTTCACCTTAAAATAGACCGTGCACAGGGCGCGAAAGCGGTTGGCGCTGGGCCTATAGCCGCCTGAAAGTTGACCCCGATGTCCAGACAGTCGCGGGAGCTTGATCCCCTGTGCGCCCTTACTTCGGGGCTTCATACAACAGCTCACCGATGCGGCCGTGCCGCCGCCCGCGCTGGCCTGGCCCAGGCCCGGCGCAGGGCTTTCAGCCGTGGGCGCGCGGCGCCACCCAGCGCTGGTACTGGCGCACCCGGCAGGCGTTGGACAGTTGCTGCCCGATCAGCGCGCGCAGCGGCGACACCGTCGGGTCTGTGCGTCTGCCCCGGCTGAGCTGCTGCAACTGAAATTTCACCGTCGCCATGTTGGCCAGCGAGGTCAGCGCCTTGTTCTTCCAGGCAATCGGGCGCAAGGCCGGCGCGCTGTCCTGGCCGGCGCGCCAGTCGCGCGGCAGCATCGGGTCGATGGCCAGGGCGGTGCCCATGCCCACCATGTCCACACCGCTGCCCACCACCTGCTCGGCCACCGGCAGGCGGCGTACGCCGCCGGTGACCATCACCGGCATGCTGGACACGGCGCGGATGTCGCGGGCGAATTCGACAAAGTAGGCTTCGCGCGCCAGTGTGCGCCCGTCGCGGGCCTGGCCCTGCATGGCCGGCGCCTCGTAGCTGCCGCCCGACAACTCGACCAGATCCACGCCCAGCGGGTTCAGCATTTGCACCACCTCGCGCGCGTCGTCGGCGCTGAAGCCGCCGCGCTGAAAATCCGCCGAGTTCAGCTTGACGGCGACCGCGAAACCCGGTGACACCACGGCACGCACGGCTTTCACCACCTCAAGCAGCAGCCGCGCGCGGTTTTCCAGCGGGCCGCCCCAGGCGTCGGTGCGCTGATTGGAGAGCGGCGACAGGAACTGGCTCAGCAGGTAGCCGTGCGCGGCGTGAATCTCCACCCCGGTGAAACCGGCCTGCTCCGCCAACTCGGCCGTGCGGGCAAAGCGCCGAATCACCTCCTCGATCACCTCCTGGGTCATGGCCTGGGGCGGGTTGAAGTGCTTCGACATCTTGCCCAGGTCCAGCGCCACGGCCGAGGGTGCCCAGGTCGGCTGCCCCAGATTGGCCGGCATCTGACGGCCGGGATGGTTGATCTGCAGCCAGAACTGCGCGCCGCGGGAGCGGCCCACGCGCGCCCAGCGCTGGAACTTGTCCAGTTGGGACGCATCTTCCAGCACCACGCCGCCAGGCCCCGTCATGGCCCGGCCATCGACCATCACATTGCCGGTGATCAGCAGGCCGGCCCCGCCGTCGGCCCAGGCCTGGTACAGCCGCATCAAGGCTTCGGAAGGCGCCTGGTCGGCGTCGGCCATGTTCTCTTCCATGGCCGCCTTGGCCAGGCGGTTGGGAATGCGCGAGCCGTTGGGCAGCGCCAGTTCGGCAAATACGTTCATCGTGTGAGTTTGGTTGATCATGGTTCGACTTTAAGATTAAAGTTAACTTCATAGTCAAGTGTTTTTTGGGATTGAGCACATGAAGATCGGTGAACTGGCCAAACACAGCGGGCTGGCGCCCTCCCGTATCCGTTTTTACGAGGCGAGCGGGCTGATTCGAGGCGTGGCGCGCCAGGAGAACGGCTACCGCGAGTACGGCCCCGAGGCGCTGTGGACGCTGGACATCATCACCACCGCGCAAAGCGCCGGCTTCTCACTCGACGAAATCCGCAAGCTGCTGCCCAGCGCCCAGGACAACACCTGGCAACACGCCGAGCTGCTGGACAGCCTGGAGCGCAAGGTGGCCGAGATCGAGGTCTTGCAACAGCGCCTGGCGCGGAACAAGGCGCAGCTGCTGATGGTCATCGAGACCGTGAAGAGCCGCCCGGAGGATCTGGCTTGCGCGGACCGAGCGCAGTGGGTGCTGGGGCGGCTTCGGGAGGGGCGTGGGGCGGTGGGAGCGCTGCCTCGGACGGCGGAATAGATCACGCCGTTTGGAAGAGAGGCGGTGGGGTGATGTACCCCTGTGCGTTGACAGGCTTGCGCGTATTTTGTCGAGTTTGACCCGGCAAGCCAGAGTGGTTGGTGGGTGACTGTCGTTGGCCAACTCCAGACACTGGACCGATGGCGGTAGGTTGTTAAGTTCAACTCGGGTTTCGACTACCGCTCCGCCAACGCCCGCCCCAAAAAATCAAACACCACCCGAATGCGCCGTGAGGTGCGCAGTTCGCGGTGGGTCACCAGCCAGATCGGAAAACGCACCGGGGGTAAGTCGTCCAGCACGCGCACCATGCCGGGCGTGACCTGGGCCACTTCGATCATCATGGCGCCAATGCCCAGACCCTGGCACACCAGGGACCAGTGCGCGGTGCTGTGGTCGGCGTAGCAGCTGAAGTTGGCCTCGCTCAGTGGTAGGCCGTGCTGGCGCAGGTAGCCAAGGTACTCGCCTCGGCGATCGGTGCCGACGAAGGCGTGCCGCACGGCGTCGTCGGCGCCGCGCGGGTGGCCGTGCGTGCGCACCCAGTCCTCGCTGGCGTAGAACCAGGCCTCGGCCTCGCGCACCAGCCGGGCAATCAGGTCCGGCTGCTCGGGTTTGACGTGGCGGATGGCGATGTCGGCCTCGCGCCGGCGCAGATCGCTCAGCGCGTTGGAGGAGATCAGCTCGATCAGGATGCCCGGCGCCTCGTCACGCAGCCGCCGCACCAGCGGCGGCATCAGGTAATTGGCCACGGCGTCGCTGGCCGAGACGGTGACCACGCCTTGCACGGCCTGCGCGCGCCCGGTGGCGGCCAGGGCCATGGCGTCGGCCGCCGCGCCCATGCCGCGTGCATGCTCCAGCAGCGCCAGCCCGGTATCGGTCAGTGCCATGGCCTTGCCCAGGCGCTCAAACAAGGTCACGCCCAGGCGCTTCTCGATACCGGCCACCTGTCGGCTCAGCGTGGGTTGGGTCAGCCCCAGTTTGCGCGCGGCGGCCGACAAGGAGCCGGTTTCGGCGGTTTCCAGAAACGCGCGCAGCTGGTTCCAGTCGACTTTGTTCATGCAAAAAAGTATATGTAATCTGCGATTTTTGAAGATTCCATGCGGTGATGTATGTCACTAGGATGGCGCCATCGCCTCCCCGGGGGGCATACCTCGTCGTTGTCGTCGTCCATGCCCATGTCTTCCGCTGCCCCGCACCTTCCCGTCGCAACCTCTCCCCAGACCGAAAGCGCCATGCTTCGCCAGGCCCGCTTTTGGGACCGCGTGGCGCTGCGCTATGCCGGCGAATCGATCACCGACCTGACCGGCTACGAGCGCAGCCTGCGGCGCGTGGGCGAGTTGCTGGGGTCCGGTCATGAGGTGCTGGAAATCGGCTGCGGCACGGGCGCCACGGCTCTGCGTCTGGCGCCGGGCGTGCGCCGGTTGCACGCCACCGACGTGTCGGGGCGGATGATCGCCATCGCGCGCCAGCGCTGGCACGCCCAGCCCATGGCCCAACTCAGTTTCGAGCAGGCCGACGCATCGACCGCGGCGGCGGCCCCGGCGGCCTACGACCGGGTGCTGGCCTTCAACCTGCTGCACCTGCTGACCGATCTGGATCGGGGGCTGGCGGCGGTGGCCGCCACGCTGCGCCCTGGTGGTTTGTTCATCTCCAAGACGGCCTGCGTGGCCGAGATGAACCCGCTGGTGCCGCACCTGATCGTGCCGCTGATGCGTGCGCTGGGCCGCGCCCCGGCGTTGCTGTGCCTGAACGAATCGGGCCTGGTTCGGGCCCTGGCGGGCAGTGGCCTGGATGTGATCGCCATCGAGCGCCACGGCAGCACGCGCCGCGACATCCGCGCCTTCATCGTCGCGCGCAAGCCGGGCTGAATCTTCGCCGACCCGAACCCGCTGGCGAACGCCGCCGCCGCCAGCCAGGCGCCCTGCTGGACCGGGGTCGAATTCATCGGCACGCGCTGGCCCCAGAGCGCACCAGCGTCATGAAACCGTCACGACCCCGTCACGCCCGGGTCACGCGCGCGGCCGACCATCGGGGCGAAAAGCACCACAGGAGCCTTGCCCATGAAAGAACTGCCCACGCCCACCCACGCCTTGTCGCCCGGCCCCGCGCCGGGGCCAGGTGCCCGGAGCTGGCTTCATCCGGGCGCTGCGCGCCTGGCGCCGGCGGCGGGCCTGCGCGTGGTCTGGGCGCGCCACCACGACGAGGTGAGGGCGGCGCAGCGCCTGCGTCACGCCGTGTTCGCCGTCGAGATGGGCGCGCGCCTGTCCACTCCGGTGCCGGGCCACGACATCGACCTGTTCGACGACTACTGCGAACACCTGCTGGTGCGCGCGGCCGACACCGACCAGGTGATCGGCACCTACCGCGTGCTCACCCCAGCCCAGGCGCGCCGCCTGGGCGGCACCTACACCGAGCAGGCGTTCGACCTGACGCGCCTGCGCACCCTGCGCCCGCGCATGGTCGAGCTGGGGCGCAGTTGCGTGCACCCGGCGCACCGGCACGGTGGGGTGATTTTGGCGCTGTGGGGCGCGCTGGGTGAGTTCATGGCGCGCAACCAGCTCGACACCATGATCGGTTGCGCCAGCATTCCCGTGATGCAGGGCGGGGTGTTCCATGGCGACGTGGCCGCCAGCCTGTGGCGCCAAGTGCGCGAACGGCACCTGGCGCCGATCGAGTGGCGCGTGCGACCGCGCCTGCCGCTGCCGCTGGAGCACCTGGACGACAGCCTGTCCGTGGAGCCGCCGGCGCTGATCAAGGGCTACCTGCGCCTGGGCACCCAGGTGCTGGGCGAGCCGGCCTGGGATCCGGATTTCGGCACCGCCGACTTGCCCATGCTGATGCGCGTGGCCGATCTCCACCCGCGCTACCGTCGGCATTTGCTGGGCGCATGAGGGTGGCTGATTCAAGCCGCTCGCCAGGCCAGGCGGGCTCGGGTATGCTGACCGCGATGCTCTCATTCTTGATGCGCCCCCGTGCCTGAACCGTCGAACATCCTGGCGCGCTACCCGCTGCAGGGGCGCGACGCCGGCATCCTGGCGTTCAACCTGCGCGTGCTGAGCTGGGCCGAACGGCCCGAGGTGCCGCTGCTGGAGCGCCTGCGCTACCTGTGCATTGTGTCGTCCAACCTCGATGAGTTCTTCGAGGTGCGCGCCGAGCCGCACCTGAGCGCCTGGCGCGCCGGCACCGACGCGGCCGGCGGCATGCGCCGCCTGATGGCCGACGCGCACGAGCTGGTGGCGCAGCAGTACGGCATCTTCAACGACGTGCTGCAGCCGGCCATGGCCGCCGAGCACATGCGCATCGTCTCGCACCTTGAGCGCACCGAGGCGCAGCGGCGCTGGGTGCGCGACTATTTCCTGCGCGAGGTCAAGCCCCTGCTGGTGCCGGTGGCGCTGGATCCGGCCCACCCGTTTCCGCTGGTCGCCAACAAGTCGCTGAACTTCATCGTCCAGCTCAAGGGGCAGGACGCCTTTGGCCGCGCCAACGAGATCGCCATCGTCAAGGTGCCGCGCGTGCTGCCGCGCGTGCTGCGCATGCCCGACCGGGTGGCAGGGCGCGGCGAAACGCTGTTCGTGATGCTTTCCAGCGTGATCCGCGCGCACCTGGCCGATTTGTTCCCGGGCCGCCAGGTCGGCGACTTTTCGCACTTTCGGGTCACGCGCGATTCGGACCTGTCGGTGGACGAGGACGAGGTGAAAAACCTGCGCACCGCCCTGCGTCAGGAGCTGCACCAGCGCCACTACGGCCAGGCGGTGCGGGTGGAGGTGTCTTCGGCCTGCCCCGAGCCGCTGGCTGAGTTTCTGCTGCGCCAGTTCAACCTGCCGCCCGAGGCGCTGTTCAAGGTGCAGGGGCCGGTGAACCTGGTGCGGCTGCAGCAGCTGATTCAGCTGGTGCATCGGCCCGAATGGTTGTTTGCTCCGTACCAGGCCAGCTACCCGGTGCAACTGGTGCGCGGCGAGCCGCTGTTTCAGCGTCTCAAGCAGGGCGATGTGCTGATTCACCTGCCGTTCGAGAGCTTCGACGGCGTGATCGACTTCCTGCGCCAGGCCGTGCACGATCCGCAGGTGCTGGCCATCAAGCAAACCATTTACCGCACCGGCAACGACAGCCGCATGATGGACTTGCTGATCGAGGCGCAGCGCCGCGGCAAGGAAGTGACGGCGGTGGTGGAGCTGAAGGCGCGTTTCGACGAAGAGGCCAACATCAACTGGGCCGAAGGCCTGGAGCAGGCCGGCGCCCAGGTGGTGTACGGCGTGGTGGGCCTGAAAACCCACGCCAAGATGCTGCTCATCACACGGCGCGAAGGGCGCCAGCTGCGCCGCTACGGGCACCTGTCCACCGGCAACTACAACCCGCGCACGGCGGCGCTGTACACCGACCTGAGCTACCTGACGGCCGACGCGCGCCTGACGGCCGACATGGACCAGCTGTTCGTGCACCTGGCCAGCCACAGCCGGCTGCCGCGCATGCAGCGCATGCTGCTGGCGCCCTTCACCCTGCACCGGCAGATGCTGGCCAAGATCAACGCCGTGGCGCAGGCGGCGCGGCGCGGCCAGGGCGGGCGCATCATCGCCAAGATGAACGCGCTGACCGATCAGCCGCTGATCGAGGCCCTGCTGCGCGCCGGCGAGGCGGGCGCGCGCATCGACCTGATCGTGCGCGGCGCCTGCATGCTGCCGGCGCAGCTCACCAAGAACATCCGCGTGCGCAGCATCATCGGGCGCTTTCTGGAGCATTCGCGCGTGTTCTACTTTCGCGCCGGCACCGACGAGCAGCTGTGGCTGTCCTCGGCCGACTGGATGAACCGCAACATGCTGCGCCGGGTGGAAACCGCCTGGCCTGTCACCGACCCGGCGCTGCGCCGGCGCATCATCGACGAATGCCTGCTGGCCTGCCTGCACGACGCGCGCGACGCCTGGGTGCTGGGCGAGGGCGGCATCTACCGCGACGTGGTGCCCGCCGGCGCCGCGCCCGGCCCCGGTGCGCAGGCCGCGCTGATGGCACGCTACCGCGCGCCCGCGCCGACGGAGTGACGCGATGGACCTGATCCTGTGGCGCCACGCCGAGGCGCGCGAGCCCGAGGAAGGCCAGGGCGACGCGGCGCGCCCGCTCACCCTGCGGGGCGAGCGCCAGGCCGCGCGCATGGCCCAATGGCTGGACCGGCAACTGCCCGAAGGCACACGCATCCTGGCCAGCCCGGCGCGGCGCACCGAGCAGACCGTGCGCGCACTGGGCCGAAAATACCGGCTGCCGGACGAACTGGCGGTGGGCGCCGCGCCCGCCCAGCTGCTGCAACTGGCCGGCTGGCCGCAGGCGCGCACGCCGGTGCTGATCGTCGGCCACCAGCCCACGCTGGGCGCCACCATCGCCCAGTTGCTGGGCCTGTCCGCGCCGGAATGCGCGGTGAAGAAAGGCGCCGTCTGGTGGCTGCGCAGCCGCCAGCGCGGCGATGTGCCTCAGACGGTGATCGTCACGGTGCAGGCGCCGGAGCTGCTGTAGCCAGTAGGTGGCCCAGGCACGGTGATTTGGTTCTCTGCCGGGTGGGCAGAAGGTGTGTGAACGACGTACTTACTCGGCCATCACGCCAGCTTTTGTGGCCACCTGGTGCACCAAGCGCGTTTCGTTCGCGATGTGGCGCTTCACCATGGTCGGGCCTCCGGGAGGGGCGGGTTCGTAACCCAGTTCGCGCAGACGCTTCTGGGTTTGGGGCTCCGCCAACACGTGTTCCGCCGCAGCCGTCAGCTTCGACATCACAGCCTGAGGTGTCCCGGTAGGGGCAAACAAGCCGTTCCACACCGGAAACTCACAATTGGGCACTCCGGATTCGATGCAGGTCGGCACGTCTGGCAGGGCACTCAATCGCTTCGGACCGATCACGGCCAAGGCGCGCAGCTTGCCGCTTTCGACCGCGCCAGCGGACTCCGCCGTTCCCAGACCCAGGTCGATCTGTCCGGCCATCAGATCAACCAGAATTTGGCCGCCTCCCCGGTAGGGCACCTGCAGCAGGCGAACACCGGCGAGTTGCTCAACATGAGCCATCGTCAGGTGGACGGCGGCACCGGGGCCCGTGCTGCCATAGCTGATCTTGCCTGGGTTTTCCTTGGCGTACGCCAGGGTCTCCTGGAGGTTCTTGAAAGGGAGCGTGGGGCGTGCCAGCAGCACATAGGACGTCGTGCCGATCATTGCGATCGGTTCGAAGTCCTTCAGAGGGTCGTAGGGCATCTTCTTCATCACGACCTGCGGGGTCGTATGCGTCGAGCCGGCGCCCAATAGCAGGGTGTAGCCGTCGGCCGCGCTACGCGCCACGTGCGTGGCTCCGATGACGGCACCGGCACCGGATCGATTTTCCACAACCATGCTTTGCCCCAAGGGCTCTTGCATGCCGGCGGCCATCATGCGAGCCAGGGTGTCGGCTGTCCCGCCCGGCGTATACGGAACCACGAGCTTGACGGGGCGGGATGGATAGTCCGGGGCCTGAGCGAACGAACTGAAGGCGGTGACCGTCAAGACGGCCCAACTGAGCACGTGTCGCAATGGCGAGCGGCGAAAGAATGTGGGCATGAAAACTCCTTGGAATTGGTTTCAGGAACGTGAGCTGGGCTTGGGCTGAAGTGGCAGCACGATGTGGGAGGCGTGCAGGCCATCCGTCAGAACGGTCTGATGAGCGACGACGGTATGGGTGTGCTGTCCCAGGGGTTCACCCGTATTCGGGTTAACGTCGTACTGAGGAAAACTGGCGCTGGATATATCCACGCGGATGCGGTGTCCGACTTTGAACACGTTGCTGGTGGGATTCAGCTCGATGTCTACCTGATAGACCCGACCGGGTTCAATCAACTCGCCATGAGCGCGGCGATCACGGTAGCGCATGCGCACGATGCCCTCCGAGAGCAGCAAGGCCAAACCCTCAGCGTGGGCATCGCTTGTCGGATAAACATCGATGAGTTTTGCGGTGAAGTCGGTATCGCGGGCGGACGATGACACCCAGAGCGTCAGCACCAGCGGCCCGGTGACTTCACAGGCTTGCGGCAATGGGTCGGTCTGGAAAACCAGCACATCCTGGCGTGTCGACAAGCTCTCTTGGGTCCCTCGGCAGGCGGCGAAGTCGGGGCGGCAACGTTGGTCGCGGGGGCCGGGGAGAACGAAAGCTGGATAAGCATCGCTCTGTAGACTGCTTGCACCGATCCCCGGGCAAGGGTTCAGCGGGTCGAAGTCGTAGCGCAGCGGCGCCGCGTTCATGGCTGGCCGCTCCTGGCGCAGGCTGCCATCGTTGTGCAGGTAATAAGGGGTGGCTTGGGTGGTCGTCAGAGGCCAACCATCGGCGCTGCGCCATTCACCTCCGTGGAATACGCGCCCCTCGACGGTGCGGTGGCCGTTCCCCAACCCCATGACGAAATAGCGCAGTTGGGGCTCGCCGGGGTCCAGCGTGCGGGCCTGATCGCGCAGATGGCGATCTAGCCAATACAACCAAGCGCGCTCAATAGGCCCTTCCGCCGCTGCCTCTGGTCCAAAGTCGACTTCGCCCGCGGTGGTCAGTTCCAGCATCAGGGGGCTGTGCACCCAAGGCCCCATGATCAGCTTGATCGGGCGTTGGCTGCGTCGGCTCAGCTCCTGCAACTTGTCGAGATTCGCATTCGCGTGGTGCGCGAACCAACCAGAAATCAGCAAGATCGCGACGTCGTTGGGGTACTCATTCCAACGGCCTTCCAGGCGTACCGTTGGGTTGTGCCAGTACGGCTCGTCGTCGGCTGTCTCCAGCATGCGGAAGTAGATGTCTTCATACACCGGGGCATGGGCCAGGGGCGACGCCCCACGCCGCAGTGGCAGCATGGCGCCCCAGTTCGCCGAGTCGTCGCGCATGGCACGCAGGGCAACCTGCACCTCGGTGTCGCCGCTCAATTCCGCTTGTTCAAGGCCGTGGGTGATTGCCCAGGGCAGCATCACACCGACGTTGAACGCACCGTGGTAGCGAAACATTCGTTCCCGGTAGTTATTGCCGGCATCGCGCAGTATCTGTGCCCGCAAGCCACTGGGTTGCTCTAGCGCCAGTGCCTGTTGATTGGCTGCGCTGAACGAGCCGCCCACCATCCCCATCCGCTGCGTGTCACACCAGGGCTGCTGTTGCAACCAGTGCCAGGTATCTATTCCGTCGCTGCCCTCATGCGGAACATTGGTCATCATGTGAAAGTGACCACCGGAGTCGCCGCGACCGCGCACATCCTGAATCACGAAGGCGTAACCTCGGGCTGCGGCAAGCTCTCCAAATGCCCTGAAGCGTGCGATGTGTCGGCCGTAAGGGGTTCGCTCCAGTACCACCGGCACCCGCTGATCCTTTGCCGCAGGGGGAAGGTAGATATCCGCCACGAGCCACGTGCCGTCGCGCACAGCCGTTTTCACACCTCGGTGGATGACACCGCCGGTATCGAGGCGCGTCGTCGCTTTGGCCTGTGAAGCCGGCGGTCCGGCGGAGCGTTGTGAATGTGACATGGGTGTGCGGGATGAGGTGTCACAGCCAGTCTAGAAAGATCATTTATTGAAGTAAAGTTAGAAATATTTGATATTTATGGAGCAAATGGTTGATTTTGACGGAGCCTCTTCTCAGCAGTTGGCCGGTCGGTTGAAGCTGCGGCATCTGCGCTTCGTGCTTGTCTTGGCCGAAGCGGGCAGCCTGCAGGGTGCAGCCGACAAGCTCGCCGTGACCTACGCGGCCGTGGTCAAGACGCGGCAAGAAATCGAAACGGTGATCGGTACGCCTTTGCTGGTCGGCCGTGGCAAGGCCGTAGCCCTGACGCCTGTCGCTCATGCCATCCACCAAAGGGCGTTGCGCGTGCTGCACGAACTCGATTGCCTGGGAGAAGAGGTAGTGGCGCTGCGGTCCGGTCTGTGCGGTCAGGTTACGGTGGGGGTGCGGCTTTCGCATGCCCTGCACTGGTTGGCGCCGGCCCTGGTTGATTTCCACGTCATGTATCCGGAGGTGTCGATGTCGATGGTCGATGGCTTGCACCTGGCCGTGGCGGAGGGCGCGGTCGATATCGGATTGGGACGGGCAGGCTCTTCAAGATGGCACGGCCGGCTTGAGTTCACGCCCATCGCGCCAGTGCGAACCGTGGTGGTGGCCAGCGGCAGCGTGATGGCTGCGGTGGATGCGCATTCGTCTTGGCCGGACATGCTTGACCACGAATGGTGCTTGCCGCCCATGGGAACGCCCTTGCGTGATCGTTTCGATGATTTTTTGCGTCAACGCGGTTTCGGCTCGCCCAAACGGCAGATCGAAATCAATGACTTGAACACGCACGCGGAGCTGATGCGGGCGGGTAGCTTTCTCGGACTTTGCGCGGAGCCGACGGGCTCGGCGCTGGAAGGTGAGGGCGTAGCTCGAATCGTGCATGGCCCCGTGCCAGAGCTTGACGACCACATTGCCTTGTTTTGGCGAGCCGACCAGACATTGCGGCCGGTGGTGCGCAACCTGCGCAATTTCCTGCAGCAGCGAGCGGCCCGAGCCACCTCGGAGGTTGCCGACCCACGGCCCGATCAGCGCTGAGCCGCCCTACGCCTCCATCACCAACTGCGTCTGCGTGACCACCGCGCACAGTTTGCCCTGGGCGTTGCGGATGCTGGTTTGCCAGACCTGGGTGCGCCGGCCGCGGTGCAGGGCCACGGATTCGCCCGTCACCACGCTGCCCACCTTGGCGCCGGCGATGAATTTGGTGCTGGAGTCGGTGGTGGTGGTGGTCTGCCCGCGCTGCAGGTTGACCACCGTGCCGACGGCACCCAGCGTGTCGGCAAAGGCCATGTAGGCGCCGCCGTGCAGGATGCCGCCGGCGGTGCACACGTCGGGGCGCACCGTCATCTCGGCCAGCACCCGCTCGGGCGAGCATTCGAGCAGGCGCACACCCAGAAGGCCGGGCAGAAGCGGGTCGATCAGCTGTTGCAGTGCGGGCAAATCAAGCATGTTGGCGTGGGATCAAGGTTGGAAAAAAGCTTGGGTGCATCGGCCCGAAGACGGGCTGACCCCGAGGGCGGTATTCAGAGGAAAATACGCCGTATGTCGGCGTCTGTCAATCTTCTTTAGCTATTGAAATAGTAGTAAAAATGACTCCTAAACCGTCCGTCAAGACCGGCCCTTGGGGCCGCGGACGGGCTTGGCATGCCAGGGGGATCGACGGCGTTTGCCTACAATCGTCGGCCGCACCGGCCACTAGGATGGCACGGTAAGCCAAGCCCGCCACGCACAAGGTGGTGGCGAAGATCACACGCAAGGAGTCTGCTCATGTTCACCCTCGTCCCGGTTTCCTCGCGCCTGGTGTGGCCGGTGCTGGCCGTGGCACTGCTGGCGGCGGGCTGCGCTTCCGTGGATCTGGGGCCCCGCTACGATCCGCCCCCGGTGCACATGCCGCCGGCCACGCCGGCACCCGCTTCCCAGGCACAGGGGGCCATGCCGCAGCCGGTGCCGCCCACCTACCCGCAGGCGCAGCCGCTGCCGCCCATCGGCAGCACGGCACCCATGCCGTCGCCGCCGCCGGTGGTGCAGGCGCCGCCCGAGCAGCCGGCGCCCAGCCCACGGTCCAACCTGGTCACGCTGACCACGCGGCTGGACAGCGCCAGCACGGTGCCGCCCGCGCGCAGCGCCGCCGTCGGTCAGCTGGATGCCCTGTACGACAGCGATACCGGCCTGCTGCGCTGGAAGGCGAGCTGGAGCAGCCTGTCTGGCCCGATCGCCAGCGTGCAGTTCCATGCCCCCGCTGAAATGGGCCAGATCGCCCCGCCGGCGCTGGTCTGGCCCGGGCCGTTCGGCCCCAGCTACGAAGGCCGGGCCGTCATTACCCCCCAGCAGGCCACCGATCTGCTCAGCGGCCGCTGGTACCTGAACCTGACCACCAGGGCCTACCCCACGGGTGAGCTGCGCGGGCAACTGCGCGTGGTGTACTGACCACCGGTGCCGAGAGGAGGGCCTGCCATGAGCCACCTGCCGACTCCGTCCACCGCGACACGGCGCCGCGCCGCGCTGGCCGCCCTGGCGCTGGCGGCGCTGCTGGCCGGGTGCGGCACCCCGCCGCGCGCGCCCAGCCCACCGCAGGCGCCCGCGCATCAGCCGGCGCTGGTGGCCTTCAAGGCGGTGCTGAGCGGCCGCGACGTGGTGCCGCCGGCCGATACCCCGGCCCAGGGCGAGCTGCTGGCGGTGTTCGACCGCGACACCAACTTGCTGCGCTGGCGCCTGAGCTTCAGCCAGCTCAGCGGCCCGGTGCGCCGGGGCGCCTTTCACAGCCCGGCCATGGGCGGCGAACTGGCCGACCCGGTGATCGGCATCGGCCGTTCGATGGTCTCGCCGAGCGAAGGCCGCGCCATGCTCACCGAGCCGCAGCGCCGCAACCTGTTGTCGGGCCAGTGGTACATCAACCTGGTCACCGACCGCTTCCCGTACGGCGAGCTGCGCGGGCAGTTGATCGAGCAGAGATAGCCCTTTGAGCGGCTGACGCCGCTTTCCGGCAGTCTGCGGGCGCGGCAACTGTCCGCATGGCCTGCTCCGCAGCCGCTGGATTGGGCCGAGCCGGCTTTGCAGCCATCGCGCACCGCCCACGTAGGCTGGGTAGAGCGCAGCGAAACCCAGCCGACAGCGCCCGGCACGAGTACCAAGCGTTTTGGGCAGTAGGGCAGGACGCAAGCCCACACACCAGCGCACACAGGGCGTGGCGCCTAAAATTGGAGGTTTGCCGTCCGCTGCGCGCCTTGCAGCGCGGCCACCCCCATGAACGCGCTGACCGACGTCTCCTTCTTCCCGCGCGCCGCCAAGCCTCTTGCCAGTTACAAGCCCTACTGGGCCAAGCGCTTTGGTACCGCGCCTTTTCTGCCCATGAGCCGGGCCGAAATGGACGCGCTCGGCTGGGATTCGTGCGACATCGTTCTGGTCACTGGCGACGCCTATGTCGACCATCCCAGCTTCGGCATGGCCGTGATCGGCCGTGTGCTGGAGGCGCAGGGCTTTCGGGTCGGCATGATCGCCCAGCCCGATTGGCAAAGCGCCGACGCCTTCAAGGCGCTGGGCAAACCCAACCTGTTCTGGGGCGTGACGGCGGGCAACATGGATTCGATGATCAACCGCTACACGGCCGATCGCAAAATCCGCAGCGACGACGCCTACACCCCCGGCGACGTGGGCGGCAAGCGCCCCGACCGCGCCGCCATCGTCTACAGCCAGCGCTGCCGCGAGGCCTTCAAAGACGTGCCCATCGTGCTGGGCGGCATCGAAGGCAGCCTGCGCCGCATCGCCCACTACGACTACTGGAGCGACACCGTGCGCCGCTCCATCGTGGTGGATGCCAAGTGCGACCTGCTGCTGTACGGCAACGCCGAGCGCGCCCTGGTCGAGGTGGCCCACCGCCTGGCCCGCCGCGAGCCCATTGGCCAGATCACCGACGTGCGCGGCACCGCCTTTGTGCGCCGCAGCTCCACCGTGCCCGAGGGCGAAGCCGGCTGGCTGGAGATTGATTCGTCCGAGGTCGACCAGCCCGGCCCCGTTGACGCGCACCTCAACCCCTACCTCACCACTGGCGAGCAGGCGGCCGCGCAGGGCACCGCTTGTGACGCGCAAAGCGCTTCAAAAAACATAGCTGATAACGCAATATCCACGTCGACATCTGGCGGTATTTCTTCAAAATGCGCGGCGCAGCCCCTGGTTTTTGTCCCCAACCCCGCGCTGCGCCCCAAGCCCGGTGCCACTGCCAAGCCTGCACGCGAGCGCACCGTGGTGCGCCTGCCCAGCTTCGAGCAGGTCAAGCGCGATGCCGTGCTCTACGCCCACGCCAACCGCGTGCTGCACCTTGAGACCAACCCCGGCAACGCCCGCGCCCTGGTGCAGGCGCACGGCACGGGCACCACAGCGCGTGACGTGTGGATCAACCCGCCGCCCATCCCGCTCACCACCGCCGAGATGGACCACGTGTTCGATCTGCCCTACGCGCGCAGCCCGCACCCGCGCTACGCCGACGAGCGCGGCCGCCACGACGGCGCCACCAAGATCCCCGCGTGGGAGATGATTCGCTTTTCCGTCAACATCATGCGCGGCTGCTTTGGCGGCTGCACCTTCTGCTCCATCACCGAGCACGAAGGCCGCATCATCCAGAGCCGCAGCGAGGATTCGATCGTGCGCGAGGTCGAGGCCATGCGCGACGGCGTGCAGGGCTTTACCGGCGTCGTCAGCGACCTGGGCGGCCCCACCGCCAACATGTACCGCCTGGGTTGCAAAACCCCGCAGATCGAGGCGGCCTGCCGCAAACCCAGCTGCGTCTACCCCGGCATCTGCCAGAACCTCACCACCAACCACGACCCGCTGATTGCCATCTACAAGCGCGTGCGCAAGCTGCCCGGGGTGAAAAAGGTGCTCATCGGCTCCGGCCTGCGCTACGATCTGGCCGTCAAATCGCCCGCCTACGTCAAAGAGCTGGTGCAGCACCACGTGGGCGGCTACCTGAAGATCGCGCCCGAGCACACCGAGGACGGCCCACTGTCCAAGATGATGAAGCCCGGCATCGGCAACTACGACCGCTTCAAGCAGTTGTTTGAAAAATACAGCGCCGAGGCCGGCAAAGAGCAGTTTCTTATCCCGTACTTCATCGCCGCCCACCCCGGCACCACCGATGAAGACATGCTGAACCTGGCCCTGTGGCTCAAAAGCAATGGCTTTCGCGCCGACCAGGTGCAAGCCTTCTACCCCAGCCCCATGGCCACCGCCACCGCCATGTACCACACGGGTTTGAACACCTTGAAGGGCGTGCACCGCGACGAGCGCACCGAGCGCGTCGATACGGTGAAAGGCGAACGCCGCCGCCGCCTGCACAAGGCCTTGCTGCGCTACCACGACCCCAACAACTGGCCCCTGCTGCGCCAGGCCCTCAAAGACATGGGCCGCGCCGAGCTCATTGGCAACGGCAAACACCACCTCATCCCCACCTGGCAGCCCATGGGCGAGGGCGGTTACCAGAGCCCCCGCCGCAAGAACTCGACCGGCGCGCCCGCGCCCGCTGCCGGGGCGCGAGCCGATGAGCTACAAAAGAAGAAGCGCTCTGCGCCCGCTGCACCTGCGCGGGGGCGGGTTTTGACGCAGCATACGGGGTTGCCGCCGAGGGCACGGGGCAAGGGGTCGTCGCAATAGAAAATCTGCCGATGGTAGTTTTTCTATCGTGAATGCATAGCCCGATTTTCGGTCTTTAGGCGAGTGCTTTGGCCGTTTGTCTTCGAGCGCCGCAAATTGACGTGTTGATGTGCGATCCAATAGGATGAGTGAAGGGCTGTGCCTGCTATAGAGATGACTACGGCGGAGGTGCCGAGCGTGTATCGACGTTTCGCGACAGCAGTTGGTGCGCGATTTTGGCAAGGTGCGGTGGCGCGGCAGGAGGAGGCGATTAGGTTCAACCCTTTTCTCCGCGAGCATCTGCGCTCAGAGTACGCCATTGCGTACCAGTTGGAACGGTTGCGAATAGTGTTCGCAAAGTTCAACACGGTGCCGTATGAAGTTTGCAACGACTCGAGTCTTTTCCCGGCGTTGGCTTTCGCCGCGCAGGTTCTGGAAGTCCTTAAGAGAAGTCGCCACAAGCAGGCGAAAACATTTGTCAAGCGCGTCCGAACGGCCTTCGCAAGTTCCGAGAACATGCATGGTTTGTGTTTAGAGTTGCAGGCGGCAACTCACTTCACCCGTCGCGGGCATTCGGTGATTTGGCACAGAGTTAGCAACGGTGGGACTTTTGATCTCTTGGTAGAGGATCTTGGACCCAATGGGCTTGAGGTCGAGTGCAAGTCCATTTCGACAGATAAAGGGCGACGTATCCACCGTCGAGATGCGCTGGAATTTTGGGGCGAACTGTGGAGCGAGGTAGCCGGAGTTGTTGGGAACCTTCGCTCGGGCCTTGCGGTTGTGTTGACCGTTGCGGAACGTTTGCCGCGAGACCTACAGGAAAGGGTACGACTCGTTAAAGGAATCGTAGCCCGAATCATCGAAGGACGCGGTGCGGAATTGGGCGGTGGCGCGAGCGTGCGCATAGAGACCTTCGATATCGTCAGGATCGAAAAAGTGATTAGCAATATCGGCAATCAATTGAGGGAGGTGATTAACGACGTTACTTTCACCACCAATCGAGAATCTGTCTTGCATAGAACCCCTCAAGGCGGAATACTCGCGTTCGTGATGCAAAGCAGAGTCAATGATGACGTACTGGATCAGATGTTTGCTACCCTTGATAGCTCTGCGGGGCGACAGTTCACACTCCAGCGAGGTGCTTTATTTTGGGTAGCGTTGCAGGGCATCGACGCAGATCAGTTGTGGTCCCTGCACTTACAGGACCGTAACCCAGGCGAGCGAGCGACTGGCCTGACGCGTAGAGTTAGCGATTTCCTGAACCGTGCGCCAGATCACATCGTCGGTGTTGTGTTCGGCAGTAGAAGTGGACTTATTCCCGTCGTCGACGGTGACACAGACTCTGGCGGAATGACATTCTTCTTCCTGAAGGAGGAAAGCCCGCATTGGCATGCAAGTTTCCGCGACCCATTAAGGGCGCTGCAAGCGACAGAGCAGTCCACTTTAGCCGATTGATACGTCCGAGTACGGTTGCTATCGGGGAGTAGTGAAAGTTATTTAATTTCATTTGAATATAATTTCAAAATGAAATAAAATCGCCGCATGACCTTCGAATCCCGCCGCCAGCGCCTGCTGGCCGGCAAGCCCCAGCCCCTGCGCGATGGCGTCACGGCCGCGCGGGCGCTGACGCACATCGCGCACCTGCTGGAGCAGCACATCAATGCCGCGCTGCTGCCGTGCGGCGTGACTATGCGCGAATACCTGGCGCTGCGCCTGCTGTCGGACAGCGCGCATGAGCCGCTGCGCCCGACCTCGCTCAGCGTGGCGCTGCATGCCACGCGCACGCAGATCACGCGCTTGCTGGACGCGCTGGAGAAAAAGGGCCTGATCGCCCGCACGTTGGACCCGGTGGACCGCCGCGGCCTGCAGGTGGCGCCGACGCCGGCCGGGGCCGAGTTGCTGGCCCGCGCCGTGCCGTTGGTGGAAGCGGTTTACGTGCGCCTGTGGGCGCCGCTGGCTGAGGCGGATGTGCACGCGCTGGCAGAGCAGCTGACGCAGGTGCATGCCGCCTTTGGCGCACCGGCTGAACCCGAGGCGGAGGACACCCCGGACCGCAGCGTATGACGGGTAAACCACTGCAGCGGCTGGTTCACAAGAGCAAGCAGCGCTTGCTGATCGCCGTGGTGTGCGGGCTGGTGGGGATCGAGTTTCTCGAAAGCGGGATGTTTGTCTTTGCCTCCTCGCACATCCTGGGCGCCATTGGCGCGGCGCCGCAGGAGTTTGCGCTGGCGCAGATGTCGTACGCGGTGGGCAACATGCTGATGATCGTGCTGCAGCAGTGGCTGACGCGGCATTTTGGCTACCGCCAGTATCTGGTGCTGGCGCTCGCGCTGTTCGGCCTGGGCGACCTGGCCTGCGCCACCGCCGTCAACCTGACCGAGCTGGTGGCGGCGCGCATGCTGGTGGGCATGGGCGCGGGGGCGTTTTTCCTGAGCACGCGGGTGCTGATCCCTTTGCTGTTTGCGCCGGCGCTGCGGCCGCTGGCGTCGCGCTGGTTCATGCTGACGGTGTTTGCCATTGGCGTGGTGGCGCCGGTGCTGTCGGCCACGCTGGTGGACGGCGCGGGCTGGCAGTGGGTGTTCTGGATCGTGTTGCCGCTGACGGCGCTGCTGGCCCTGGGTGTGCAGCGCCTGATGCCGCGCCACCTGGGCAAAAGCACGCAGCCGGTGCGCTGGTCCTGGATGTCGCTGGCGCTGTTCGCGCTGGCGGCGGTGGCGGTGCAATGGGCCTTTTCAGAGGCGCGCTACGAGCTGTTCGACCGGCCTGACCTGCTGGCGCTGGCGGTGTTGGTGGGGGTCACGCTGCTGGGCCTGTTCAGCCTGCACCAGTGGCGCCACAACGAGCCCCTGCTGCACCTGCGTGATTTGACGGACCCGGCCTTTCTGGTGGGGCTGGGGCTGTACGCGGCGTATTACTTCATCGTCAACCTCAGCAATTACCTGTTTCCGCAGTTTGCGCAGCAGGGTCTGCGCATCCCGGTGCTGACCACTGGCTGGCTCAACAGCTTTGCCGGCGTGGTGACCTTTGCCGCCGTGCTGCTGTACATGCGCTACGCCGCCAAGGTGACGGACAAGCGCGCGCTGATGATTGCCGGCTGCCTGTGCATGGCCACGGCGGCGTGGTGGATGGCTTCGCTGCCGCCCGATGCCCCGCTGTCGGCGCTGTACGGCGTGCTGGCCGTCAAGGGGCTGTTCGGCGTGCTGATGATCCTGCCTGTGGCGTCGCTGACCTGGCGCGCGCTGGGCGACAGCCGCCTGGCCAAGGGCTACCAGGCCAAGAACGTGATGCGCCAGATGATGGTGTCGCTGGCGTCGGCCACGGGCGCGGTGGCGCTGGAGAACGGGCGCGTGGCCCAGTACAAGGAGCTGGCCAGCCGCATCAACCCCAGCAACCCGACGGCGGTGCAGTGGATCGACACCTTGCAGCAGCACTTCGAGCACCTGGGCATGGCGGCACCGCAGGCGCATGAGGCCGCCATGTCGCAACTCAGCGCGCTGGTCAGCACGCAGGCGGTGTTCATGGCGGGGCAGCATCTTTACCGCGTGATCGCCGTCATCGCCGCGCTGGCGGCCGTGGCCGTGGCGGTGCAGCGGAAGCTGCGGTGACGGGAGCCCTGACGGCCCGCAAGAACCCAGAGTGCGGACCTTTAAGACGGGCGAAATCAACCGCCTGGCTCATCCACAGGCACCGTGCGCTCTGTCTTGACGCGGTTCATGACCACCAGCGTGTTGAAGGTTTTGACGTTGCTTGACTCCAAAAACAGGCTGCGCGTCAGCTCGACGTACTGGTCCATGGACCGGACGAGGAAGACGAGCACAAAGTCCCATTCGCCTGCCAAGTAGTAGCACTGCTGCATCTGAGGGCAAGCGGCAAAGCGGCGCTGCAGCTCGTCCAGTAGGTCGGCGCATTCGCTCCGAAGGCGCCGTGAACGACGAGATAGAACTGGCTTTGCCGGGTGGCCAGACCCTGGTGGCCGTCATCACGCGCCGCAGCAGCGAAGCGCTGGGTTTGAAGCCAGGCGTGCAGGCGTTTGCGCTCGTCAAGGCATCCTCGGTCATTGTGGCCAGCGATCTGCAGAGCGTGCGTTTTTCGGCGCGCAACGCCTTGCAAGGCACCGTGTCCAAGCTGGTGCGCGGCGCCGTCAACGCAGAGGTCGTGATCGACTTGCCCGGCGGCGCGCAGGTGGCCGCCATCGTGACCATGGAAAGCGCCGCCAGGCTGGCCCTGGGGCCAGGCAAGCCCGCCACGGCGCTGATCAAGGCGTCGAACGTGATCCTGGGTGTGCCGGCCTGAGCGCAGTCCGGCCGAGCACGCCCCCCGGGCCTGGATTGACGCCAAGCTCGGCAGTGGATCCGGTGGCGGCGCCGACATGCCTATCTGCGGGGGCGGCCGGGGCCGGGGCTGCGGCAATCTTCGTTGTCGGCATCCGGGCCGGCGACCGCGGATTCGTCCAGGCTTGCGGAAGCTGCCAAAGCAAGCTATATTCAACAACCTGCAGTCGTTTGCTTTCCTTGGCTGCAGTCAGGTTCGACTCGGGCAGCGGTAACCCCAACCACCGCATACCTCCACCGCCTCCCACTGCATCGTGGCACCGCTGGTGGTCTAACTTTCCCCATTGGCAAGCTTAACTTTCGCGGCCTTCACGCCGTCGCCAAATCCCATGCTCCGTTGCGCTTTCGTGGCGGACATGAATCCGGGCCACACCGGCCCGACGATCACCGGTTTTAATGTCATCTCTTTCTTCGCTGCCATTTTCTGTTGGCAAATATCGGTTCACACCGCTGACCCGTTCACATTCCGCGGGCCATCACACCGCCTCCCTCTCGATTCGCCGGGGCCAGGGCGCTCAGACGCACGACCGCGTCTACACCTTCAAGCCTGAGTTCAATACCCCGGACAGCGCGCTGATGTACGCGGCCGCGCAAGGGCGGCACTGGCTGCTCAACCCCCATTCGTTGCCATGAACCTGGCCACCTTCACGGGCGTCGCGGCATCGCCGCGCCACCGCTGAATTTTCCTAAACCATTCTCATTTTTTAACCCGCGCCCGATTTTTCTTGCAAGGCGCTTTTTTCTGAAAGACTCCACCATGAGCAATAAACTTTATGTCGGCAACTTGTCCTATGCGGTGCGCGACGAAGACCTGATGCAGCAATTTTCTTCTTTTGGCCAAGTGCAATCGGCCAAGGTGATGATGGAGCGCGACACGGGCCGCTCCAAGGGTTTCGGCTTTGTCGAAATGTCCAGCAGCCAGGAAGCCGAGGCCGCGATCCAAGCCATGAACGGCAAGAACATGGGCGGCCGCGACCTGGTCGTGAACATTGCCCGCCCGATGGAGCCTCGTGCTCCTCGCAGCGGTGGCTACGAAGGCAATCGCCGCGGCTACTGATGCTGGGGTAAAAACAGCAAAAAAAGCCAGTGGAGACACTGGCTTTTTTCATGGTGGGCCCCGAAGACCCCACCTGACCGGGGATGGTCTCGGTGCTTACCATGTCACTGGAGAAACCGACAGGCGAGCGCGCCAGACGCGCAAAACTCTTCCTGGACGGGGGGGCGGGTGCATCAACGATGTTCTCCGCCCAGACGTGCCCCACAGCGCGTCAGTCCTCGTCCTTGACCCTGTACCCGCCCACCAGCTCCTGCTGCACGCCCGGCGGCACCACCTCGTAGTGCGACAAGGCCAGCGCGTAGCTGCCCTGGCCGGCGGTCATGGCGTTCAGCCGGCTCTGGTAGTCGGCCAGTTCGGCGATGGGGCATTGGGCGCTGACGGTGAGCGAGCCCAGGCGGCCGCTGTCGGTGCCGTTGACCATGCCGCGGCGCGACGACAAATCGCCCGTGATGGCGCCCATGGCGCTTTCCGGGGCGGTGACGTGGATGCGGGCGATCGGTTCCAGCACCACGGGCTTGGCCTCGCGGATGGCGGCTTTGAACGCCCGTTTGCCGGCCGTGACAAAGGCAATCTCCTTGCTGTCCACCGGATGGTGCTTGCCGTCGTGCACGATCACGCGCACGTCCTGCACGGGGTAGCCGGCGATCACGCCTTCGACCAGGGCTTCGCGCACGCCTTTTTCCACCGCCGGCATGAACTGGCCGGGGATGGTGCCGCCCTTGACCTGGTCGACAAATTCAAAGCCGCCGCCGCGCGGCAGCGGTTCGATGCGCAGGTGCACCTCGCCAAACTGGCCGGCGCCACCGCTCTGCTTCTTGTGGCGGTACTGCGCGGCGGCCTGCTGGGTGACGGTTTCGCGGTAGGCGATGCGCGGCGGGCGCGTGTCGACCTCGAACTTGTGGATCTCGCGCAGGCGCTCCAGGAGCACGCGCAGGTGCAGCTCGCCCAGGCCGAAGACGATGGTCTCGTTGGTCTGGGCCACGTGCTCCAGCTTCAGGCACGGGTCTTCGGCCACCAGCTTGCCGACGATCTCCCACATGCGCTGCTCGTCGCCGCGGCGCTTGGGCGCAATCGCCACGCCGTGCACCGGCACGGGAAAGGGCAGGGGCTTCAGGTGGATGTGGTCGTCTTCCGCCGCGTCGTGCAGCACGGCGTCGAAGTGCAGCTCGTCGATCTTGCCGATGGCGCAGATATCGCCCGGCCCGGCGCTGGGCACTTCCACGTGGTTCTTGCCCTGCTGCAGGTACAAATGGCCCACCTTGAAAGGCTTGCGCCCGTCGCCCACGTACAACTGGGTGCCGGCGGTGATGGTGCCCTGGTGCACGCGCACATAGCCCAGCTTGCCCACGTAAGGGTCGATGCTGATCTTGAACACGTGGCCCAGCACGTGGGCGGCGGGGTCGGGTTGGGCGTGCATCAGCTGGGCGCCGTCGCCTTCGCCGTTCAAGAAATCGGGTGGGTTGCCCTCGGTCGGGTTGGGCAGCAGGCGGGCGATGACGTCCAGCAGCTCGGCCACGCCGGCGCCGCTGCGCGCCGAGACAAAGCACACGGGAATCAGGTGGCCTTCGCGCAGGGCCTGCTCCAGCGGGGCGTGCAGCTCGCTGGCGTCGATGTCGCCGTCGTTCAGGTAGCGGTCGACAAATTCACCATCGACCTCGACCACCTGCTCGACCAGGGCGCGGTGGGCGTCGGCCACGGCACCGAAGTCGCTGTGTCCGTCGCGCTTGTAAAAGCAGTCCACCACCTTGGTGGCGCCGGCGTCGGGCAGGTTCAGCGGCAGGCATTCCTTGCCGAAGGTGGCCTGGATGTCGGCCAGCAGCGCCGGCAGGTCGGCCCCTTCGGCGTCGATGCGGTTGACGATGATCAGGCGGTCCAGCTCGCGCTCGGCGGCGTAGTCCATCATGCGGCGGGCCATGGGCTCGATGCCGGTGGCGGCGTTGATGACGATGGCGGCGGTTTCCACCGCCTCCAGCGCCGGCAGGCTCTGGCCGATGAAGTCGGCCGCGCCGGGGGTGTCGATCAGGTGGATGCGGCAACCCTCGTGCTCGGCATGCATCACCGCCGACTGCAGCGAATGGCCGGCCTTGACCTCCATCGGGTCAAAGTCGCTGACGGTGCTGCCGCGCTCCACGCTGCCGGCGGCGCCGATGGCGCCGGCGTGCAGCAGCAGGGCTTCGGCCAGGGTGGTCTTGCCGGCGGCGGCCGGGCCGACCAGGGCCAGGGTGCGGATGTGCTCGACGGAAGGGGTGGCGACGTGCATGGCGTGTTCTCCTGATGAGGTCTGCCGCACGGCCCACGTCGCGCGGCCCGCAGCCATCGTACTAGATCGACCGGACCGCCCCGCCGCCGCCCTGCCTGGCGGCCGGGGCACGCTGGCGTAGAGTGCGGGTGTTGTTGACTGTGGACCTCTTGCCGCCATGAACCCCACCCCCGTGCCGCCCGCCACCGCCGTGGCCACCCCCGACGACGTGCTGACCTTCTGGTTGGGCGCTTGTCCACCCGACGACGCCGCGGCCCTGTCGCTGCAGCGCCAGTGGTTCACCAAGTCGGACCCCTTCGACGCCCGCATCCGGGCCCGATTTGCGCCCACCATCGAAGCCGCCCTGGCCGGTCGGCTGGACGACTGGGCGCGCGAGCCGCTGGGCTGGCTGGCGCTGGTGGTGGTGCTGGATCAGTTCACGCGCAACGTGTTTCGCGGCACGCCGCGCAGCTTCGCCGGGGACAGCCAGGCACGCGCCCTGGCCGAGCAGGGCCTGGCGCGCGGCTGGGACCGCCAGCTGTGCTGGCTGGCGCGCCCCTTCGTGCTGCTGCCGCTGGAGCACGCCGAGGACCTGGCCGCGCAAGACGATTGCGTGGCGCGCTTCACCGCGCTGTGCGCCGAGGCCCGCGCCGACGCGCCGCCCGAGGTGCAGCAGACGCTGGCCGGCAACCTGGACTACGCCGAGCGCCACAGCGACGTGATCCGCCAGTTTGGCCGCTTTCCGCACCGCAACGCCGTGCTGGCGCGGGACAGCACCCCCCAGGAGCAGTCCTACCTGGCCCAGCCCGGCGCCGGATTCTGAGTCAAATACCGGCTAGGCCGGCGTGGGTGAATCCTGAGTAGCTATTAATTTAGGAGTATTCAGGGCGCCGTTCAACCCACCTGGGCAAAGTCGATGAAGCCGCGTTCGACCTGCGTGGCCAGCAGCTTGGCACGCACCTTGTCGCCCACCTGCACCTTGCCGCGCGGCTGCAGCTTGCCTTCGGCCGGCGGGTTGAAGATGCGCACCCAGGTGCTGCCCTTGGACTGGCCGGTGACCACGCCGTCGAACACCTGGCCGACGCGTGCTTCCAGCAGCATGGCGGCTTCCGACTTGCGCATCTGCCGCTCGACCTTGTTGGCCGCGTCTTCCTGGCGGGTGCAGTGCTCGGCCAGGGCCTGCAACTGCTCGACCGGGTAGGGTGAGCGGGCGCCGGACAGCGCGGCTTTCAGCAGCCGGCCGGTGATCAGGTCCGGGTAGCGGCGGTTCGGCGCGGTGGAGTGCGAGTAGTCGCGCACCGCCAGGCCGAAGTGGCCCAGGCGCGGACCGCCCGGGTACTCGACCACGTACTCGCCGCGCCCCATCAGCTTGACGATGACCAGCGACAGGTCGGGAAAACGCAGCGGATCGCGTCGGCGCTGGCGCGCCAGAAACTGCTCCAGCGCCGCCGAATCGGGATCGGTCGGCAGGCTGTCGCCGTATTCGGCGGCCACCTGCGCGATGCGCGCCCAGCGCTCGGGCGAGCGCACCACGCGGCGGATGGCGGGGCGCTTCTTGGCGGCCAGAAAGCGCGCCGTCACGCCGTTGGTGGCGACCATGAACTCCTCGATGATCTGGCGCGCGCGGTTCTGCTCCTGCTGGCGGATGTCCACCACCTTGTCGCCGTCGAACAAGGCCTTGGGCTGAAAGGTCTGGAATTCCAGCGCGCCTTGCTCGCGCCGGTTGGCGCGCAACTGCTGCGCCACGCTGTCCTGGGTGCGCAACTGCTGCGCCATGCCGGCGTAGGCGGCGGCCGCGGCCGGCAACGGGCCATCGCCGGTCAGCCAGGCCGACACGGCGTCGTAGGCCAGCTGGGCCTGGTTGTGTACCCGGGCGCGCCCGATGCGGCTGCTGGCCAGCGTGCCATCGGCCTGGAACACCATCTCGGTCACCATCGCCACCCGCGTCTGGCCGGGGTTCAGCGAGCTGAGGTCGGTGGAGAGCTTCTCGGGCAGCATCGGGAAGATGCGCGCCGAGGTGTAGACGCTGGTGGTGTTGATCTGGGCGTGGCGGTCGATCGGCGTGTCGGGCGCCACCAGGGCGTCCACGTCGGCGATGGCGACCAGGATTTTCACCGCGCCGCCGGCCAGCGGCTCGCAGGCTGTCAGCTGGTCCAGGTCGCGCGAATCGTCGTTGTCGATCGAGCACCAGGGCAGGGCCGTCAGGTCGGCGATGTCGGCGCCGCTGTCCTGGCTGGGCCCGGTGATGTCGTCCAGCTGGTGCCGCACGGCGCTGGAAAAGCGCGGCTCCAGCCCGCGCTCGCGCATGGCGATTTCGGCCAGCTCGGCCAACTCCTGTTTCTGGTGGGGGTGCAGCTGGGTGTTCATGGTGGGCCGGAGACGAGGGACGGGCCATCATAGTGAATCGCCGGGCGGGCGCGGTCCACAATTTTTCCCGTCGTTTGGGTCGGCATTAAACGGCGGTTACATCTGAAGTCGGGGGCTTGTGGCAAGGTGAAGCGCCGTATTGCCTTGATCGGAGATCGTGCATGGTCCGCTTCACCCTGAACCAACAGACGCAGGACGTGCAGTCCGCGCCAGAGACCCCGCTGCTGTGGGTGCTGCGCGACGAGCTGGGCCTGACCGGCACCAAGTTCGGCTGCGGCATGGCCCTGTGCGGCGCCTGCACCGTGTACCTGGACGGTGAGGCCGTGCGCGCCTGCACCACACCGCTGTCGGCCGTGAGCGGCAAGGCGGTGACCACGGTGGAAGCGCTGGAGAACGACCGCGTCGGCCGCGCCGTGCAGCAGGCCTGGGTCGAGACCAGCGTGGCGCAATGCGGCTATTGCCAGGCCGGGCAGATCATGTCGGCGGTGGCGCTGCTGAAAGCCACGCCCAAGCCCACCGACGAGCAGATCGACGAGGGCATGTCCGGCAACATCTGCCGCTGCGGCACCTATGTGCGCATTCGGGAAGCGGTCAAGCTGGCGTCTGGTCGTCTGGCAGGAGGGGCACGGTCATGAACACCCGCGATAAATTCAGCGAACTTTCTGGCGTGCAGCGCCGCCACTTTCTGCAAGCAACGGCCGGCGGCCTGAGCCTGGCGGTGGGCCTGGGCGGCGAGGTCTGGGCCCAGGGCGTGGTCAAAAAATACGGCGCCGACTCGATGCCCGGCGGCACGGTCGACAACCCGCTGGTCTTTGTGTCGATCGCGCCCGACGGTCTGGTCACCATCCTGGCGCACCGCGCCGAAATGGGCACCGGCGTGCGCACCAGCCTGCCCATGGTGGTGGCCGACGAGATGGAGGCGCGCTGGGACCGTGTCAAGGTGGTGCAGGCCGACTCCGACGAAGCGCGCTTTGGCAACCAGAACGTCGATGGCTCGCGCAGCGTGCGCCACTTCTTTGTGCCCATGCGCCGCGTCGGCGCTGCCGCACGCCAGATGCTGGAGGCCGCTGCCGCCGCGCGCTGGGGCGTGCCGGTGGGCCAGGTGCGGGCCATGCAGCACGAGGTGCTGCACACGCCCAGCGGCCGCCGTCTGGGCTATGGCGAGCTGGCGGCCGAGGCGGCCAAGCAGCCCGTGCCCAAGGGCGAGGCGCTCAAGCTCAAGTCGCCCAAGGACTTTCGCTACATCGGCAAGGGCCAGGTGCGCGTGGTTGACCTGCAGGACATCGGCCGCGGCAAGGCGCTGTACGGCATCGACGCGCGCCAGCCCGACATGGTGTTTGCCGTGGTGGCGCGCGCGCCGGTGGTGGGCGCCAAGGTGCGCACGGTCACGGGGCGTGAGAAGGCGCTGGCCGTGCCCGGGGTTCTGAAGCTGGTCGACATCCCCGCCTACAGCGGCGCGCCGGTCTTTCAGCCGCTGGGCGGCGTGGCCGTGGTGGCACGCAACACCTGGGCCGCCATGCAGGGCCGCGCGGCGCTGCAGATTGAGTGGGACGACGGCCCCAACGGCAGCTACGACTCGGTGCAGTACCGCAAGACCCTGGAGGCCGCCGCGCGCGCGCCGGGCAAGATGCTGCGCAACGACGGCGACGCACTGGACGCCTGGAAGGGCGCGCCCGAGGGGCGCCGCGTGCAGGCCGAGTACTACATCCCGCACCTGGCCCATGCTTCCATGGAGCCCCCCAGCGCCACGGCACGGGTCAGCGCGGACAAGGCCGAGATCTGGACCTCGGTGCAAAACCCACATGCGGCGCGCGACGGCGCGGCCAAGGCCCTGGGCCTGAAGCTGGAGCAGGTGACACTGCACAACCTGCTGCTGGGCGGCGCCTTTGGCCGCAAGTCCAAGCCCGACTACGTGACCGAGGCCGTGCTGGTCGCCAAGACCATGGAGGGCAGGCCGGTCAAGCTGACCTGGACGCGCGAGGACGACATCCACGCCGACTACCTGCACACCGTCTCGGTCGAGCACCTGGAGGCCGTGCTGGGCGCCGACGGCATGCCCCAGTCGTGGCTGCACCGCACGGTGGCGCCGACCATCAGCTCGCTGTTTCAGCAGGGCGCGATGGGCGAAGGCCCGTCCGAGGTCGGCATGACGGCCATCAACGTGCCTTTTGTCATACCGAACGTGCGCATCGAAACCGGCGACGTGCCTGCGCACACGCGCATTGGCTGGTTCCGCTCGGTGTTCAACATCCCGCACGCCTTTGCCGTGCAGTGCTTTGTGGCCGAGCTGGCCAAGGCCGCGGGCCGCGACCACAAGGAGTACCTCCTGGCCCTGATCGGCCCGCCGCGCAAGATCAACCCCACGACGCTGGGCGACAGCTGGAACTACACCGAATCGCCCGAGCGCTACCCCATCGACACCGGGCGCATGCGCGACGTGGTGGAGGCCGCTGCGCGCGGTGCCCGCTGGGGCCGTAAGCTGCCCAAGGGGCACGGCCTGGGGCTGGCCTTTGCCTACAGCTTCATGAGCTACACCGCGACGGTGGTCGAGGTGGCGGTCAACGACAAGGGCGAGGTCCATGTGGTGGCCGTGGACATGGCGCTCGACTGCGGCCCGCAGGTCAACCCCGAGCGCATCCGCGCCCAGATGCAGGGCGGCGCCATCATGGGTTTGTCGCTGGCGCTGATGAGCGAAATCACGTTCGAGAAAGGCCGCGTGCAACAAGGCAACTTCAACGACTACGTGGTGATGCGCCACTACGAGGCGCCGCGCACCATCCGCACCCACCTGGTGAACGACAACATCGACGTGCCGCCCGGCGGCGTGGGCGAGCCGCCCGTGCCCCCGGTGGCGCCGGCGCTGGCCAACGCCATCTTCGCGGCCACCGGCAAGCGGATGCGCGATCTGCCGATTCGTCAGGTGGTTTGAGGGGAAAACACCGCTTAGTCCGGCGTGGAATATGCCAGAGCAGCTATCAAATCAAGAGTGATTTGACTGGCCGCCGAGGCGGTCGGGCCGGTGTCAGGCCTGGCGCCGGGGTTTTTGTGTCGCGTGCAGCGCCAGCAGCACGGCGAAGCTGAACAGCAGCATGCCGCCGGCCAGCCAGTGCGCCTGGGTGTATTCCAGGGCCTCGACGTGGTCGTAGATCTGCACCGAGATCACGCGCGTGGCGCCGGGGATGTTGCCGCCGATCATCAGCACCACGCCAAACTCGCCCAGCGTGTGGGCAAAGCCCATCACCGCGCCGGTCAGGTAGCCCGGCCGCGCCAGCGGCAAGGCCACGTGCCAGAAGGCGTCCAGCGGGCCGGCGCGCAGGGTGGCGGCGGCTTCCAGCGGGCGCTGGCCAATGCCCTCGAAGGCGTTGATGAGCGGCTGCACCACGAAGGGCAGCGAATAGATGACCGAGCCGATCAGCAGCCCCCAGAAGGTAAAGGCCAGCGTGCCCCAGCCCAGTGCCTGCGTGACCCGCCCAAGCGGGCCGTTCGGCCCCATGGCCACCAGCAGGTAAAAGCCCAGCACCGAGGGCGGCAGCACCAGTGGCAGCGCCACCACGGCGCGCACCGGCACGCGCAGCCAGTTCCAGCGCGGCGAGTGCCCGCGCGCGAGCCACCAGGCCAGCGGCGTGCCCAGCGCCAGCAGCAGCAGGGTGGAGCACACCGCCAGCTCGATGGACAGGCGGACGGCGGCAAGGCTGGTGGTGTCAAGCATGGGCGGCCGGGGGGCGGTATTTTGCTATTCCGATGATAGCTGCTCAGGCAATATCGGCGCCGGCCTATGGCAAAAAATGCTTGAATTTCTCTGGGAGCGGACCTATTTCAGCGCGTAGCCGTAAGAGCGGATGATGTCCTGGATATTGGGCGTGCGCAGCAGTGCCACCCAGGCCTTGGCCGCGGGGTTGGCGGCGCCGCGCTTGAGGATCACCGCGTCCTGCACGATGGGCGCGTGCAGATCGGCCGGCACCACCCAGGCCGAGCCGCCCTTGAGCTTGCCCGCCTCCTGAATCTGCGCCAGCGCCACAAAACCCAGGTCGGCGTTGCCGCTGGCCACGAAGTTGTAGGTCTGGCCGATGCTCTCGCCCGTCACCAGCTTGGGCTGCAGCGCCGCGGTCAGGCCCAGCTTGTTCATGGTCTCGACCGCGGCCGCGCCGTAGGGCGCCAGCTTTGGGTTGGCGATGGCCAGCTTGTTGAAACTGGTGCCCTTGAGCACCGCGCCCTGGTTGTCGACCACGCCCGTCTTGGGCGACCACAGCGCCAACTGGCCGATGGCGTAGGTGAAGCGCGAGCCGGGCAGGATGTCGCCTTCCTTCTCCAGTTTGGCGGGGCGCTCGTCATCGGCGGCCAGGAACACGTCGAACGGCGCGCCGTTCTTGATCTGCGTGTAGAAGGCGCCGGTGGAGCCGTAGGCCAGCTTGGCCGTGTGGCCGGTGGAT
Source organism: Pseudomonadota bacterium (assembly GCA_020161215.1). Lineage (GTDB taxonomy): Bacteria > Pseudomonadota > Gammaproteobacteria > Burkholderiales > Burkholderiaceae_C > Ottowia. The sequence continues at coordinate 30,941 of JAIUOM010000012.1, forward strand.
TTCTCGAAAATGGCGGCGATCACCTTGGCCGGCGCGGTGAAGTTGGCGGCCACGGCGACGTTGATTTCGTCGGCGTGGGCGGCCAGCGACAAGGCCAGGGCGGCGGCGAGGGCGGAGCGGAGCGGAGTCGGCATGAAGAACTTCCTTGGGGGTTGCGGGACGGCGGGCGAAGGAGCGAGGCAGTCGTTACTTCGTTGATCGTTATTCCATTGAAGAATAGCGATTCTACGCATGCCGGCCGGCGCGTCACGGGCCGGCGAAGGCCGGCGAGGTCACGAAGCCGGTGTCGGTGAGCGTCTTGAGAAAGGCCACCAGGTCGCTTTTGTCCTGTTCGCCCAGCTGAATCCGGGACATGCGCGGGTCCTTGAACGGGTTGGCGCGCCCGTCGCCGGCGTACAGGCCGTTGCCGACGTCGCGGCCGCCGGCGGCGTAAAAGTCCAGCACCGCCTCCAGCGTGCCGATGCTGCCGTCGTGCATGTAGGGCGCGGTCAGCTCGATGTTGCGCAGACTGGCGGCACGGAACCGGCCCATGTCGGTGGCTTCGCCGGTGAGCTCGAACACGCCCCGGTTCGGCGCCGGGTAGGCGCCGCCGCCGATGTTGAACAGGCCGGTGTTGTGAAACGGCGTGTCCGCCGACGGCTGTGCGGCGCTGCTGAACTGGTCGTTGAAGTTGGGGCTGCCGTGGCACTGCGAGCACAGCGCGCGGTCGCCAAAGAACAGGGCGCGCCCGCGCTCTTCGGCTTCGCTGAGCGTGGCTTGGCCGGCCTGCGCCTGGTCGTAGCGGCTGTCGGCGGAAATCAGCGTGCGCTCGAAGGCGGCGATGGCCTTGATCACGTTGTCCCAGCTGACCGGGCTGGCCTCGCCGGCGAAGGCGGCGGCAAAGCGGCCGCGGTAGGCCGAATCACCCGAGATGCGCGCCAGCACGTCGGCGCGGTTGGCGTCGTTGACCCCCATTTCCACCGGGGCGGTGTTGAACAGCGGGGCCAGCATTTGCTGCTCCAGCGTGCGCACGTCGGGGCGGGCCCAGTTGAGGGTGGTGCTGTAGGCCACGTTGGCCAGCGGCTGGGAGTTGCGCGGATGTCCTTCGCCGGTGGCGCCGCGCGCCAGTGCCCGGTTGTCGGTGAAGGCGCTGGCCTGGGTGTGGCAGCCGCTGCAGGCCAGGGTGCCGTTGCCGGACAGGCGCGGCTCGTGGAACAGCCGGCGCCCCAGCTCGACCTTGTCGGCGTTCATCGGGTTGTCGGCCGGCACCACGGGCGGCGCCCACCCGGGCGGCAGCGTCCATTGCCAGGGGGTGCTGGCGGCGGGCGGCAGGGTGGCGGCCAGCTCGTCGCCATCGCCACCACCGCAGGCGGTGAGCAGGACGACGCCGAGAACACCGGCGAAGGACAGGCAGGGCAGACGCAGTGAATGCATGGGGCGGTCTCGGAGGGGAGGGGCGAGTTTTTCGCTATTCATGAATAGAATAGCGATTTTCACCGATCCCCCAACCCACCCCCACACCGAGGTGCACATGAGCTCCGTTGAATCCTTGTCTCTCTTGCGCCAGGGCCTTTGGTCGCGTGCACGGCGCGTGCTGCTGACCGGCGCCACCCTGGCGCTGCTGAGCCTGACGGCCTGTGGCGGCGACGGCGACAGCGTGGACCGCGGCCCGAGCACGTTGGCGGTGGCCGGCGCCTCGCTGAATGGCCTGTACTGGGACGCCGGTCAGTCCAAGCTGTACCTGACCGACGACAAAAGCAACGCGATCCGCGTCTGGGACGGCGACAAGGGCTTCGCGCAGACGATGGCCTTGCCCGCGCCGCCGGCCAGCGGCGCCACGCTGGGGCAGATCACGGGCGACTCGAAAGGCGTGCTGTACACCACGCGTTTTGGTTTTGGCACCGATGGGGCCGTGGTGGCCGTGCCGGGCGCCACCGCCAGCGCCAACCTGGGCGGGCTGGACGCCACGCGCCGCCGCATCGCCATCACCACCGCCTCCGATGGCGCGCTGATCGACAGCTGGTTCATCAAGGGCGGCAGCGGGGCCATCAGCCAGCTCAGCGTGAGCGGCGCGCAGGCCAGCGAGCAAGAGCTGGTGACCGGCCTGGGCAAGCCGGTGGGCGTGGCCGTGGTCGGCGACCGGCTGTTCGTGAACGACCAGAACAGCGGCAACGTGCTGCTGTTCTCGCTGGGCGCCGCGCGCGCCAAGCCGGCCACGCTGGCCGACGGGCAGGTGCTGGCCACCTTCACCACGCTGGACGGCATTGACCTGATGACGGCGTCCCGCGACGGCACCTTGTTCTTTGGCGGCAGCGGCGGCCGGCTGTTTGCGGTCAACCCGAAAGGGGAGGTCAGGGTGCTGGCCAGCGGCTGGCCCAAGATCCGCGGCGTGGCCTACGACGACGCGCACGGCCGTTTGTTCGTCGCCGTCGCGGCCGCCGATGCCAGCAGCGCGCCCACGGTCCGCATCGTCCCGATCGATTGAGGACGCGGTGCACGGCTTTGTTGGCGTCACAATCGCCGACATGGTCAAGCAACTGTTGTCCGCGCGTTCGCTGGGCTACGCCCAGGCCGACAAGCGCATCCTGATCCTGCAGTTGGTGGGTGAGCACGGCTCGATCTCGCAGGCGGCGCGCGCGGCCGGCATCAGCTACAAGGCGGCCTGGCAGGCGATTCACACCCTCACCAACCTGGCCGGCGAGCCGCTGGTCGATTCCAGCGTCGGGGGCTCGGGCGGCGGTGGCGCGCGCCTGACCCCGGCGGGCGAGCATTTGCTGGCGGCGGCCGATCAGTTGCAACTGGCGCGCCGGGGCGTGCTGGCGCGTGTCAACGGCGCGGGCAGCCCGGCGCTGGCCGGCCCGCGCACCAGCATGCGCAACCACCTGCCGTGCAAGGTGGCGCGGCTGGAAAGCGACGGCGCGCGCGACCCCATGGTGCGCGCCGTGCTCACGCCGCCAGGCGGCAGCGAGCTGGGCTCGTTGATCACGCGGGAAAGCGCGGAGCTGCTGGGGCTGGCGCCTGGCCTGCCCGTGCTGGCCTTGTGCAAGGCCACGGCGGTGCGGGTGCAGGCCAAGGACGCCGCCGCGGCCGACGCCAGCGGCGTCAATCGCCTGTCTGGGGCGGTGCTGCGCGTGTCGCGCGGCGCGCAGCGCGACGAGGTGATCGTCACCCTGGCCGGCGAACTGCAATTGGTCGGCTTCGCCGCCAAACCGAATCGGCTGCGTGCCGGCAGCCGCGCCGAGGCCTGGCTGGACGAAAGCGCGGTGGTGATCGCACTGGCTTCCTGAGTCTGTACGTGCCTGGATGCCTGGCCCACGGGTCGAAGGACAGGGGGCTCAGACCGGTGGCGCGGTGGCCGCGCGCCACCTCGGGCAACAGCAATTTCTGGTATTTTTTGCCAAAGGCCGGTGTAAACAATAGCTTTGTCGCTATCTAAATAGTAGCTACCCGGCCACCCGAGCGCCCATCAGGTACAGCGCGGTGCGTATCCCGGCCACCGTGAGCAGCAGCGACCCGGCCAGGTGCAGGGCGGCGGTGGTGGCGGCGCGGGTGTAGTGCCCGGTCAGCAGCATCTGCACCACTTCGGCGCTGAAGGAGGAAAAAGTGGTCAGCGCGCCCAGAAAGCCGGTGATCAGCAGCAGGCGCCAGACGGGATCGATCTGCGGGTGGTGCTGGAACGCGGCCACGGCCAGGCCCACCAGGTAGCCGCCGATCAGGTTGGCGGCCAGCGTGCCCCAGGGCAACCAGGCCTGCGCGTGGTTCAGCCACAAACCCAGCCGCCAGCGCAGCAGGGCGCCGACGCAGGCGCCCAGGCAGATGGCGAACACGGCGTGCATGGCGCGTCAGGGCCTGGGCTGGGTTCAGAACGGTGGGTCGTCGGCGTCGGCGGTGGCCGCCGGCACGGGGGCTGGCGCCGGGGCGGATGTGGCCGTGGCCGGGGTGCCGGTGGCCGGCGCCTGGTCGGTGACGGCGCTGGCTTCCACCTCGCCGCCCAGGGCGTCGATCAGGTCGGTGATCAGCGCGCTCAGCTCGCCGGTGGCCAGGGCCACGTCGGCATCGAAGCGGTCGTCGCCCTGGGCCTTGGCCTCGCCCTCGAACACGCCCTCCTGGAAGCCGATTTTCTTCAGCTGCAGGGTCTGGGTGAGCATGAAGCCGACGCGGCCCTGCCAGCCCAGCGCCAGCTTGGTGGGCAGCTTGCCTTCGGCCACGTGCTGGCGCACCTCGTCGGTGGCCAGGTCGTGGCGGGTGAACTTGACCACGGCCGGCTCGTCGCCGCTGCCCTTCAGTTCGCACTCGCGCTCGATGTGCAGGGTTTCGGGCAATTCGTCCGCCGATTCGGCGGCCAACCAGGCCGTCATGGCCACCTGGGGCGAGCGGGCGGTTTGCAGCAGGCCAATGGCAAAGCCCTTGCCGGCCACGCGCACCAGGCTGGTGATGACTTCGTCGGCCTTGCCTTGCGCGCCGGTGTCCAGCACCAGCCAGCGCTCGTGCGGGTTCAGCCACAGGGTGATCTCGGCGCGGCGCGGAAAAGCCTGCGGCAGCAGGGCCAACAGGGCGTCGTCGCGCAGATCGCGCACTTCCTTCTTGCCGGGCTTGCGGCCGGTGGTTTTTTCGATCTGGGCGATGGCCTCTTGCGTCTTGCGGCGCACGGCGTCGCCCGGCACGGGCTTGGTTTCAATGGCCAGGCGGGCGATCCATTGGCCATCCACCACCTCGACCAGCGCGCCATGCGCCTGGCCGCGCGGCGGCACCCAGCCGGTGGATTTTTGCTGGGTGGCGCCGCATTCGGCGAAGGGTTCGCGCGCCAGCGCTTCTTCCAGTTGCGCCGCCGAGGTGGGCCATTCGGGGCCGACCCGGTACAGCATCAGGTTCTTGAACACGACTTCTCTTTCAAAAGTGACGGCCCGCGGCAAGGGCGGGCCAAACCCTGATGATAGAACGCGGCGTTGCGGGACCGTTGAACGCGGTCGGCGGTCGCCTCCAGGGTCACATCTTGGCGGGCAGCCAGGTCACCATCTGCGGAAACACCCACATCAGCACCACCATGGCACACATCAGCAGGAAGAAGGGGAAGGTCACGCGGGCGATGTAGGCGATGTCCTTCTTGGTCATGCCCTGCAGCACGAACAGGTTGAAGCCCACGGGTGGCGTGATCTGCGCCATCTCGACCACCACCACCACGAAGATGCCGAACCACACCAGGTCGATGCCCGCCGCCTGCACCGTGGGCAGCAGCACGCCCATGGTCAGCACCACCATCGAGATGCCGTCCAGAAAGCAGCCCAGCAGCACGTAGAACACCGCCAGCGCAATGACCAGCGCAAAGGGCGACAGCCCCAGCCCGCTGATGAACTCCGCCAGGTGGCGCGGCAGGCCGATGTAGCCCATGGCCAAGGTAAAGAACGAGGCGCCGGCCAGGATCAGCGCGATCATGCAGTACAGGCGCGTGGCGCCCATCAGCGAATCCCTGAAAGTCTGCCAGTTCAGGCTGCCCTGCAGCAGCGACAGCACCAGCGCCCCCACCACGCCCACGGCGGCGGCCTCGGTGGCGGTGGCCACGCCGCTGTAGATTGAGCCCAGCACCGCGGCGATCAGGCCCATCACCGGGATCAGGTGGCGCGATTCGTGCAGCTTTTCGCGCAGGTTCATGGCGCGGTCGGGCTGCGGCACCTTGCCGGGGTTCAGCAGCGCCCACACCACCAGGTAGCCCGAGAACAGCCCCGCCAGCACGATGCCCGGCAGGATGCCGCCGATGAACAGCTTGGCGATCGACACATCGGCCGCCACGCCGTAGACGATCATGATGATCGAGGGCGGGATCAACAGGCCCAGCGTGCCCGCGCCGGCCAGCGAGCCGATGGTGATGCCCTCGGGGTAGCCGCGCTTGCCCAGCTCGGGCAGGCTCATCTTGCCGATGGTGGCGCAGGTGGCGGCCGACGAGCCCGACACCGCCGCAAAAATGGCGCAGCCGATCACGTTGGTGTGCAGCAAACGCCCTGGCAGCCAGTTGACCCAGGGCGCCAGACCGCGGAACATGCTCTCCGACAGGCGCGTGCGAAACAGAATCTCGCCCATCCACACAAACAGCGGCAGCGCCGTCAGCGTCCAGCTGGATGCCGAGCCCCAGATGGTCACCGCCATCGCATCGCCCGCCGAGCGGGTGGAAAACAGCTCGATGGCGATCCAGGCCACGCCCGTGAGCGTCAGGCCAATCCACACGCCGCTGCCCAGCAGGGCAAACAGCGCGAAGATCAGCATCGCGGTGATGGTGAAGTCACTCATTGTGCTTGGCCTCCCCGGAGTCGGCCTCAGCATCGCGCAGCCCGCGAAGTTGCAGCACCCATTCGTCGACAAAGGCGATGAACAGGATCGTGGTGCCGGTGGCCATGGCCAGCTGCGGAATCCACAGCGGTGTGGCGTCGTTGGCGGTCGACATGTCGTTGAACTCGTGCGACACCCACACCAGCCGCAGCGAGAAAAAGGCAAACAGCCCCGACAGCAGCACCGCCACCGACAGCGCCCACATCTCGATGCGGTGCCGCGCCTGGTCGGCAAAACGGCCGATGAACAGCGTCACGCGGATGTGATCGCCTTTTTTCAGCGTGTGCGCCAGCGCCAGAAAGCCCGCCGCCGCCATGGCGTAGCCGGCGTAGGCGTCCGTGCCCGGCAGGTGAAAGTGCAGAAGCCGCCCCAGGATCGAGGTCAGCACCATGGCCAGCACGCCGACCATGGCCAGCGCGGCCAGCCAGGCCGCAGCGTCGTAGAGGAAGTCAAGCAGTCGTCGCATGGGGGCGCGGTTTTCGGCGAAGGGGGAGGTTGGGGCGGGGCTCTTGACGACCGCGGGCGCCGAAGCGCCCGCACAAGTTGACCGCAAAGCGGGCCCGTGGCCTTACTTGGCGGCGCGGTAGGCGTCGACCACGGCCTTGCCCTCCAGGCCGGCCTTGTCGAGCCACTCTTTCAGCATGGTCTCGCCGACCTTCTGCATGTCGGCCTTGAGCTGGGCCGAGGGCGGGTAGACGGTCATGCCGTTCTTCTTGAGCAGGTCCAGGTACTCACCGGTTTTCTTCTCGCTGGTGGCCCAGCCGCGCTTCTCGGCATCGGCAGCGGCTTTCAGCAGGCCGTCCTGCGTGGCCTTGTCCAGCGCATCAAAAGCCTTCTTGTTGGCCACCACGGCGTTCTTGGGCAGCCAGGCCTGGGTGTCGGCAAAGAACTTCAGGTGCTCGTAGGTCTTGGTGTCGTAACCGGTCGAGCCCGAACTCATGTAGCTCTCGACCACGCCCGTGGCCATGGCCTGCGACAGCTCGGCCTGCTGCACGGTGACGGGCTGCGCGCCCACCAGCTCGCCAATGCGGGCCGTGGCCGGGCTGTAGGCGCGCCACTTCACACCTTTCAGGTCAGCGGCGCTGGCCAGTTGCTTCTTGCCGAAGATGCCCTGCGGCGGCCAGGCCACGGCGTACAGCAGGATCATGCCCTGCTCGGCCAGCTTCTTCTGCACCGTCGGCTTGCTGGCCTGGTACAGCTTGGCCGAGTCGGCATAGCTGGTGGCCAGGAAGGGCAGGCCGTCCAGCCCCCACAGCGGCCATTCGTTCTGGAAGTTCACCATCAAAAATTCGCCCGCCTGCGCCTGGTTGCCCTGCACGGCGCGCTTGATCTCGGGCGCCTTGAACAGCGACGCGTTGTCGTGCACCTGAATCTTGAGCTTGCCGCTGGTGGCGGCATCCACGTCCTTGGCGAACTGGGTCAGGTTCTCGGTGTGGAAATTGCTGCCCGGGTAGGCGCTGGGCAGGTCCCATTTGGTCTGTGCGCCGGCGGTGGCGGCCAGACCCGTCAGGCACAGGCCGGCCAGGGTGTTCATGGTGCGGCGATTCAGCATCGTGCGAGCTCCGTTGTAGGAATAAAGAGTGGCGCCAAGCATAGGCCCTTGCGGCGCGGCGGCGGACGGTGAAAACCAGCACAGCGGCTCCGGAGGCAGGGGTCCAACGGCGTTTGAAGCCCGCGAATAGTAAATCTAAAGTGCCCATAAATGGCTAACAAAACACTCGATGGGGTGGGAAACCCCTGATGAGTCAAACCCTTGGTTCCGAGCTGTCCACTGGCACGGCTTCGTCTCGAACGCGCTCAGGAAGCTGGTTACCGCCGGCCTGCGGGTTGCGACCAAAAGGGCCATCGCCGGCATTGCTACTCTTGCGGTCTAAACGGCTTAGCGCATGGGCCAGGGCCGTCCAGCAGCGCTCGGAGGTCGACATCGTTCTCGAAGATGGCTTCGCGCCGGCCTCCACGCGAGGCGACGTGGACCAACGCGCCGGGGAATTAGATGCGCACGAGACGTGGCCGCGTATTACTCCCAGGGATAGCAAAAGACAAGACCTGACCCCGTGCTCTCGGTGACCCCGTGCCCTCGGGTGCAGCGCGCCTTGTGCGCTACCACACCGGCCTGATCCAGCACGACGATGTGCATGGTGTTCTTGCCGACGTCCACGCCGGCTACGGGATAGCATGCTGTGCTCATGGGGCTGTCTTCTCATCTCGCGTACCTCACGCGTTTCGTGAGTTTGCAACGGGTCATCCCATGAGACCTGACCCCATTGCCTATTTAAAACGTCGCGTCGCTGAAACCGCCATTGCGGCACAGCTCCTTGATCGGCATGCCCGCCTCAGCCTGCCTGAGGCAACCGATGATTTGCTCTTCGGTGAGTCTCCTCTTCTTCATCTCCGTTATTCTCCTGGTGGTTGACGGACTCCACTAACTTCAGATTGGTACGGCTGGTGGGGGGCTGGTCACAGATTGAAGCTTTCGGTTTGAGTGGCGCTCCACACCTTCTGGCGCGCCATTGAGCGGCGCCCCTACATCAACTCGCTCGGCTATGTGAACCGCCCCGGGAATTGCGGAGGCCCCTTCGCTAGAGAATGGAGCCAAGATGAGAAAGTCACCGAAGTTTTCCCCCGAGATGCGCGAGCGCGCGGTGCGCATGGTGCAAGAGCACCGCAGCGAGCATCCGTCGCAATGGGCGGCCATTGAGTCCATTGCCGCCAAGGTCGGCTGCGTGCCGCAGACCCTTCACACCTGGGTCAAGCAACACGAGATTGACGCAGGCCAGCGCGATGGGGTGTCCAAGGCCGAGGCCCAGCGCATCAAGGAATTCGAACGCGAGAACCGCGAACTGCGCAAGGCCAACGAGATTCTGAAGCTGGCCAGCGCGTTTTTCGCCCAGGCGGAGCTCGACCGCCGATTGAAGTGATGTACCGGCTGGTGGACGAGCATCGCGATGTCCACGGGGTCGAGCCGATGTGCAGGGCGCTGCAGATTGCCCCGTCGGCCTATCGCCGGCACGCTGCCCGGTTGCGAGACGCTCAGCTTTTGAGCGCCAGAGCCCAGCGCGATGCGGCGCTGATGCCCACCATCGAGCGGGTGTGGAACGACAACCTGCAGGTCTACGGTGCCGATAAGGTGTGGCTGCAGATGAACCGCGAGGGTGCGGCCGTTGCACGGTGCACCGTTGAACGCCTCATGAGGCGTCTGGGCCTGCAGGGCGTCAAGCGCGGTAAGGTGGTGCGCACCACGGTCGGTGACCCCAAAGCACCGTGCCCGCTGGACAAGGTCAACCGGCAGTTCTGTGCCCAGCGGCCCAACCAGCTGTGGGTATCGGACTTCACCTACGTCTCGACCTGGCAGGGCTGGCTGTACGTGGCCTTCGTGGTGGACGTGTTCGCACGGCGCATCGTGGGCTGGCGCGTGAGCTCCTCAATGACCACGGACTTCGTCCTCGACGCGCTGGAGCAAGCGCTGTACGACCGACAGCAGGAACCGCCGGCCCAGGGCATCGCTGCTTCGCCCTCAGGCCCTTGATCTGCAGTCAACCACTCCTGATTCAACCCTCACCATCTCCGATTCACCGTCTCAAGGCCAATGCCGTCGAGGTGTTGGCAACGCAGGCCGATCAACCTGCGCCGCCGGCCGTCACGCAGAACGGCCAGGCCAGGCCGGCAAGTCGCTCATGATTTTGTAGCTTACCCGGCAATCCCCACGCCGGCATCAGCCCCAAAAAGCACACAACTCGCCACCCCATGAAAAAAGCCGCTGATGTTCAGCGGCTTTTTCCGTCGGTGCGTTGGCCCGGCTTACTTGGGCGCGTACTTCTTCAGCAGCTCCTTGGCGTCGGCGATCAGCTTTTTGCCGTCGGCGCCCTTGCCCGCGGCGTCCTTCAGCCAGACGTCTTGCACGCGGGCGGTGGCCTTCTCCCAGCGCGCCAGCTCGGCCGGCGCGATGACGGCAATGGTGTTGCCGCGGTCGCGCGCCATCTTCGAGTAGGGCTCGACGATGTTGTCAAAACCCACCTCACCGGCCCAGGCCGAGGCGGCCAGGCCCGAGTTGTCGTCGATGACTTTCTTCAGCTTGGGCGACAGGCTGTCGTACTTGGCCTGGTTCATGCCAAAGATGAAGATGGTATTGGCAAAGCGCGGCGAGCCCTTGGGCGCGTCCAGGTGGTACTTGACGATCTCGTGCAGCTTGGTGGCGGGCAGCGCCTCCCAGGGCACCAGCACGCCGTCGACCACGCCCTTGGACAGCGCGTCGGCCACCTGCGGCAGCGGCATCTGCACCGGGGTGCCGCCCATGGCGACCATCATGTGCGCGCTGATGCGGGTGGCGGTGCGGATCTTCTTGCCCTTCATGTCCTCCAGCTTGTTGATGGGCTTGTTGGAATGCAGCACGTAGCCTTCGGTGGTGTGCATGAACAGCGGCTTGATGCCCTGGAACTCGTCCAGCGAGTTCTTTTGCGTGTATTCCCACAGCGCCTGCGAGCCCTGCTTGGCATTGATGGCCATGAAGGGCAGCTCGAACACCTCGGTCTTGGTGTAGCGGCCGGCGGTGTAGGTGGGCACCGACCACACGATGTCGGCCACGCCGTCGCGCACCTGGTCGAGCAACTGCGGCGGGGTGCCACCCAGCTGCATGGCGGGGTAGATCTGGCACTTCATCTCACCGCCCGACTCCTTCTCGATCTTCTCGCACCAGGGCGCGATGGCCTTCTGGTGAAAGCTCGAGCCCGAGGGCAGGAAGTGGTGCACCTTAAGGATGGTTTCCGCCTGGGCCGTGCCCGCCGCGGTCCAGGCCAGCGCCGCGACGGCGGCCAGTGTGCTGAGTTGTTTCAATGCCATGACGTGGGTCTCCTTTTTCAACGTCTTCAATCAAGTCAACAAATGCACCAGCCAGAGCGTGATGCCGGGGAACATGATGAGCAAGGCCAGGCGCATGAAGTCCCAGGCCAGGAAAATCATCACGCCCTTGTAGGTTTCCACCATCGGGACGTCCTTGGCCAGCCCGTTCATCACATAAACGTTCAGGCCGACGGGCGGGAAGATCATGCCAATGGCGCACACGGTGAGGATCAGCACGCCAAACCACAGCGCCTTGTCCGAGCCGTCCAGGCCGAAGAAATCCAGGCCCATGATGACCGGAAAGATGACCGGCACGGTCAGCAGGATCATGGACATTTCGTCCATCACGCAGCCCAGCACCACATAAAAAAACATGATGGTGGCCATCACCACCACGGGCGGAATGGCCGCGTGCGCGATCAGGTCGGCCAGCTGGTTGGGCAATTGCGACAGCGCCAGCGCGGCGTTGAGCATGTCGGCGCCGATGAAGATCATGAAGATCATGCCCGAGGTGACGGCCGTGACCCGGATCGACTCGATGGCTTTCTTCAGCGTCAGCTGGCGCTGGATCAGGGTGATGGCAAAGGTCAGCGTGGCGCCAATGGCCGCGCCCTCGGTGGGCGTGAAGAAGCCGCCGTAGATGCCGCCGAACACCGCGATGAAGATCAGCGCGATAGGCCACACACCGGCCGCCGCACGGCCGATCTCGCCGCTGCTGGCCGCGCGCGCCTCGGGCGCGTGGCCGGGGTTCAGGCGCACGTACAAGGCGATCATGACCAGGTAGCCTAGGGCCGCCAGGGCCGCCGGCACGTAGGCGGCCAGAAAGGTCTTGGTGATGTTCTGCTCGGTCAGGATGGCGTACACCATCAAGGTCACCGAAGGCGGCAGCAGCACGCCCATGGTGCCGCCGGTGGCCAGCGCCGCCGTGGCCAGGCGCCCCGAATAGTGGATGCGGCGCATCTCGGGGTAGGCCACCTGGGCAATGGTGGCGGTGGTCGCCACGGTCGAGCCGGAAATGGCCCCGAAGGCCGCGCAGGCCAGAATGCCGGCCATGGCCATGCCGCCCTTGAAGCGCCCGAGCAGCGAATTGGCGAAATCGAACAAGGCCTTCGACAAGCCCCCGTTGACCGCGAACCCGCCCATCAGCATGAACAAGGGGATCACCGACAGGTCGTACACCGACACGCGCCCATACACCGCGCCGCGCAAGTGGGCCAGCAACGGATCCCAGCCCGACAGCACCACGTAACCGACCACGCCCGGCACGAACATGGCCACCGCGATCGGCACGCGGATGGCCATCAGCACCAGCATGAAGCCGAACAGCATCAACCCAATGGTCATGGTGCTCATGCGGCTTCTCCTAGGCGGCCGGCGGCTTGCCAGTACTGCACCGCCTGGTACAGGCCGACCAGGGTGCACAGCACCAGGCCCGGCACCATCAGCACGTAGGGCAGCCAGATCGGCAGGCTCATCAACATCGAGATTTCCTGGTTTTCACGGCTCAGCAGGCCACCGGCAAGAACGCGCCAGGCGATCAGCGCGGTCATGACCGAGTACAGCACGCAGCCCAGGCAATCCATGCGCCGCTGCGCGCGCTCCGAGGCCTTGGTGGTGAAGAAGTCGACGATGATGTTGGCGCTGCGAAACTGGGTGTACGGCAGGAAGGTGGCCACGCACACCGCCAAACCCAGCTGCACCAGCTCCACATCGCCCAGGATCGGCGAATCGAAGAAGGTGCGGCCCACCACGCTGACCACCGTCATGATCGCCATGGCGATCAACACCGCTCCGCCGATCACCGCGCACACGTCGCACAACACGTGCAACAACCGGCCCACCGGCCCCTCTCGCATCTGCTCATCATTGCTCATCCGCGTGTCTCCTCCCGCTGGTGCGGGGCGCTGTTTATAAGAAATTGTTTAACGTAATTAGCTCAACGCGAATTCGCGCGTCCGGCGGATTGTACCCAAGCCCTTGTAAATATGCAATATATTGCACGTCTGGATTGAGACCGCCCCAGATTTGGGTCGGCCCGTAGCACAATGCCCGCATGAGAATCCTACACACCATGTTACGCGTGGGCCAGCTTCAACGCTCGATTAATTTCTACACCGAGGTGCTGGGCATGCGGTTGTTGCGCACCTCTGAAAACCCCGAGTACAAGTACTCGCTGGCCTTTCTGGGCTTTGAGGGCGGCAATCCCGGCCAGGCCGAGATCGAGCTGACCTACAACTGGGGCACCGAGCAGTACGACATGGGCACGGCCTACGGCCACATCGCCATCGGCGTGCCAGACGCCTACGCCGCCTGCGAGAAGATCAAGGCCGCCGGCGGCCAGGTCACGCGCGAGGCCGGGCCGGTGAAGGGGGGCAGCACGGTGATCGCCTTCGTCACCGATCCGGACGGCTACAAGATCGAGCTGATCCAGCGCGCCGAGGACGCCAGCGGCCAGGGTTTGCGCTAGCCCAGGCCTCTGGAAACTCTTGTTTTGATAGCAACCTAGGATTTGTTCACGCTGGCCAGGGCTCAACTGGCTTCAAATGCCATGTTCTGGAGATAACCCCTGGAGCCACGCCTTGAGCGCCGAGACCGAACTCAAGCTGACCCTGTCCGGGGCCGACCCCCAGCGCATCGCCGCGCAACTGGCCGCGCTGCCCGCGCTGGCCGGCGTGGTGCCGGTGACACAGCAATTGCTGAACCGCTACTACGACACCCCGGCGCAGGATCTGCGCCGCGCCCGCGCCGCCCTGCGTCTGCGCCGGGCGCGCCAGGGCGCGGAGCGCGTGCGCTGGCTGCAAACCCTGAAGACCGCCGGCGCCTCGGCCGGCGCCCTGAGCCAGCGCGGTGAGTGGGAAGCGGCCCTGCGCGGCGGCCGGCTCGACCCCATCGCCCTGCAAGGCACGCCCTGGCCACGGCTCGATCCGCACGGCCGCTGGTTCGCCCAGCTCACCCCCTGCTTCGAAACCGAGGCCCAGCGCATCTTGCGCGAATTGCACCTGCCCGGCGGGGGCCGTGTCGAGCTGGTGCTGGACGTCGGCGCCGTGCGCGCCGGCGCGCGGCGCCTGGCGCTGTGCGAGCTGGAGCTGGAGCTGCTGGACGGCGACCCCGAGATCCTGTTTGCGCTGGCCGCCGAGATCGCGGCCCACCTGCCGGTGCTGCCCGCCCCGCTCAGCAAGGCCGAGCGCGGCTGGCGCCTGGCCGACGGCACGGCCGAGGCACCGCGCCACGCCCGCCCGGTGGCGCTGGCGCCCGATGCGCCCCTGGCCCACGCCGCCCAGGCCCTGCTGGGCGAGGCGCTGGGCCAGTTCGTGGAAAACCTGGACGGCGTGCCGCGCGGCGCGGCACCCGAAGGGGTGCACCAGGCGCGCGTGGGCTGGCGGCGCTGGCGCAGCATGCTGTGGCTGTTCAAGCCGCTGCTGGCCGCGCACCCGCTGCCCGACACGGCCGGCCTGGGCCCGTTGCTGGCCGCGCTGGGCGCCGTGCGCGACATGGACGTGGCGGCCTTGGCCACCCTGCCGGCCTGGTCCAACGCCTTCATCGCCGGCGACGCGGCCCGCGCGCGGGCCTGGCAGCGCCTGGAAAACACCGTGGCGACCGAGCGCGCCCGCCGCCGCGCGGCGCTGCGCCAGGCGCTGTGCGCACCGCCCACCGGGCAGGTACTGGTGGCGCTGGAGCACTGGCTGCACACGCTGCCCCAAGCCGCCGTCCCGCCCGATCTGGCCAAGGCACGCCTGGCCGATTGGGCCCACCGGCGCCTGGAGCGCCTGCGCGCCCGCCTGAAAGACGCCCACCAGGCGCTGCGCGAGGCCGAGCCGGACAGCCCGCGCGGCCTGGCACGGCAGCACCGGCTGCGCCTGCTGGCCAAGCGCCAACGCTACCTGCTGGACGGGCTGCGCCCGCTGCTGCCGGGCGCCCGCGCGCGCCAGCAACGCAAGCAGGCCGCCGCCTGGCAGCTCGACATCGGGGCCGCGCGCGATCTGCAACTGCTGCCCGATCTGCTGGCGCCGCTGCCGGTGGACCGCGCCGTGCTGGCTTTTTTGCGTGGCGTGGCGGCCGGGCGCGCCGCGCCAGGCTAAGGCGGCCGCGGCGCCCTCACCTCATCCAATTTTGGGTGTTTTTGGGCATCAGCCGGCGTCCAATCATCCTGAATAGCTATCGTTGCAATAGCAAATCAAATGCTTGCGAGCAGCAAAAAGCCCGGACAAACCGGGCCTGAACCAGTGCAGCCGGCGCCCAGGCGCCCAAGGCTTACTCCAGCGTCACCTCGACCCGGCGCGCCTCGGCGTTGCTGCCGCTGGCGGTGGTCACCTCGGGTTTTTTCAGGTTCAGCTTGTCTTCTCCGATACCCAGCGACTGCAGCACGGCGCGCACGGCCTGGGCACGCTGCTTGGCCAGCTCTTCGTTCAGCGCCGGATCGCCGGTGGTGTCGTGAAAACCGCTGATCACGGCCATTTTGCCGGCCGCCACGCCCTTGACCACTTCGGCCAGCGCGCCCTGGGCGCCCTCGGCCACGGCGGCGCTGCCGCTGGCGAAGAAGAACTTGACCACGCCACCCTCGACACGGATGGCGGCGCCCTCGACCACCTCGACCACCGCCATGGGCGCGGGGGCCGCCGCCACCGCCGGCACCGCGCGCTGGCCGGCACGGTGCAGGGCAATACCAATCACCAGGCCGATCACCAACAGAATCAACCCGAACACCAGGGCCAGTATCAAGCCCTGGTTGTCATCATCTTGCGTACTCATGTGTGCTCCAGAAAAAAGTGACGCGATTGTATAAAGTCCTGGCATGGCTTCCCTGCGCACCGCCACCTACGCCACCTACGAACACCTGCGCCTGCCCGGGCGCGACCCCGAACAGTTGCTGCAACGCACGCGCGCGCACTGGCACCAGGTGGCCGGGCCGCGGCCGGACTTGTGGGTGTTCGGCTACGCCTCGCTGATCTGGCGCACCGATTTCGATCACACCGAGCGCCACGCCACGCGCGTGCACGGCTGGCACCGCGCGCTGGCCATGTGGAGCCGCGTCAACCGCGGCACGCCCGAGCTGCCGGGCCTGGTGTTCGCCCTGCTGCCCGGCGGCAGTTGCCAGGGCCTGGTGTTCCGCGTGCCGCACCAGCACGCCGACGCCGTGCTCGACACCTTGTGGGCGCGCGAGATGCCCAGCGGCGTGTACGACCCGCGCTGGCTGCCCTGCGCCACCCCGCATGGCCCGGTGCACGCGCTGGCCTTCACCCTGTCGCGGCGCAGCCCGGCCTTCACCGGCACGCTGGCGCCCGAGCAGTACCGCCACATCTTCCGCCACGCCAACGGGCGCTACGGCAGCACGCTGGACTACGCCCAGCAAACCCAGCACAGCCTGCACGCGCACGGCATCCGGGATCGGGCCCTGACGCGCCTGCTGGGCCACGCCGAGGGCGACGCGGCCAGCGCCTGAGCCCTGCCTATACTGCCGGCATGAACGCCGACATCGCCCACCTGCGCAAAAGCTACGAACGCGCCGAGCTGTCCGAGCACGCCTCGCACGCCGATCCGCTGCGGCAATTCGCCCAGTGGTTCGAGCAAGCGCGCGCGGGCGAGGTGCCCGAACCCAACGCCATGACCCTGGCCACCGTGGGCAGTGACCTGCGCCCCAGCACGCGGGTGGTGCTGATCAAGGATTTCGACCCGCGCGGCCTGGTCTGGTACACCAATTACGACAGCCGCAAGGGCCAACAACTGGCCGGCAACCCCTACGCCGCCCTGCAGTTCCACTGGGTGGAGCTGGAGCGCGTGGTGCGCATCGAGGGCCGCGTCGAGCAGGTGGAAGCCGCCGAAAGCGACGCCTACTACGCCAGCCGGCCACTGGACAGCCGCATTGGCGCCTGGGCCAGCCCGCAAAGCCAGGTCATCCCCAGCCGCGCCTGGCTGGCGGCCGAGGCGGCCAAGGTCGGCGCGAAATTCTTGCTGAACCCGCCGCGCCCACCGCACTGGGGCGGCTTTCGGCTGAAGCCCGACCGCTGGGAGTTCTGGCAGGGCCGCAAGAGCCGGCTGCACGACCGCTTGTGCTACCGGCTGGAAGCCGGCGCCTGGCTGCGCGAGCGGCTCTCGCCCTGACCCGCCACCTGGCCGAGTGGCTCAGCGCCCCTGGCCGGCGCCCACGCCCGCCAGCGGGCGCCCCACCAGCCGCGTGAGGATGGCCAGCGGGCTGGCCTCGGGGTGGGCTTCGCGCCCGGGCGGCAGGTACAGCGTCTGCTCCATCATGAACTGGCCGCTCATCACCGCGTGCGTGGCCTGGTCGGAATAGCACACCCACACGCTGCCGGGCGGAAACGGCATGGTCAGCTGGGTGCCGTTCTTCTGGTAGTCCTCGTCCTGCTTCATCAGGTCGTGCAGTTGCAGCATCAGGTGGTCGTACTCGCTGCGCAGCGACTTGGTGACGTGCACCGTGTTCAGCAGCTTGGCCTGCCACAGGCGGTAGGGCTTGGCCTGGGGCAGGAACTTGCGCGCCACGGCCTCGAACGAATCGCCCACGCGCCAGACACGCGGCGCGCCATCCGGGTTCAGGTTGGTGAACACGCGCAGGATGCGCTCGCCGTAGGTCGGCCGGGTGGGAAAGGCGTCGACGTGCATGCGCTGGTCGTCGGCGCGCACCGACTGTGCGCGCGTCTCGACCTGGCGCGGGCGAAAACTGGTCGGGGCCACGCGCAGCGCGCCGCGGTACTCGGGCAGCAGTTGGTCGATGAGCGCCAGGGCCTGCTCACGAAAACGCCCCACCATGGCGCCCAGCCGGGCCCTGTCCTCGGGGCTGCCGCCGGCGCCCTTGAGCGCCCCGTCGGCGCCCAAGCTGACGTTGCGTGAACCCGCGGCCAGCATGTCCTCGCGCAGCAGCGCGGACTCGCCGTCTTGCAGCGCGAAGGCCAGGCGCGGGAAATACAGCACCTTGCCGTCCTCCACCGCCGCCGTCCACTCGGGGCGGGCCTGGGCCTGGCGCCAGTCGGCCAGGTCAATTTCAATGATCGGAGAGTTCATCGCGTGTCGTCGTCCCATGTGCGGGGGCGCCCAGCGCCCACAACACCCCACCGGCGCACAGCCATTGCACCGCGTACATGGCCGTGCCCACGCCGTGCCACAACCGCAGGTTGTCGCGTGCCCGGATGTGCGGCGCCACGGCAAACTCGATCAACAAGGCCAGCAGGGTACCCAAAATGACCGCCACCAGGGCGATCTGACCGCCTGCCACCTTAGCCGAATCCCCGGCTCGCCGGTTGACCAACATCAAGACCACGCCGCAGACCACCGACAGCCAGGTCTGCGCCGTGAACAGGCGCGCCGCCATCTGCCCGGCCATGGCCGGCGTCGGCAGGTGCGCGAACAGCAGCGGCACCGCCATGAAGCCGATCGCCGTCAAGCTGCCCCACCACAGGGCCGCCGCGAAAAGTGCCAGTCGTTGTCGCATGCCCAACCCAGAGTCAAAAAATCGTCATCGAAAGGCCGCGGAGCAGGCCAGCCCGGGAGCCGCTGCGCACGGCCGCTCCGAAGCGGCCGGCTCGCCCCCTGGGGGGAGGCGCCGCAGGCGCTTCGGGGGGGTCACAGGTAATTCACGGCAATGATCTCGTAGTGCTTGATGCCGCCCGGCGCCTGCACCTCGGCCGTGTCGCCCTCTTCCTTGCCGATCAGCGCGCGGGCGATGGGGCTGGAGATGTTGATCAGGCCGTGCTTCAAGTCGGCCTCGTCCTCGCCGACGATCTGGTAGGTGACCTGCTCGCCGCTTTCTTCTTCCTCCAGCTTGACGGTGGCGCCGAACACCACCTTGCCGCCGGCGTCCAGCCCGGACGGATCGATGACTTGGGCCGCCGCCAGCTTGCCCTCGACCTCCTTGATGCGGCCTTCGATGAAGCCCTGGCGGTCCTTGGCGGCGTCGTACTCGGCGTTCTCGCTCAAATCGCCCTGGGCGCGCGCCTCGGCGATGGCGTTGATGACCTCGGGACGGTCCTTGGTTTTCAGGCGATGCAGCTCGGTCTTGAGTTTTTCCGCACCGCGCTTGGTGATGGGGAAGGTGGCCATGATTTCGAATTCCTCAAAAGCAAACCGCCGAGGGGGGCCTCGGCGGTGTGGGGGGTCGTTGAAGACGGATTATGCCGTGTCTGAACCCCAGTGAAAACCCGGATCAACCCAGCGCGGCGTGCATTTCCTGCACCGACACCACGCCCAGCTTGTCCATGAACTTCATGCCCTCGACGGCCGCCTCGGCACCAAAGATGGTGGTGATGGTGGGCACGCGCGCCAGCAGCGAGCTGGTGCGGATGGCGCGGCTGTCGGTGATGGCGTTGCGGCGCTCTTCCACCGTGTTGATGACCAGGGCGATCTGGTCGCTCTTGATCATGTCGACGATGTGCGGGCGCCCTTCGGTGACCTTGTTCACCGTCTCGCAAGGCACGCCCGCGGCCACGATGGCGGCCGCCGTGCCGCGCGTGGCCACCAGGCCAAAGCCCATGGCCGTCAGCTCGCGGGCGATCTTCACCGCCGTGGGTTTGTCGGCGTTCTTCACCGTCAGGAACACCTTGCCGTTGGGCGTGCCGTCGGCCTTCAGCGGCCGGGGCAGGCGTTCGCCAGCGCCCATCTGGGCCTTGATGTAGGCCTCGCCGAAGCTCTTGCCGACGCCCATCACCTCGCCGGTGGATTTCATCTCGGGGCCGAGAATGGTGTCCACGCCGGGGAACTTGACGAAGGGGAACACCGCCTCCTTGACGCTGAAGTACGGCGGCGTGACTTCGGTGGTGATGCCCTGCTCGGCCAGGCTCTGGCCGGCCATGCAACGCGCCGCCACCTTGGCCAGCTGGATGCCGGTGGCCTTGCTGACGAAGGGCACGGTGCGGCTGGCGCGTGGGTTCACTTCCAGCACGTAGATCACGTCCTGCTTGCCGCCATCGGGCTGCAGCTGCTCCTGGATGGCGAACTGCACGTTCATCAGGCCGACCACGTTCAGCGCCTTGGCCATGGCCGCCGTCTGGCGCTTGAGTTCGTCCACCGTGGCCTGCTTGAGGTAGTACGGCGGCAGCGAACAGGCCGAATCGCCCGAATGCACCCCCGCCTGCTCGATGTGCTCCATCACGCCGCCGATGAAGACCTGGCCGACCGGGTCGCGCAGCGCGTCCACGTCGCATTCGATGGCGTCGTTGAGGAAGCGGTCCAGCAGCACCGGCGAATCGTTGCTGACCTTGACGGCCTCGCGCATGTAGCGCTCCAGGTCGCGCTGCTCGTGCACGATCTCCATGGCGCG
Source organism: Pseudomonadota bacterium (assembly GCA_020161215.1). Lineage (GTDB taxonomy): Bacteria > Pseudomonadota > Gammaproteobacteria > Burkholderiales > Burkholderiaceae_C > Ottowia. The sequence goes on from JAIUOM010000012.1 coordinate 51,342, forward strand.
GCCGCCCAGCACGTAGCTGGGGCGCACCACCAGGGGGTAGCCCAGCGCGGCGGCTTTTTCCAGCGCATCGCCTTCGGTGCGGGCGGTGGCGTTGGGCGGTTGGCGCAGGCCCAGCTCGTGCAGCAGCTTCTGGAAGCGCTCGCGGTCCTCGGCGGCGTCGATCATGTCCGGCGTCGTGCCGATGATGGGCACGCCCTCGGCCGCCAGGCCCAGGGCCAGCTTGAGCGGCGTCTGGCCGCCGTATTGCACGATCACGCCGACGGGTTTTTCTTTCTCGACGATCTCCAGCACGTCTTCCAGCGTCAGCGGCTCGAAGTACAGGCGGTCCGAGGTGTCGTAGTCGGTGGACACGGTCTCGGGGTTGCAGTTGACCATGATGGTCTCGTAGCCGTCCTCGCGCATGGCCAGCGCGGCGTGCACGCAGCAGTAATCGAACTCGATGCCCTGGCCGATGCGGTTGGGCCCGCCGCCCAGCACCATGATCTTCTTCTTGTCGGTGGGCTCGGCCTCGCACTCCTCCTCGTAGGTGGAGTACATGTAGGCGGTGTCGGTGGCGAACTCGGCGGCGCAGGTGTCCACGCGTTTGTAGACCGGGCGCACGTCCAGGGCGCGGCGCACCTCGCGCACGGCCTTGTCGGTGGTGCGCAGCAGCTTGGCCAGGCGCCGATCGGAAAAGCCCTTCTTCTTCAGCGTCAACAGCTCGGCTTTCGAGAGCATGCCGAGCGCGTCCTCGCCATGCTGCTCGGTGTGGCGGTCCAGGTCGAGCTCGATCTTGACGATCTCCTCGATCTGCACCAAGAACCACTTGTCGATCTTGGTGATCTGGTGCACTTCGTCCAGCGACCAGCCGGCGGCAAAGGCATCGCCGACGAACCAGATGCGGTCGGGGCCGGGCTCGCCGAGCTCCTTCTCGAGCCACTCGCGGTCCTGCGTCTTCTGGTTCATGCCGTCGACGCCGACCTCCAGGCCGCGCAGCGCCTTCTGGAACGATTCCTGGAAGGTGCGGCCGATGGCCATCACCTCGCCCACGCTCTTCATCTGCGTGGTCAGGCGGTCGTCGGCGGCGGGAAATTTCTCGAACGCGAAACGCGGAATCTTGGTCACCACGTAGTCGATGCTGGGCTCGAAGCTGGCCGGCGTGGCGCCGCCGGTGATGTCGTTCTTCAGCTCGTCCAGCGTGTAGCCCACCGCCAGCTTGGCCGCCACCTTGGCGATCGGAAAACCCGTGGCCTTGGAGGCCAGCGCCGACGAGCGCGACACGCGCGGGTTCATCTCGATCACGATCATGCGCCCGTCCTTGGGGTTGACCGAGAACTGCACGTTGGAGCCGCCCGTGTCCACACCGATCTCGCGCAGCACCGCGATGCTGGCGTCGCGCATGATCTGGTATTCCTTGTCGGTCAAGGTCTGCGCGGGGGCCACGGTGATCGAGTCGCCGGTGTGCACGCCCATGGGGTCGAGGTTCTCGATCGAGCAGATGATGATGCAGTTGTCGGCCTTGTCGCGCACCACCTCCATCTCGTACTCTTTCCAGCCGAGCAACGACTCTTCGATCAGCAGCTCGTTGGTGGGCGAGGCCTCCAGGCCGCGCTTGCAGATGGTCTCGAACTCTTCCGGGTTGTAGGCAATGCCGCCGCCCGTGCCGCCCAAGGTGAAGCTGGGGCGGATCACGGTCGGAAAACCCACCTGCTTTTGCACGCCCCAGGCTTCGTCCATGCTGTGGGCGATGCCCGAACGCGCCGAGCCCAGGCCGATGCGGGTCATCGCGTCCTTGAACTTCAGGCGGTCCTCGGCCTTGTCGATGGCCTCGGGCGTGGCGCCGATCAGCTCGACGTTGTACTTGGCCAGCACGCCGTGGCGCCACAGGTCGAGCGCGCAGTTGAGCGCCGTCTGTCC
>JAIUOM010000210.1 GCA_020161215.1 Pseudomonadota bacterium
CTGATGAATCGCGCTGGCGCTACCAAACCGCTCAGCCGGCAGCGCCTTCCACTGGCAGCCCGTGCGCAGCACATACATGATCGCCTCGAACACCAGCCGTGGCGGCTTCGTCGGGCGGCCTGCCCCGACTGCGCGTTTGTACTGCCTCTGTGGATCACGTGCTGGCTGCGGCACCAAGGGCTCCACTCGCTTCCAGAACTCGTCCGTTACTTCCCACGAATTAGCACGCGCCTTGGCCATCTACTGCTCCTGCGTCGCATCACAGGCGACTCAAGGCAATAGTTTAATTTACGGATAAATCCTAAATACAGCTCATAAAGCTCAAGTTCTGGCCGATTCGGCGCCTGGCAGCAGGGCCAGCAGCGCCTGGGCCGTGCGCTCGGCCGCGCCGCGGTGCGCGGCGGCGAAATCCAGCGCGGCCTGGCGCATGGCGGCCAGTTCGGCCGGCTCGGTCAACAGCGCGCGCGCCACGTCGATGCCGGCCGCCAGATCGGTCACGCGCTGGGCCGCGCCGGCGGCCTCGGCCAGCTCCGCCGCCTGGCTGAAGTTAAAGGTGTGCGGCCCCATCACCACCGGGCAGCCGCAGGCCGCGGCCTCGATCAGGTTCTGCCCGCCCAGCGGCTCGAAGCTGCCGCCCAGCAGGGCCACGTCGGCCAGCGCGTAGTAGGCCGGCATCTCGCCCAGGCTGTCGCCCAGCCAGACCTCGACCGGCGCGGCGTCAGGCGCCGGGCCGGCGGCGTCCCACTGGCTGCGCCGGCCCAGCCTCAGGCCGCTGGCGCGCACCAGCCGGGCCACTTCGTCGAAGCGCTGGGGGTGGCGCGGCACGATCAGCCATTGCGGCGGCCGCCGCGCCACGCCGTCCACCGGGGCCGGCGGGTGCGCGCCCCAGGCCTGCAGCACGGCCAGCACCTGCTTGAGAAATTCCACCTCCTCGCCCTCGCGCGAGCTGGCCAGCAGGACCACCGGCGCCGACGCGCGCGCGCGCCAGGCTTGGCCGCGTGCCAGCAGGGCCACGTCCGGGCGGGCATCGAACTTGAGGTTGCCCAGCACCTGCACCTGGCGCGCCCCGGCCTGGCGCAGGCGCTCGGCGTCGGCCTCGGTCTGCGCCCAGACGGTGGCCAGGGCGGCGTAGGTGCGATGCATCACGGCACCGAGACGGTTCGCGCCGCGCAGCGATTTCTCGGACAGCCGGGCGTTGGCCAAGGCCAGCGGCACGCCCAGGGCGGCGCTCTGGCGCACAAGATTCGGCCAGACCTCGGTTTCCATCAGCACCCCGACGTCGGGCCGGAAATGGCGCAGAAAGCGCCGCACGGCGCCGCGCGTGTCCCAGGGCTGCCAGACCTGCTCGTCGCCGGGGCGCAGCAGCGCGATGCCCTGGGCGCGACCGGTGGCCGTGCCGTGCGTCAGCAGCAAGCGCAGCTGCGGGCGCTGGCGGCGCAGCGCCTCGACCAACAGGGCCGCGGCACGCGTCTCGCCCAGCGACACGGCGTGGATCCAGACCAATGGCTCGCCTGGCGCCGGTTCGGGACGCGGCACGGCGTAGTGGCCAAAGCGCTCGGGCACCCTGTCGAGGTAGGCCGGCTCGAGCACCCCGCGCCGACGCAGCTTGCGCCGCACCAGGGGTTGGGCAAGCCAGGCGGCGAGGTTGTAAAGCGGGTGAAACATGCCGGCGGAAAGCGGTGTGCCCCGCATTATCGGCCGGGGCGGCTCAGGCGCGGGCCGCCCGAACCCTGGGGCCGCCCGCCCGGGTCAGTGCGCCGCCGCATCCACCCGTGCATCGGGCTTGACGCGGTACAGCAGGTTCATCATGGTCGCCTGGATACGCGCCAAGGCCTCGGGCGTGCGGCCCTCGAAGCGCAGCACCAGCACCGGGGTGGTGTTGCTGGCCCGGATCAGGCCGAAGCCATCGGGCCAATCGACGCGCACGCCGTCCACGGTGGTGACCTGCGCAGGGGCCGCGAAGGCATCGCCGGCCAGCGCCTGCAATTGGGCCGCCAGGCGATGCGGCTCGCCCTCGGCGCAGCTCACGTTCAGCTCGGGCGTGCTGTGGCTGTTGGGCAGGGCGTCGAGCACGGCGCTGGGGTCGGCCGAGCGGCTGACGATCTCCAGCAGGCGGCAGCCGGCGTAGGTGCCGTCGTCGAAACCGAACCAGCGCTCGGCAAAGAAGATGTGGCCGCTCATCTCGCCGCCCAGCGGGGCGCCGATCTCGCGCATCTTGGCCTTGACCAGGGAGTGGCCGGTCTTGTACATCAGCGGCTCGCCGCCGGCGGCGCGGATGGCCGGCGCCAGCTGCTGCGAGCACTTGACGTCGAACACCACGGTGCCGCCGGGCACGCGCTGCAGCACGTCGCGGGCGAACAACACGATCTGGCGGTCCGGGAAGATGGTGTGGCCGTCCCGGGTGACGATGCCCAGGCGGTCGCCGTCGCCGTCGAAGGCCAGGCCCAGCTCGGCGTCGGAGCCGCGCAGCGCCTCGATGATGTCGCGCAGGTTGTCGGGCTTGCTGGGGTCCGGGTGGTGGTTGGGGAAGTTGCCGTCCACGGTGCAGTGCAGCGGGATCACCTCGCACCCGACGGCGCGCAGGACGTCGGGGGCCGAGGCACCGGCCACGCCGTTGCCGCAATCGACCACGATCTTGATCGGCCGCGCCAGCCGGATGTCGCCCACGATGCGTTCGCGGTAGGCCGGCATGACGTCGTGCGTGCGCAGGCTGCCGCCGGCGCGGCGCGTCCAGCCCTGGGCCTCGATCGTGCGCCGCAGGCCCTGGATGTCCTCGCCATGGATGGCCCGGCCGGCCAGCACCATCTTGAAGCCGTTGTCGTCGCGCGGGTTGTGGCTGCCGGTGACTTGGATGCCGCTGGAGCACAAGGTGGTGGCGGCGAAGTACAGCATGGGCGTGGTGGCCATGCCGATGTCGATCACTTCCACGCCCGCGGCGACCAGTCCGCGCATCAGGGCGGCGGCCAACGCCGGGCCGGACAGGCGGCCGTCGCGCCCCACGGCCACCACGCGCTCGCCCTGCGCCAGGGCCTGGGTGCCGAAGGCCAGGCCCAGCGCCTCGGCGACCTCCTCGTTCAGGGTCACCGGCGTGGTGCCACGGATGTCGTAGGCCTTGAAGATGAGGGGGCTGACTTGCATGAGTGGCAATTGTAGGCAGCCTGCCGCGCTATGCTTCTCATAGCCTGCGCGGCACCGGCTCGGCCCAGGGTGGCGGCTGGGCCCGAGCGACGCGGATGGGCCCGCCTGCCACCGGATTGATGGCCGGCGCGCATGAAAGCAGGGGCGATTTTTCATGAGTGGGTATCGGCGTGGCGCCGCCCGGCCGGGGCATACTCGCGGCCATGTCGACGGCCGTTCCCGCCTCCCCCGCTCCCATTGGCGCCGCGCTGGCGGTCGAATTCCTGCTGCTGGCGGCCATCTGGGGCTCTTCTTTTTTGTTCATGCGGCAGGCCTCGCTGGCCTTTGGCCCCTTGCCCATGGCCTTCGTGCGCGTGGCGGTGGCGGCGCTGTTCCTGCTGCCGCTGATGCTGGCACGCGGACAAGCCGGGGCGCTGCGCCGGCATTGGCGCCCGGTGCTGCTGTGCGGGCTGGTCAATTCGGCCATCCCGTTCGCCTTGTTCGGCTTCGCCCTGCTGCACCTGTCCACCGGCCTGTCGGCCATCCTGAACGCCACCGTGCCGCTGTTCGGCGCCCTGGTGGCCTGGGCCTGGCTCGGCCACCGGCCCGGCGTCTCGCGCGGCCTGGGGCTGGTGATCGGCTTCATCGGCGTGGCGCTGCTGGCCTGGGACAAGGTCGGGCTGCGCTCGGGCGCCAACGCCTGGTGGGCGGCCGCTTCGGTGCTGGCCTGCCTGGCGGCAACGCTCAGCTACGCGGTGGCGGCCAGCTTCACGCAGCGCTACCTGAGCGGACTGCCGCCGCTGATGGTGGCCACCGGCAGCCAGATCGGTGCCGCGCTGGGCTTGGCGCTGCCGGCGCTGCTGCTGTGGCCGGCCACACCGCCCGAGCCCGCGGCCTGGACCGCGGTGGCCACGCTGGGCGTGCTGTGCACGGGCATCGCCTACGTGCTGTACTTCCGTCTGATCGAGCAGTTGGGCCCGGCGCGGGCGCTGACGGTGACCTTCGCCGTGCCGGTGTTCGCGGTCTTCTACGGCGCGGCCCTGCTGGGCGAGGTCGTGACGCCCTGGATGCTGGGCTGCGGCGCCGTCGTGCTGTGCGGCACGGCGCTGGCCACCGGCCTGGTTAAACTACGATTTTGATAGCTTGTCAGGCTTTCTAGACGCCGGCCGAGAGCATTCTTTCCACGTAACGAGCGATCAGGTCGATCTCCAGGTTGACGTGCGCGCCGGCCGTCAGGGTGTGCAGCGCGGTGTTCTGCACGGTGTGCGGAATCAGGTTGATGCTGAGTTCGCAGCCGCGCGCCGAATCGGCCACCCGGTTCACCGTCAGGCTGACCCCATTGACCGTGATGGAGCCCTTGTAGGCCAGGTACTTGGCCAGCTCCGGCGGGGTCAGGATGCGCAGCTCCCAGCTCTCGCCCACCGGGGCGAAATAGCTCACTTCGCCCAGGCCGTCGACATGGCCCGACACCAGGTGGCCACCCAGGCGGTCCTGCGCGCGCAGGGCTTTCTCCAGGTTCACGGTGCCGGGGCGGTCGAGCCCGCTGGTGTGCGCGAGCGATTCGGCCGAGATGTCGATGGCGAAGCGCCCGGTGGCCGCCTCCACGCGCGTAGCGGTCATGCAGGCGCCGTTCAGCGCGATGCTGTCGCCCAGACCCACGTCGTCCAGATAGCCGGCTGGGGCTTGCACCACCAATTGCTTGCCGTGGCTGCTGTCGGCGCCCAGATCACGCACCTCGACGATGCGCCCGACGCCGGTGATGATGCCCGTGAACATGGCCCAAGCCTCCAAGAGAAAAGCCCCGCAAATCATGGACTTGCGGGGCTTGTCAGGAAAAAAATGGTGCGGCTGGCAGGATTCGAACCCACGACCCCTTGGTTCGTAGCCAAGTACTCTATCCAACTGAGCTACAGCCGCACGAAGCCTGAAAGTATAACCTATAAAAATTGGTAGGCCGTGCTGGGCTCGAACCAGCGACCAAAGGATTATGAGTCCCCTGCTCTAACCAACTGAGCTAACGGCCCGCCAA
>JAIUOM010000211.1 GCA_020161215.1 Pseudomonadota bacterium
GGCCGCCTTCATGGACGCCTACAACCAGATGGTGCGCAGCCTGCGCAACTACCGCGCCCAAAGCGTGCAGGGCCAGGGCCTGGGCGGCGGCGGTCGGCTGGGGGTGGACGGCGGCGCCGCGCCGCAGCAGACCAGCGCGCCAAGCCAGGCGGGTGGCGGTGGCGCGACGCTGTCGGTGGCGCAGGCGCAGCAACGCCTGAACGAGATGGGCTACAACGTCGGCACGCCGGACGGCGATATGGGCGCGCGCACGGCGAACGGCCTGCGCGCCTTCCAGCGCGCCAACGGCCTGGCCGTCACGGGGCGGCTGGATTCGGCCACCATGGACGCGCTGTCGCGGCGCTGAGCCCGCGTGGCGGCCCCACGCGCGGCCGCCACCCCCACCGAACCGAGAGCAGGAGGCCGCCATGGACCCCACGCGCATCGAGTTGTTTCAGGCCATGCCCTTGTTCGGGGGGCTGAACAACGCCACCATCGAGCTGCTGGCCGGTGACGCGCAGCAACGGGAGTTGCCGGCCGGCGATTTCTTTTGCCACCAGGGCGACCAAGGGGACGAGCTGTTCGTGCTGGAACGCGGCCGTGTGGCGGTGCGCCGGCACGTGGGCGGCGGCGAGATGACGCTGCGCTTTCTCGGCCCGGGCGATTGCTTTGGCGAGATGGCCCTGGTCGATCTGACGCCGCGCAGCGCTTCCATCGTGGCGGTGGAAGACAGCCGCGCCCTGGTGTTGCCCGTGGCCCGGCTGCATGCGCTGTACGAGCAGGATCTGGAACAGTTCGCGCTGATCCAGATGAACATGGCGCGCGAGATGAGCCGCCGCCTGCGCGTGGCCATGGAGCGGCTTGGCGCGGTGTACGAGATGATGATGACCTGACACGGCCTTGGCCGGCGTCAATTCATCCTGAGTAGCTATTTAAAATATAGCATTTGACGATCTTCCTGGGCCTGACGGAGGCCGCCTGACCCAGCTTGCCGTGGCCTACCGGTAGCTGTAGTTCACCGTGTAGGGCACGGTGAGCACGACCGGTGAGGTGATCGATACCGTGGCGCTGATGTTGCCGGTGTTGCCCGAATAGCTGCAGCTGTTGATCGTCACCGTGCCCGTGCCACCGGCCGTCAACTGCTTGAACGTGGCGTCGTTCTGCAGGTCGGCGCAGAACTCCTGCTCGGAACTCGGTTGTGGCACATCGGTCAAGGTGACGGTATTGGTGGCGCCCATGGCGGTCACCGTCAGCACCAGGGTTTTGTTGCCGGACGGGGCGGGCGCGGGCGTGGGCGCCGGAGCAGGCGTGGGGGCCGGGGCCGGTGTAGGTGCTGGGGCAGGGGTGGGCGCCGGAGCAGGCGTGGGCGCGGGGGTGGGCGCTGGTGCTGGCGTGGGCGCTGGGCTGGGCGCCGGTGCCGGCGCGGTCAGGTTGAAGGTGCCGCCGCTGCCGTTGGCCTGGTTGTAGGCGGCGATGAAGGCGGCCTGCAGGCTGCTCGGGTTGCCAAAGCCCTGGAAGTCCGCCAGTTTCCCGCCGTTGGCGATGAACTGCGAGACGGCGCGCAGCAGTCGGCCGTAGGCGTCGGTGCTGCCCGCCGTCACCACCGGCGTGGTGCCGGACAGGCTCAGGTTGTTGGCGCCGAACATCGTCGCCACGCGGCTTGCCGAGCTGTTGAACGTGGCGCCGCTGACGCCACCCGAGGCGACCTTGCTCAGACTGTAGGCGATCGTGGTGAAGGGCGTGACCACGCCGCGCGTGGTGCCGCCGTTGGCCGTCACCACCACCTGCATCGGGTCCGCCAAGGCGGTCGTCTGACCGGTGGTCTCATCGACGTAGCTGCCGCCGCTGGCCTCGATCACCACGTCGCCGCTCTGGTTCAGGGTCAACGCGTAGGTGCCGGCCACACCACTCGTCACGCAGCTCAGCCGGTCGCCCTTGCCGGCCGCCACCGCGGTGTAGGCGCAGACCTGGGCAGCGTTCACCGGCCCCTTGACCACTGTGCCCTCGATGGTGGTGCTTGGATCGTCGTCCCCGCCGCCGCAGGCGCTCAGCAGGCCGGCCGCGGCCAGGCAGCCGCACAACAGGGACAGGGCATGGGGATGGACGCGTGTCATGAGGTGTATTCCTGAAAAAAATGTAAAAACCAGTGTCAAACGCTCGGACCATACCGGCGTCAGTGCCACCTGGGCACCCTGCGAACAGAGGGGGGCGCGCACTTGGCCTGGGCACGCCGCGCCCGTAGACTTGCTTGGTGTCGCACCCGGCCTCCGCTGTCCTTCCGCACGAACGCGTCCTGATCGTCGAAGACCTGGATGAGCCGCGCCGCTGGCTGGCCGAGCTGCTGCCGCGCGCGCTGCCCCAGGTGCGCACGGTGGACACCGCCGCCACGCTGGCCGAGGCGCGCCAGCGCATGCGCGGGCACGACTACGCGCTGGCCGTGGTCGACTGGGGCCTGCCCGACGGCAACGCCGAGCGCCTGATCGTCGAACTGGTGCAGGCGCGTGCTGGCGCGGCCGTCATCGTCGCCACCATCCACGACGACGACACCCGCGTGTTCCCGGCCCTGCGCGCTGGCGCCACCGGCTACATCCTCAAATCGCAGCCGACCGAGCAGGTGATTGCCCAGTTGCGGCGCATCGAGCAGGGCGAGCCGGCGCTGTCGCCCTCGGTCGCGCTGCGCGTGCTGCGCCACTTCCGCGACACGCCGCCGCCGCCCAACGATGCGGCGGCGCCAGACCCGGACGATGTGAAGCTGACCGAACGCGAAATCGACGTGCTGCGCCTCATCGCCAAGGGCTACCGCGTGGCCGAGGTCGGCCCCCTGCTGAGCATCAGCGCCACCACGGTCAGCGGCTACGTGCGCGACATCTACCGCAAGCTGGGCATTTCCTCACGCGCCGAGGCCACCCTCGAGGCTACGCGGCGCGGCCTGGTGGCCTAGCGTCTGTTCACGGCGCCCAGGCGCCGTCCAACGGCAGCCGCAGCAGCACCTCGGTGCCTGGCCCGTCGCCGTTCGGACCGATGTCGAGCCGGGCGCCAAGCTGCTCGGCGCGGTGGCGCATGTTGCGCAGCCCGCGCTGGCCCGCCTCGTCGCTGGCCTGGCCCATGCCGCGCCCGTCGTCGCGGATGGCGATGCGCAGCTCGCGGCCGCCGGCCCGCGCCGCGGTGCCGGCCTGCAGCGTCATGTGGCGCGCCTGGGCGTGCTTGACGATGTTGGTGGCCGCCTCCTGCAGGATGCGCAGCACCTGCAAGGTGGCGTCGCCAGACAAGCGCACGTCGTCCAGCGACTCGTCCAGTCGCCAGTGCAGCCCCACGCCGGCGGCGGCCAGCCGGTCGTCCCAGCGGTTGCGCCAGATCGCCAGCGCGCCAGGCAGGTAGTCGCCCATCTCGGCGCCGTCAATCAGCAGGCGCAGCTCATCCAGGCTGTCTTGCAGCGACTGCGCCACCTGGGCCGGCCCCAGCGCGCCGCGCTCGACGCCGCGCAAGGCCGTCATCAGGTGCGCGCCCAGGCCGTCGTGCATCTCGCGCATCAGGCGCTCGCGCTCCTGCGTGCGCCCGGCCTCGCGCTCGGAGTCGCGCAGGCGCGCGTAGCTTTGCTCCAACTCATGGCTTTTGCGCGCGACGTGGCGTTCCAGCTCCTCGTTGCTGCGTTCGGCCCGTTTCAGGGTCTGCACCACGTACTCGCCGGAGATCAGCGCGAAGGCCACCAGCACGCCGCTCAGGCCCCAGAACACATAGGCGTCGGCGTCGGGCGGCAGCACGCCAGCCACCACCAGCAGGTCGTGCAACGCGCAGCCCAGCAAGATCAGCAGGCTGGTCAGCAGCCCGGCCGTCTGGTACCAGGGCAGGCGCCGGCGCTGGCGCCAGAAATCCAGCCCCAGCCAGCAGGTCAGGAGCGTGCCGCCGATGTGCGCGGCGGCGCGCGCCAGCACCGCGCCGTGTCCGAGCAGCTCGACCAGCACAAAGCTGCCCAGGACGGCGCCCACCAGCGCCGCGATACCGACGATCGGCTGGCGCCGTGCCCGCGCAGGCCGCACCAGGTGGATGGCTGCCACCGCCAAGGCCGCCACCGCCAGCAAGGCGTTGACCGGGTTGAGCTGCTCGTACAGCCGTGGCGCGCCGGCGACCATCGGATCGAAATAGATCACGCCGCGCACCCCCCACAGCCCGCAGGCGAAGGCCAGCCACAGCAGGTTCAGGTCGCGCCGGCGCGGCAGCCACAGCAGCAGTGTCAACAGGCCGATCACCAACACCACCCCCGACGCCGCGGCGCCCTGCCCGACCACCGCCTGCAGCGTGACCGAGTGGCGCGGCAACAGCAGGTTGGTGGGACCCATGCGAGCCGCCACGATGCCGTAGGGGATGTAGGGCACGGCCAGCAGTTCGATACGCACCTGGCGCGCGCCCGGCGGCAGCGCGAACAGCGCCGGAATGCGGCCGTTGTAGCGGGCGCCATCGGCCGAGCCGAGGCAGGCCAGACGTACCAGCAGATCCTGCAGCACTACTTCGGCGGCGCGACGGTGAGTCGGGTCTATTGACCCACCCTCGAACCCGCCTGAATTCACTGTTGTTTCGGGCCCTGTCGCGGCGGCGCACCGGCGTTATGCTTCGAGCCCGTGCTGTTGGTTCCCCGCCACGACGCGCCGAAAGAGCCCAACCTGCTCCGAGCTGGTCTGGCCCTCGTGTTCGCGATCGCAGGCCATGGGGTGATGCTGTTGGTGCTCCTCTTCCTCTCGCACCTCCAGTTGGACACGCCGCCCCTCAAGGGCCAGCGCCGCGTCTCCGATCGTCCCGTCGCGTTCAGGCCGCTGACCGCTGCGCAGTTCGAGAAGAACCGTGGCCCCGACGCGCCCGCGCTCGCCAGCAAGGCGAAGGACCGGCCCGAGAAGAAGAAGCTCGAGAAGAAGGTGCCAGAGCAGGCGCCTGGGCAGGTCGTCGACGTGGCGCCCGGCAACGGTGAAGTCGCGCCTGACGCGAAGTTCGCCGCCGAGACGAACAACACGGTGAAGAAAGAGACCCGCGCGAAGGAGCAGACCGCGTTCTACCGAAACGCCATGCCGCAGCGCACGTCGACCAAGCCCGTCGACGCGAAGGGTACTGACCCCGTCGAGCAGGCCATCGAGAGCGGCAACAACGG